>CALOEF010000009.1:0-34558 GCA_942492165.1 uncultured Planctomycetaceae bacterium
TGAAACAAATCATGATACACACCAGCGAGACAGCACTTGGACAAAACGCGGGAAGGATAAACTTAGATTGTATTCGTATATTGAGATGTCTGCTTGTCTGCGGCTGTTGTTTCCTGTTGTGTTGGTCGCGCTGACGCAGATGATGATCAGCTTCCTTGTACTCAAAAATACTCAAAGCGTATCGATACAAACATGGGATGAGAACGAAGAATTGGAGTGCCAGGATCAGATAGACAAGGGGCTCTTCTTTTCTCCCTGTTGTGGCACGCTGTTTCAATGGAGTGAGGGTAGTGGCTGCTCTGTGTGGATCGCAATTAGATAAACCACTGCACACAGATCGACCTGATTTCACCTCGACCTCCGTGACTGTGGGGAAATGGCGCCACCCAGATCGAACTCCAGATAGACTTACCTGGCAGATAAAAGTAGATGCCGACAAGTCAGAATACAGTCGTTTGAGAATTCCTGTTTCGACGGGGCATTGTGGCTGACTGACTCGAATTTCGCATCGGTTTTCTCCCCTCCAGCAAAGCATTTTCCTTGGTTCAATTTCAAACACCACGGCGAATATTTTGTGACCGTCTGTATACCGCACTTCAATTTTCATTGACTCCTCAGGTGGGAATCATGCCGGAGATGGCAGTGATCGTTCAGATGAGCGTTTCGACAGGCTGTCCGGCTTTTACCTTGAATCAGATCAAGCAACACTGGGTGAACTGCATTTGCGATGTCAGGCATTTTGCAAAGCACGTCGTTATTTTATACAAAGCCGGGGAAAAACCAGTTCCGTTCCGAGCAAATACTATTGGATCAAAAGCTGAAAAAAGTGTGAATAAGTCTGAGAAAGGTCGAAGTTATTTTTCCGACCGGCGGTGGTTGCGGGCGGGAAAAGGTCAGTTTGCTGTCAGTTGATTCATCGGGCTGGTACTCGTAGCCATCCAGGTTGAAACCGGTCAGGTCCTCCGGGGCATCAATGCGGTTCTGTATGATCCAGGCCGCCATCCGCCGCGGGCCTGTTTCGCAAATAAGGCAATGGTCCGCGATTTGCCATCTTTGATTTCTTTGAAGACCGGCGTGATCACCGGCGCCCTGTGATTACCGGGGTTTGACCGACTTGAAGTATTCATTCGAAGCGAGATTCACCAAGGCCCGCTGTTTCTGTTTGTCGAGATCCGCCTTGAGCGACTCGGTGATTTTATCGCCCCAGAAATCGTACAGTGAGTTCCCCTGCCGCGTCTTGAGGCTGGTTCCCATTTCCAGGCGATAGGCCTGCATCAGATCGAGCGGACGCAGTAGGCCATACAGACCGGACAGGATTCGCAGATGATCCTGGGCATACGCCAGGTCGCGGGCTTTGAACTGACTGGCATTCAGGCCCTGGTAAACATCCCCGTTGAACGTCAGCACGGCCTGCTTGGCATTCTTCGTCGTGAAGGGACGCGACCATTCATTGAACCGACCATGGTTCAACTCGGACAGATCGTCACTGATGCTCATCAGTTCGCCCAGCGCTTTCCGCGACATCCGCTTCAGTTTATTGACGAGTGTTTCGGCTTCCTCGATGAATTCGGGAGTCGAGTATTTGGTGGTCTGTTTCTGGGGATCCAGGTTCAGTGATTTGGCCGGGGAAAGTACTGTCAGCATGGTCGCAATCCGTCTATCTGCAGGTGATTTCAGTTCGCGTTGGTTATAGATCGCGCCCCTGCCGGATTGTCAACAAACAGATTCCCGCACGGCCTAGGTTTGATCGCGATAGTATTCGATCATCGCGTCGACCTTGTCGGTCTGGGGATGCAGGGAACCCCAGCGAAAGACCATCACGCCGGTCGCAGGGGGCCGCGTGCCATGGTCCAGGACCGAATGCACCTGTTCAACGGGCACTGCTTCGCCCCAGTCCGAGAGCTGCACGATCGGCCAGATCTTGTGCCGTTCTCCAGGCTCCCCTTTGATGTCCAAGATGTTTTCCCAGCCATGCCGTCTGGCGGGAAATCCAGGCCGGGTCTTCGGGATGATTGAAGCGGGCATGATAAGGCATGATGCTGAAGACATCGATGTACTGTGCCTGGGCCTCGAGATCGATGGCCAGCTTGTTTTTCAGCGCCCCGTCGAATTCGGTGTCGGTCCAGGGGCAATGGAATGTGCCCAGCAGGGCTTTCGGTCGCGTCTCGTCGATGATCGAACGAAACTCGCGGACCCAGTCGGTAAAGACGTCGCACCGCCACTGTACCCACGCGTCTTTGTGTTCTCCCAGCAGGAGCTGCGAGAGTTGCGGCGTGGGTGTCAGGCAGAGCTGTGTTGGTATCTTGCTGAAATTGCTTCAGGCAACGTTCGCAGAAACAGGTGTCCGGCATGTCGGGCACGGCCCGCTCCCAACTGGCGTGGCTGTGATGATAATCGAGCCAGATACCGTCAATCTCATATTCTTTGAGTACTCGACGGAATTCGTCCATCCGATATTTCCGATAGCCGGGATGGGTCGGACAGATGCCCTGCCAGCCCTGCGGCGGAGGTGAGATTTTCCCGTCAACGCCGATCGGTGCCGCATCCGGATGCTCTTTGAGATAGCTGGCGACATGCATCGTATTGAATTCGGCAAAGACCTGTGCGCCCTGCTGTTTTAGTTGAGCGATCCCTCCAGCATAGTCAGACTCCCGAGCCCATGAAGATCGCATTCACACCCAGTTCAGGCAGCCGCTGGTTCTGCTCCAGCAGCTGTGTCGGTGCCCGCCATAGATCCCGCGGATTTCGATATGCGGCCGGGGTTGGGGTTCGTATCCTGGGCGAAGAGTACATTGCAGAGGGCGAACAAGTCCAGAAATGAGCAGAGCATAATATCCAGGGAGTGCAGCTGTCGAGGTGACATGGGGGTGATTCCTCTGGAAGGTTTCAGGGGATCAGGATTCAGTCTGATCAGGATGCCGAATGAAGAGTGATTAAGATCGGAGTTGTACGACTTTCAGGAGCCAGCGACGGGCCCTGGGTCGTTGGGGAATGTCTTTCAACACCCATTCATCGGAATGGTTAGGGTAGGGGAGTGCCATAAACGTGAACTGCCCTGGCACGCCACACTCTTTAAGATATGCTTCTGTCTGCTGTGTACTCATTTCATGGCTGATGAACTGGGGACGCGTTCCGAGCCGCACCAGTCGCTGGCGGGCAGACGCGGCGTCACTGTCCGGGTAATTCCATTTTCGCACGCCGTCGTAATGACTGTGAGGCAGCATCCCTTTCCAGAGTTCCGCGATCTCCGCGTCACGCAGTCCAATATAATTACAGGCGATGGCACCCCGCAGGAGGAAAGCCGGTGAGGATGACATTGTCCGCATCGCCGCCATATTCTCTGCAGATGCGGACCACGGTCTGTTTGCAATAGTTCGCCGTCGCGTCCGGATCGCCCCACCATTTGACAGCATGCTTGCCGGTCTTCGGATCAACGAAGGGCAGACTGACCCAGATCATGCCGATACCGCCGGACAATCCAAAGCCCAGTTTGCAGTCCTGCACTCGGCCCCGACTGACGTCATTCAGGGCATTGCGAATAACCGCCGTTCCCCGGGTACTCCATAATGACCGGATACCTCTTCCCGGGTCGCCAGTCAGTGGGCAGATACAGTGCATGAGCGATTTCGGTCTTTTCGAACCCCTGATTCGTCTGCCAGACCCGTTTGCCCGCCTGTGGGTTTTCCTTGAATAACGGCAGGAATCTGTAAATCATTCGGCAGGCGATTCAGATTCACAGGCTCAGCTGCAGATACTCGTTGTGCAATAAACAAAAAACAAGATGAGACTGAAACGATTCACAAACCCGATTCTGTCGTTCATTAGGAAGGAAACCAAATTAGATTTCATCTCCTTAAGGTTAAACGACAGTGAATAGAATCAAGGATCGGTGTGCGTGATTGATCTGTTGAGAAAATGAATTCAATCCGAACTGGCTCAGCAATCTGGAGTTTGGTGCCACTTGAAATATTGGAACCCATCATTTTTCCAGCTTGATCAAGGATGTTTACCTTGATTGATGTTTTGTCCGGTGTGCGCTTGTCGTAGGTAATCTGGTAAAACAAACCATGGGGCGGAAGCGTGTTAGTTCTGTTGTAAACTTACCTGTCGAAAGGTATTTGCCTTCTTTTTTATTTAAGACCAGATTATCGGTCATGGTCACAACGGATTTTTTGGTTCCACGATTAATGAAGTAGGTGTCTTCGTACGCCCAGGGAACCACGTTCAGTCGCTGATAGCTGCGACGACGTTGGAAATGCTCGGTATTGGCACCAAAGCCACGCGTTTCGATCACATCGAGCCCGCCGCTGCCTGTGATAACCAACTCAAAGGATCATCGTCAAGGTTACAAACGTAGGCATCGCCCCAATAGCGTGGTCCTCCGACATCAAAGCGGTCAAGGATCTCTCCTCCGCCGAGAGGCGAAGACAATTCCATTTGCTCGCGTATCTTTATTGGAATTTTTTTGTGTGTTATCAAAATATTTCCCATTGGTGAGCGCCAGGATTTCCATTTGTTGATCACCGTTAATATCACATAGGATTGGTGTCACATAGGCATGCGAGTTCTGATGCTTGAGTTCGGGACGCAGTTTCTTACGCCACCTGATTTGTCCTTTTGCGTTCAGACAATACACTTCGTTTTGAAATGTCATGCCGACGATTTCTACTTCTCCGTCGCCATCAAGATCAGCCACGTTCGGTGAATCCCTCCACTCCGGGCTACGGTGTCTTCCATAGCACTTTGCCGTCCGTTTCAAAGGCATAGATGGCATCGTGTGCATCGTCTCCGGCATAATTATCAACTGACTTGATGATTTCGACCTGTCCATCACCGTCGATATCAACTAATACTGGATCAGCACTCGATGCGTTATCGTTTGTCTTGTATGACCAGACACTTTTCAGCGTCACCGGATCGATACGATGCAACACTCCTTTCTTGCCACCAGAATCATCGCCGGAACCTGCAAAGAGTCCCAGCGACCATCTTGGTCCACATCCATTACCGAGGAGTGGCAGCCACATTGCACCCAACCTGAACGCTGCTCAGTGAGTTTCAAATCTGTCATATTCAGCCGCAGCAGATACTTTGACCTGGAACCGAATAGACCATCAAGCTGGCCATCACCATCAGCGTCAACAATCACCGCTGAATTACCCAGCTTGTGGTCACTGGAATCCATTGTCGAAGCACCTTCCCAGTATGGTCGAGCACATACAAACGTCCGGGGCCCCACGCATTATAAAGAATTTCGATTTTACCATCACCGTCCAAATCGTAGGCTGAAATACTCTGTTGGAATCCTGCCAATTTCTTGCTCAGATGACAGAACCATCGCTGGCGTTCAGCATCTGTAAATTTTTGGTCTTCCATGAGGCAAACATTAACTCGCGTTGCCCATCACCATTAAAATCGACACACGTCCGTGAACTACAGAAACTACGATCAGGCCCATGATATTGGAGACGCAGGAATTTGCTGGCAGGCTGCGATTGTGTCAAATTCTTTCCTGATTTCGCAAGACTCGTGGATAGTTCAGTGACTAGTAAAATTCCAAGAGTCAGTAGTATCATACGTTTGCACATAATGGTTTTCTTTATGATTTAGTAGAGAAGAAAATGTTCTAGTCTGGTAATTGACACTTTGCCAAAGAGACGCAGTTTGATCCATCTGTTTTTCTGCCTCCAGCAGAATAATACATCCATAATTGGTTTTCACGATGGATGATATAGCATGCAAAGCAGGCGTAGTGATCCATGCTGCCAGTGTCTCCGTTAGTGAGAGTGGGAGTTGTATCTTTTTTCCATTCGTCACCGTTCGAACTGGTTGCATGAGTGATACAGCCATTGTACGGACCTGATAAGGCCCATGCACTATACATATGAAACTGCCCGTTTTTGTGCATCACAAACACATTGTATACGTAGTCCTCATCGAAGTTGCCAACAACATTCGGTTCCAGCACGGGCTTGCCGTTGTTTTGTCGCGTCAGTGAATTCCGTCACGACTTGTCGCACAACTCGAAATGATTTCTGTGGACCAACGCCGTTATACCACAGATGCAATAATCGGAATCATCTCTCACAACCGCAGGATGCAGCACGACACGATCATCAAATTGGCCAGGTAATCCAGGTTCCAAAACGGGTCGGGCATTGTTTTTGCGTGTCCAGCGTATGCCGTCGTGACTGGTTGCATAACCAATTTTGTAGTTACTGCTCTTATCACCTGCGGTGTACCACATGTGGAATAGACCATCAAACCGAAGAATGGCTGGATGATCGACTTTCGTCGCATCGAACGTTCCAGGAGGTCCATGTTCAAAAACGGGGTCACCGTTATTTTTGTTTTTCTCCAATGGAGACCGTCTTTACTCGTTGCCAGTCCGATGGAGCCGGTGAAGCGATCATCTGTCCGGCCGTTATGCCACATCCACCACTCATTACCCACTTTCAAAATGCAGGGATACTTTGCTTGTGTGGAGTCGAACTTACCTTTTGTGCCCACATTGAGCATGATTTGGTTCGTCTTTTTAAACACTCGATATGGTTGTGATAAATTCTGTGCAACGACACTGGAACACAAGCAGGTAAAAACGAGTAAGAAAACAACAAACATCGTGAACTGAGACTTAGGGCAGAGTCCTGGAACGATTTCACGTCTGTCCCATAAGCACATTCGAATTGAGAAGAAGGAATGAGATTCTCTCGAAATTGTTTGGTTGGGTGTATTCATAATAGTAATCATTTCGCCAGTTGTTCTCATTTCGATGTCATCAAATTATTTTGTTTTAGGATCATCATTTTTACTATCAAAATCCTGCTTATTCGATCCAGATTTGATATTCACTTCTAGTGTTGTCCTGGAATTGTACTGTGGAGGGATATATTGCTCCGTCGCTTCCACTTTGGTTCCTCCAGTTTGAGGCCCCGCGTCCACCATCTTTACTGTTTTTCGCGTTGCACGAATCAGTACTTTATGTAATCCAGGTGTGGGGCCTTTTTCTGTAATGTTGTATTTGCCATTTTCGATTGCACCTCCCGATGATGGGCCTTTTGTTTCACCGGTGGGAACGAATTCAATAACCCCCTTATCAAGAGGCTGGCCATTGTACGATATGCGACCGCCGATGGTTGCACGATTCGGACCTGTATTCTTTTTACTGCAACCGATGATCATGATAAAGGCTAGAAAAGCAGCCAGCTTGTTGAATGAAAAGTTCCATAATTTTCTGCTCATTACTTTACCTCATTCAGTGATTGTTGCGAGACGATATTATTCTTTCTTTGAAGTTACACCGTCTCAGAACAGCTTAAGTGTTTCATCAAAATTCACCCAGGGGAATTCCATCCTGAGGTCTGCCGAGGTTTTGCCTGCTCGTGCTGTCTTTTTGCTCGCCGGGCAAAGGTATCCAAGTCGACAATGGCAGCACGGTCACCAGCTGCCTTAACTAGATTACATATCAATTTGACAGCCTTAAATTCCGGATCCTCTGCGACATACATGACCGAGGGTGAACCCCCAAAGTCGAACGTGAATCCGTTTTCAATCGCTTAATGGACGCTTTTTTCAATGAGTCTCAGGAATTCTTCGAGTTTCCAGCTCCTGCTGCGAAATACCGACATCCATTGGTGGAGAAAAAGGGACTTCAATCAGTCCTGTTGGATAAACAAATGGCTGGTGAAGTTTGTGTGTTGTTACGAATGCGTCGAAGTCGGCTTCGGTCAGGTTTTTGCGATTCACCTTTGTTGGTCCGGTATATTTAGAACTAGCAGGTGTATCCCGAGGAGAGTAGCATTTCCTGTAGATCAGCTCTGTCAGCAATACCATTGGCAAAAGCATAGGGTGTTCGGAACCCATTCGGCTTAATACCCAGCCGCTGCTGCACGTCGCCAGCTCTTTGATCCCAATATTTTCAGAGATGACCTCTTCGGTTGTTTTTCCTGCGATGAGCCAGGGGCGCGATTGACACCGGTATTGGATTTTTGTAAGGTTTTTCGCTGTAACTCTGACGTGATCGTACGTATGATTCCCGATCGGATGTCCTTCTTTAATGATCGCTTTAAGCCAATCGACGTCTTTATGTTCTAATACCTGACCCACAAGAAATGAGTGCAAAACCCCGCCCGCCTCTTTCACAATTCGACATGATTTCACTGTATATTGTTTAGTTTCCTCGTTGAGATTTCCTTTTTGGTGATCAGGGGTAGGCCGTTCAGCTTGCCTTTCACCGGATATCCGGCAGACATTTCCAGATCATAAGTAATTGCAATCAGAGCCTTGTTGTCATCATCAGCGGGGTCGTTCTGCTCTTCATTCGCGGTGGGCTGGGAAATTGTAGAAAAACCTGTAACCGCTGCTGTACTACCGGCTAAAAACTGGCGACGTGAAATTTCAGACTGAGTCGATTTTGGCATTGTAGGTTGGCCTATATTCCGGTTCATTTTTAGTTCTCTGCTTCAATGTTTGATAGCACCATTGCTTTGTAAATAGCTAAACAGATCACGTAATTCCTGGTCTTTCAGTGGTTTCAATACATCCTCTGGCATCAGTGAGGTGGATGCATTATGAAGCTCCTCAATGTCTTCGCGTCGTATAATGGATTGTTCATTTTTGTTATCTGCCAATACAATTTGAGTCGAAGATTCATTCACAATAATTCCGGTCAGGATACGCCCGTCACTGGTGATGACCACAGACGAAACGGATTCTTTTCTTACAGGTGCGTTCGGATTGATGATACTTTCGAGCAGATAGTTCAAGTCTTTGCGATTGGCAGTTGTCAGATCGGGACCGAGTTTTTTGCCTTCTCCGAATAACTGGTGGCAGGTAGCACAGTGATTTTCGAAAAGTTCTTTACCACGTTTCAGGTCGCCGGCTATTCTCAGATTAAACCTGACACGTCGTATTTCTGTGATCTTTGCTGGTAATACTTTTATTGATTTGACCCCAGTGTTTGACTATGAGTTCATTAATCGATTTATCACTATGTGAAGCAATCCTGTTTAGTTCGCCAAGGGTAACGTCGCCTGCGTTATACGTACCTTTGTCGATCTCTGCGAGAAACTGTTTTGTTGATTGTTTACGGGCACACAGAATTCGACTGATACGTGTACGAGACTTGCTGTCATGACTTGCATACATGCGAAGTATTATTTCGAAAATGCGATCATCGTTATATCGAGAAAGTACATCCATGGAAGTTTGTTGCAGCCAGTCCTGTTGATCAGATTCAAGCAGTGGTAATAATGAGTCAATGCATGATGCGTCCCTGAACTCCGCAAGACATTGAACATCATGATTCGCTGTTCATTTGCATCATTGTTGGATACGACCTGCAGCATATATTCAGGGAACGGCGCGGTTGCCAAACACACCGTTCAGTTTCAAAAGTGTCATATCAGCTGGCTGTTTCTGCCATTTGTCTGCTAACCATTTTTTAAAGTCTGCAGGAACACGATTTTTACGATGCTTTTTGATTGGTGTGAATTCTTGCCATGGCCAGACCAGAAATCTTACTTCTTGATTTGATCTTGAAACGCGGTATTTTGGGGGTCACCACCTGCTTTGAGATAGGCCAGAAGGTCAAGAATTTCATTTCTCGTTAGAACATTGACCAGATGGGCGGGCATGGGAGATGTTTTGGGAGAGTACGGACTCTTCAATTTCTTCACGCAGTACAGGAACGGTTTTCTGTGTTATGGGATCTGTTTCCACTGTAATTGTGGTACGACTGACTCCAACGGGACGTCCGGTCACGACCTTTCCGCTGGTAAGAACATAAACCGTATAGAGGTATTTCGGATCGATTACCTTAGAAGGAGTAATAATCGATTCGAGAATCGCCCGTGTATCAAATCGTTTACCGACGTTGCTCAGGGTCAGGTCCAATTTGTGCGCCTGTAGAACCGATGCGATGGCATTTGAGACAATTGGCAGCTAAGAGTGCCTGTCGTCCGTTTTTGTAGGATCGGTTTGTCGTGATAGATGCCAAATGAGGTTCAAGGTTGCCGAGTGTCCATGCCTGGACCATGAGGCGCGCGGGTGTAGTAGCTGTTTTGACCAGCGGTTGATTCAGCACCGCTATTTCTTTATTGGTCTGCTGCAGCTTTGTTTTGAGAGTTTTCAGAAAGTCTTCGCGGATATCGCGCATGCGTTCGGAGATTTGTTTACCGCCGTTGAAACTGCGGCATGTGCTAACCAGGCAAGAAAAATTCGTTGTCGGTTCTGATTCCATCCCACTCGGGCAAATGTGAGCGTTCTAGCTGCCCGGATCTGTTCTTCCTGAGTTGCAGTCTTTGAGAGCAGATTAAAAGATTGCTGAACGACATGCTTGTCATTTAAATAAACAAGCAGTTCACACAACAGGTGATTGGGCTTACTGGTCGCATGGGGATAAAGGGGCCGTAGTCGTTTTTGATGACATCTGCCTGTGTTTCAGACGGTGATCCAAGTCGAATAAAACAAAGTTGATAAGCCCGTAGCAAGGCGAGTAACTGTTGTTGTTTCAATTTGCTCAAATCGATTTTGTTGAGTGCTGCAAGAACAGCATCGCGGTCTGCCACAGTCCCTTGTCGGCACAAGGCAATCAAACCGGCGATCGCGGCAGTGGGTTGTGTCTCTTGCAGAGCCAGCGTGCGCTGGTTCGAAATGTTCTGGTTTTCGATTGCGCGTCGGGCAGCAAAACGGATCCAGCGATCTTCACTGTTGAGATGGGCCAGAGAGTTTTCATGTCGGCATCTTTTTGAACATGGTACTGTTCAATCTGACGTCTCATTTTTCTTGCTGCCAAAGTTTGTGTTTTTGTCTGATCGCTAATTTTAGGAGCAGTCGAGTCGGCACTTTGCTTGGCAAGCGGAGTCACGCGATACAAACCTGACTGGGAACCACGGCCTCCCGTGATAAAGTAGAGTGCACCATCGGGGCCGAACTGCATGTCGCAGACATTGGAGTGGTCCACCTTCCAGGAAGACTTCATATTGACAAGTATAACTAGCTCCGACGGGAATCAGATCGACCAGCAGAATACGACCGTTCTGCCAGTCGGCGATATACATTGCTTCTTTGAATCGGAAGGGAAAATTACTGGTCGTACCAAAAATCATTCCCGTGGGTGATCCCAACCCGGTGTCGAGAGTCGTTGGCAGACTGTCTGCGTAATAATCGGGCCATTTTCCGGTTCCCCAACGCCATCCATATTCTCCACCGGAGACGACATGATTAATGCGGGTAGGTCTGTACCATGGTTGTCCGATATCCCACTCCATGTCGGCGTCATAGGTAAACATTTCTCCTTCCCGATTAAAAGCCAGATCGACCTGGTTACGAAAGCCTCCTGCTATAATGTCCCACTTTTTTCCTTCCGCATCGGTTCGCAGAATGGTGCCGACGCGATTATCCTGACCTGCGTCGTGCGGGTTTGGCAACAGATGATCGTTACGTGGATCTCGGTAGGCTGAATGGGGTGAGGTTCCTTCGGGAAACGAGACATCATTGCCGACAACCAGATAAATCATCTTATCGGGTCCGAGTACGATCTGGTTATGACCATGACCGAAACGGCTGCGATAGTCCATTTTTTTTAAGAGTTGTATTCGATCGAATTGATCATCGCCGGTGGTATCTTGCAGACGATACAAACCCTTGCCGTTGGTGGCGTTGACATAAAGACTGTTATGAGCATAGAGGACGCCGCGGCAGTGTTTGAACGTTTTTTCGATCTTTTCAAATTTAATTTTATCTGGCTCGTCATCCAGTGTGATTCGTCCGAGCCCTACATCGTCCAGTCCCAGTATGATTCGACCTTGATTATCAAAGGTCATGCTGATCCATGAACTTTCATCTTTGCTGTAAGCAGATCGCAGTAATTCGACTTTGAAACCTGATTGAACGCGAATTGAGCTAACGGGTGTCGCCGCTGGTTCTGCGGAGGCTGCGAGATTGATGTATCCTCGAATGAAAAAAACAACGAACAAAGTGAGCATATTCAAGTATTGCATAGAAAATTGGGTTCTCCCGCATGCGAGCATGATTCAGGGGGCAGATACGTTCGTTGGTAGTTTTGTATTTCAACTGATCTTTTTAATATGTTCTACCAATTCGTGTTATTGCAACTTCAAAAATGGCAAGGACCGGTCGATGGTCTGAAGCCATTGGTTCTGCGATGACTTCTGATTGTACTAATTCGAATCGGGGCGCTGGTCGGTAGAAGATATAGTCGATGCGTGACCTTGGTTTGGTTGCCGGCGCAGTTGGTGCAGCCGCTTCATCAATGGCATTGGTCCATTGTTTCAATAACACTTTGATCGGTTCCGAGTCTGGTTTGGCGTTCATGTCTCCCGCCAGAATTGTAGGGATCTCGTTATTCACAGTAAAATGTTTGTTAATCGCTAGCAATACGTAAAACTATGTACTTCGTTCAGTTGTGTGCCTAGCGATTAACAAACATTTTACTGCGAATAACGAGATCCCTACAATTCTGGCGGGAGACATGAACGCCAAACCAGACTCGGAACCGATCAAAGTGTTATTGAAACAATGGACCAATGCCATTGATGAAGCGGCTGCACCAACTGCGCCGGCAACCAAACCAAGGTCACGCATCGACTATATCTTCTACCGACCAGCGCCCCGATTCGAATTAGTACAATCAGAAGTCATCGCAGAACCAATGGCTTCAGACCATCGACCGGTCCTTGCCATTTTGAAGTTGCAATAACACGAATTGGTAGAACATATTAAAAAGATCAGTTGAAATACAAAACTACCAACGAACGTATCTGCCCCCTGAATCATGCTCGCATGCGGGAGAACCCAATTTTCATGCAATACTTGAATATGCTCACTTTGTTCGTTGTTTTTTTCATTCCAGGATACATCAATCTCGCAGCCTCCGCAGAACCAGCGGCGACACCCGTTAGCTCAATTCGCGTTCAATCAGGTTTCAAAGTCGAATTACTGCGATCTGCTGGCAAAGATGAAAGTTCATGGATCAGCATGACCTTTGATAATCAAGGTCGAATCATACTGGGACTGGACGATGTAGGGCTCGGACGAATCACACTGGATGACGAGCCAGATAAAATTAAATTTGAAAAGATCGAAAAAACGTTCAAACACTGCCGCGGCGTCCTCTATGCTCATAACAGTCTTTATGTCAACGCCACCAACGGCAAGGGGTTTTATCGTCTGCAAGATACCACCGGCGATGATCAATTCGATCGAATACAACTCTTAAAAAAAATGGACTATCGCAGCCGTTTCGGTCATGGTCATAACCAGATCGTACTCGGACCCGATAAGATGATTTATCTGGTTGTCGGCAATGATGTCTCTTTTCCCGAAGGAACCTCACCCCATTCAGCCTACCGAGATCCACGTAACGATCATCTGTTGTCAAACCCGCACGACGCAGGTCAGGATAATCGCGTCGGCACCATTCTGCGAACCGATGCGGAAGGAAAAAGTGGGACATTATAGCAGGAGGCTTTCGTAACCAGGTCGATCTGGCTTTTAATCGGGAAGGAGAAATGTTTACCTATGACGCCGACATGGAGTGGGATATCGGACAACCATGGTACAGACCTACCCGCATTAATCATGTCGTCTCCGGTGGAGAATATGGATGGCGTTGGGGAACCGGAAAATGGCCCGATTATTACGCAGACAGTCTGCCAACGACTCTCGACACCGGGTTGGGATCACCCACGGGAATGATTTTTGGTACGACCAGTAATTTTCCCTTCCGATTCAAAGAAGCAATGTATATCGCCGACTGGCAGAACGGTCGTATTCTGCTGGTCGATCTGATTCCCGTCGGAGCTAGTTATACTTGTCAATATGAAGTCTTCCTGGAAGGTGGACCACTCAATGTCTGCGACATGCAGTTCGGCCCCGATGGTGCACTCTACTTTATCACGGGAGGCCGTGGTTCCCAGTCAGGTTTGTATCGCGTGACTCCGCTTGCCAAGCAAAGTGCCGACTCGACTGCTCCTAAAATTAGCGATCAGACAAAAACACAAACTTTGGCAGCAAGAAAAATGAGACGTCAGATTGAACAGTACCATGTTCAAAAAGATGCCGACATGAAAACTCTCTGGCCACATCTCAACAGTGAAGATCGCTGGATCCGTTTTGCTGCCCGACGCGCAATCGAAAACCAGAACATTTCGAACTGGCGCACGCTGGCTCTGCAAGAGACACAACCCACTGCCGCGATCGCCGGTTTGATTGCCTTGTGCCGACAAGGGACTGTGGCAGACCGTGATGCTGTTCTTGCAGCACTCAACAAAATCGATTTGAGCAAATTGAAACAACAACAGTTACTCGCCTTGCTACGGGCTTATCAACTTTGTTTTATTCGACTTGGATCACCGTCTGAAACACAGGCAGATGTCATCAAAAAACGACTACGGCCCCTTTATCCCCATGCGACCAGTAGCGCCAATCACCTGTTGTGTGAACTGCTTGTTTATTTAAATGACAAGCATGTCGTTCAGCAATCTTTTAATCTGCTCTCAAAGACTGCAACTCAGGAAGAACAGATCCGGGCAGCTAGAACGCTCACCTTTGCCCGAGTGGGATGGAATCAGAACCGACAACGAATTTTTCTTGCCTGGTTAGCACATGCGCGCAGTTTCAACGGCGGTAAACAAATCTCCGAACGCATGCGTGATATCCGCGAAGACTTTCTGAAAACTCTCACAAAACAGCAGCGCCAGCAATTCAATAAAGAAATAGCGGTGCTGAATCAACCGCTGGTCAAAACAGCTACTACACCCGCGCGCCTCATGGTCCAGGCATGGACACTCGGCAACCTTGAACCTCATTTGGCATCTATCACGACAAACCGATCCTACAAAAACGGACGACAGGCACTCTTAGCTGCCAATTGTCTCAAATGCCATCGCATCGGTTCTACAGGCGCACAAATTGGACCTGACCTGAGCAACGTCGGTAAACGATTTGATACACGGGCGATTCTCGAATCGATTATTACTCCTTCTAAGGTAATCGATCCGAAATACCTCTATACGGTTTATGTTCTTACCAGCGGAAAGGTCGTGACCGGACGTCCCGTAGGAGTCAGTCGTACCACAAATACATAGGAAACAGATCCCATAACACAGAAAACCGTTCCTGTACTGCGTGAAGAAATTGAAGAGTCCGTACTCTCCAAAACATCTCCCATGCCCGCCCATCTGGTCAATGTTCTAACGAGAAATGAAATTCTTGACCTTCTGGCCTATCTCAAAGCAGGTGGTGACCCCCAAAATACCGCGTTTCAAGATCAAATCAAGAAGTAAGATTTCTGGTCTGGCCATGGCAAGAATTCACACCAATAAAAAACATCGTAAAAATCGTGTTCCTGCAGACTTTAAAAAATGGTTAGCAGACAAATGGCAGAAACAGCCAGCTGATATGACACTTTTGAAACTGAACGGCAGGCTTGGCAACCGCGCCGTTCCCGAATATGCGCTGCAGGTCGTATCCAACAATGATGCCAAAAATGAACAGCGAATCATGATGTTCAATGTCTTGCGGGAGTTCGGGGACGCATCATGCATTGACTCATTATTACCACTGCTTGAATCTGATCAACAGGACTGGCTGCAACAAACTTCCATGGATGTACTTTCTCGATATAACGATGATCGCATTTTCGAAATATTACTGCGCATGTATGCAAGTCATGACAGCAAGTCTCGTACACGTATCCGTCGAATTCTGTTTGCCCGTAAACCATCAACAAAACAGTTTCTCGCAGAGATCGACAAAGGTACGTATAACGCAGGCGACGTTACCCTTGGCGAACTAAACAGGATTGCTTCACATAGTGATAAATCGATTAATGAACTCATAGTCAAACACTGGGGTCAAATCAATAAAAGTAATACTCAGCAAAAGATCACAGAAATACGACGTGTCAGGTTTAATCTGAGAATAGCCGGCGACCTGAAACGTGGTAAAGAACTTTTCGAAAATCACTGTGCTACCTGCCACCAGTTATTCGGAGAAGGCAAAAAACTCGGTCCCGATCTGACAACTGCCAATCGCAAAGACTTGAACTATCTGCTCGAAAGTATCATCAATCCGAACGCATTTGTAAGAAAAGAATTCGTTTCGTCTGTGGTCATCACCAGTGATGGGCGCATCCTGACCGGAATTATTGTGAATGAATCTTCGACTCAAATTGTATTGGCAGATAACAAAAATGAACAATCCATTATACGACGCGAAGACATTGAGGAGCTTCATAATGCATCCACCTCACTGATGCCAGAGGATATTGAAACCACCGAAAGACCAGGAATTACGTGATCTGTTTAGCTATTTACAAAGCAATGGTGCTATCAAACATTGAAGCAGAGAACTAAAAATGAACCGGAATACAGGCCAACCTACAATGCCAAAATCGACTCAGTCTGAAATTTCACGTCGCCAGTTTTTAGCCGGTAGTACAGCAGCGGTTACAGGTTTTTCTACAATTTCCCAGCTCATTGCGAATGAAGAGCAGAACGACCCTGCTGATGATGACAACAAGGCTCTGATTGCAATTACTTATGATCTGGAAATGTCTGCCGGATATCCGGTGAAAGGCAAGCCGAGAACGGCCTACCCCTGGGATCACCAAAAAGGAAATCTCAACGAGGAAACTAAACAATATACAGTGAAATCATGTCGAATTGTGAAAGAGGCGGGCGGGGTTTTGCACTCATTTCTTGTGGGTCAGGTATTAGAACATAAAGACGTCGATTGGCTTAAAGCGATCATTAAAGAAGGACATCCGATCGGGAATCATACGTACGATCACGTCAGAGTTACAGCGAAAAACCTTACAAATATCCAATACCGCTTCCAGCGCGCCCCCTGGCTCATCGCAGGAAAAACAACCGAAGAGGTCATCTCTGAAAATATCAGACTGTGCGAGCTGGCGATGCAGCAGCGGCTGGGTATTAAGCCGAATGGGTTCCGAACACCCTATGCTTTTGCCAATGGTATTGCTGACAGAGCTGATCTACAGGAAATGCTACTCTCCCTGGGATACACCTGGGTTAGTTCTAAATATACCGGACCAACAAAGGTGAATCGCAAAAACCCGACCGAAGCCGACTTCGACGCATTCGTAACAACACACAAACTTCACCAGCCATTTGTTTATCCAACAGGACTGATTGAAGTCCCTTTTTCTCCACCAATGGATGTCGGTGTATTTCGCAGCAGGAGCTGGAAACTCGAAGAATTCCTGAGACTCATTGAAAAAAGCGTCCATTGGGCGATTGAAAATCGATCTACGTTCGACTTTGGGGTTCACCCTTCGGTCATGTATGTCGAGGATCCGGAATTTAAGGCTGTCAAATTGATATGTAATCTAGTTAAGGCAGCTGGTGACCGTGCTGCCATTGTCGACTTGGACACCTTTGCCCGGCGAGCAAAAAGACAGCACGAGCAGGCAAAACCTCGGCAGACCTCAGGATGGAATTCCCCTGGGTGAATTTTGATGAAACACTTAAGCTGTTCTGAGACGGTGTAACTTCAAACAAAAGAATAATATCGTCTCGCAACAATCACTGAATGAGGTAAAGTAATGAGCAGAAAATTATGGAACTTTTCATTCAACAAGCTGGCTGCTTTTCTAGCCATTATCATGATCATCGGTTGCAGTAAAAAGAATACAGGTCCGAATCGTGCAACCATCGGCGGTCGCATATCGTACAATGGACAGCCTCTTGATAAGGGGGTTATTGAATTCGTTCCCGCCGGTGAAACAAAAGGCCCATCATCGGGAGGTGCAATCGAAAATGGTAAATACAACATTACAGAAAAAGGCCCCACACCTGGATAACATAAAGTACTGATTCGTGCAACGCAAAAAACAGTAAAGATGGTGGACGCGGGGCCTCAAACTGGAGGAACCAAAGTGGAAGCGACGGAGCAATATATCCCTCCACAGTACAATTCCAGGACAACACTAGAAGTGAATATCAAATCTGGATCGAATAAGCAGGATTTTGATAGTAAAAATGATGATCCTAAAACAAAATAATTTGATGACATCGAAATGAGAACAACTGGCGAAATGATTACTATTATGAATACACCCAACCAAACAATTTCGAGAGAATCTCATTCCTTCTTCTCAATTCGAATGTGCTTATGGGACAGACGTGAAATCGTTCCAGGACTCTGCCCTAAGTCTCAGTTCACGATGTTTGTTGTTTTCTTACTCGTTTTTACCTGCTTGTGTTCCAGTGTCGTTGCACAGAATTTATCACAACCATATCGAGTGTTTAAAAAGACGAACCAAATCATGCTCAATGTGGGCACAAAAGGTAAGTTCGACTCCACACAAGCAAAGTATCCCTGCATTTTGAAAGTGGGTAATGAGTGGTGGATGTGGTACAACGGCCGGACAGATGATCGCTTCACCGGCTCCATCGGACTGGCAACGAGTAAAGACGGTCTCCATTGGAGAAAACAAAATAACGGTGACCCCGTTTTTGAACATGGACCTCCTGGAACGTTCGATGCGACGAAAGTCGATCATCCAGCCATTCTTCGGTTTGATGGTCTATTCCACATGTGGTACACCGCAGGTGATAAGAGCAGTAACTACAAAATTGGTTATGCAACCAGTCACGACGGCATACGCTGGACACGCAAAAACAATGCCCGACCCGTTTTGGAACCTGGATTACCTGGCCAATTTGATGATCGTGTCGTGCTGCATCCTGCGGTTGTGAGAGATGATTCCGGATTATTGCATCTGTGGTATAACGGCGTTGGTCCACAGAAATCATTTCGAGTTGGGCATGCGACAAGTCGTGACGGAATTCACTGGACGCGACAAAACAACGGCAAGCCCGTGCTGGAACCGAATGTTGTTGGCAACTTCGATGAGGATTACGTATACAATGTGTTTGTGATGCACAAAAACGGTCAGTTTCATATGTGGTATAGTGCATGGGCCTTATCAGGTCCGTACAATAGCTGTATCACTCATGCAACCAGTTCGAACGGTGACGAATGGAAAAAAGATACAACTCCCACTCTCACTAACGGAGACACTGGCAGCATGGATCACTACGCCTGCTTTGCATGCTATATCATCCATCGTGAAAACCAATTATGGATGTATTATTCTGCTGGAGGCAGAAAAACAGATGGACCGTACCGCGTCTCTTTGGCAAAGTGTCAATTACCAGACTAGAACATTTTCTTTCTCTACTAAATCATAAAGAAAACCATTATGTGCAAACGTATGATACTACTGACTCTTGGAATTTTACTGCTAGTCACTGAACTATCCACGAGTCTTGCGAAATCAGGAAAGAATTTGACACAATCGCAGCCTGCCAGCAAATTCCTGCGTCTCCAATATCATAAGCCTGATCGTAGTTTCTGTAGTTCACGGACGTGTGTCGATTTTAATGGTGATGGGCAACGCGAGTTAATGTTTGCCTCACGGAAGACCAAAAATTTACAGATGCTGAACGCCAGCGATGGTTCTGTCATCTGGAGCAAGAAATTGGCAGGATTCCAACAGAGTATTTCAGCCTACGATTTGGACGGTGATGGTAAAATCGAAATTCTTTATAATGTTTCCGGCCCCGGACGTTTGTATGTGCTCGACCATACTGGGAAGGTGCTTCGACAATGGGATTCCAGTGACCACAAGCTGGGTAATTCAGCGGTGATTGTTGACGCTGATGGTGATGGCCAGCTTGATGGTCTATTCGGTTCCAGGTCAAAGTATCTGCTGCGGCTGAATATGACAGATTTGAAACTCACTGAGCAGCGTTCAGGTTGGGTGCAATGTGGCTGCCACTCCTCGGTAATGGATGTGGACCAAGATGGTCGCTGGGACTTCTTTGCAGGTTCCGGCGATGATTCGGGTGGCAAGAAAGGAGTGTTGCATCGTATCGATCCGGTGACGCTGAAAAGTGTCTGGTCATACAAGACAAACGATAACGCATCGAGTGCTGATCCAGTATTAGTTGATATCGACGGTGATGGACAGGTCGAAATCATCAAGTCAGTTGATAATTATGCCGGAGACGATGCACACGATGCCATCTATGCCTTTGAAACGGACGGCAAAGTGCTATGGAAGACACCAGGCCTGAGTGGAGAGGATTCACCGAACGTGGCTGATCTTGATGGCGACGGAGAAGTAGAAATCGTCGGCATGACATTTCAAAACGAAGTGTATTGTCTGAACGCAAAAGGACAAATCAGGTGGCGTAAGAACCTGCGTCCCGAACTCAAGCATCAGAACTCGCATGCCTATGTGACACCAATCCTATGTGATATTAACGGTGATCAACAAATGGAAATCCTGGCGCTCACCAATGGGAAATATTTTGATAACACACAAAAAAATTCCAATAAAGATACGCGAGCAAATGGAATTGTCTTCGCCCTCTCGGCGGAGGGAGAGATCCTTGACCGCTTTGATGTCGGAGGACCACGCTATTGGGGCGATGCCTACGTTTGTAACCTTGACGATGATCCTTTTCTGGAGTTGGTTATCACAGGCAGCGGCGGGCTCGATGTGATCGAAACGCGTGGCTTTGGTGCCAATACCGAGCATTTCCAACGTCGTCGCAGCTATCAGCGACTGAACGTGGTTCCCTGGGCGTACGAAGACACCTACTTCATTAATCGTGGAACCAAAAAATCCGTTGTGACCATGACTGACAATCTGGTGTTAAGTAAAGAAGCCGGCAAATACCACCCATCAGGCAAGTTTACTACGGAACTGTTCACGCTTCCGCCCCATGGTCTGTTTTACCAGATTACCTACGACACGCGCACACCGGACAAAACATCAATCAAGGTAAACATCCTTGATCAAGCTGGAAAAATGATGGGTTCCAATATTTCAAGTGGCACCAAACTCCAGATTGCTGAGCCAGTTCGGATTGAATTCATTTTCTCAACAACAGATCAATCACGCACACCGATCCTTGATTCTTATTCACTGTCGTTTAACCTTAAGGGAGATGAAATCAAGTAATTTGGTTTCCTTTCCTAATGAACGACAGGAATCGGGTTTGTGAATCGTTTCAGTCTCATCTTGTTTTTTGTTTATTGCACAACGATATTGTCTGCAGCTGAGCCTGTGAATCTGAATCGCCTGCCGAATGATTTACAGATTCCTGCCGTTATTCAAGGTAAACCACAAGCCGGAAAACGGGTCTGGCAGCAAAATCCTGGATACGAGACAACAGAAATCGCGCACGCCCTTTATTTGCCCCCGGAATGGAAGCCGGATGAAAAGTATCCGCTTATTGTAGAATATCCAGGGAATGGTGGCTTTTCGAATGCCCTCAAGGATCGCAGTGATGGACGTGTTCAAGACTGCAAGCTGGGGTATGGCTTGTCTGGTGGGAAAGGCATGATCTGGGTCAGCCTGCCTTTTGTGGATCCCAAAACTGGTAAGCACGCTATCAATTGGTGGGGCGATCCAGACGTGACCGCTGATTATTGCAAACAGACTATCGCTCGGATTTGTAAAGACTTTGGTGGTGACTCTCAAAATGTGATTCTCACCGGTTTTTCACGAGGCGCCATCGCCTGCAACTATATCGGTCTGAGAGACGATGAAATCGCAGCGCTCTGGAAAGCCATGCTGCCACACAGCCATTACGATGGCGTCCGAAAATGGAATTACTCTGACAGTGACATTGCCTCTGCTCACAAGCGACTTTCTCGACTTGGTACCCGCCCGCAGCTGATTTCTCACGAACTGAATACCAGCGCGGTGGAAAAATATCTCATGGAATCCCAATCAAAGGGACGATTCACCTTCCTCGCAATCCCTTATCCGAACCATTCCGATGAGTGGGTTCTCAAAAACATCCCCGAGCGAACCCAGGC
The DNA here is from genome assembly GCA_942492165.1 of uncultured Planctomycetaceae bacterium. GTDB lineage: Bacteria > Planctomycetota > Planctomycetia > Planctomycetales > Planctomycetaceae > Gimesia. The sequence continues at coordinate 21,886 of CALOEF010000009.1, forward strand.
GCGCCAATGGCTCGCTGATCTGTTGAAGAAGTAAGCTGTTGACTCTTTCACTTAACTATCGTTGATCTCTGTGCCATTTCGCGATAAATTGAAATGTGTCAATTCAATGGATTACTGGAGCGAGAAAATCAGATGACCAGACACTTGATGCGAACGGTCTTTTCATTAGCCGTCACTACCACAGTTGTGTTATCTCTGCAATCTGTGAATGCTCAGGTTGAAAAACGGCCGCATGTCAAGATTCGTGGCATTTATGGCGGTGTGCCTACACAACTACTGAAACAAAAAAAGACACTGCCCGAACTGGGTGTGAACACGATCTTTATGGGATCGGGGGGATTGACAGAGGAACGCATTGCGCTGCTGAAGAAACAAGGATCCAAAGTCTTCGCCGAATTTAACACGATGCATGTGGCCAACTATCTCAAAGATCATCCCGATGCCGCCCCCATCGGTGTGGATGGAAAAGTCTGTCCCGCTCCCCATGGTTGGCAGGGGATCTGTCCCACCCATCCCGGCTACCGCAAATATCGCATGGATGATTTTCGTAGAGTGCTCAAAGAATTCGAAATTGACGGAATCTGGCTCGACTACCATCACAGCCACGCCAGTTGGGAACGAGCAGTTCCGGATATGCCCGACACCTGTTTTTGTGAACGTTGTCTCAAACAGTTCCAACGCGATACTAAAATCAGTTTGCCAGATGCACCAACCTATGAGCTATCTAAACAACTGCTGGGAAAACAGAAAGAGAAATGGGGCCAGTGGCGCTGTGATGTCTTTACAGACTGGGTCCGCGAATTTCGTTCAATCATTGATGAGACACGTCCGGGAGCGCTCTTAGGTACATTTCATTGCCCCTGGACAGATACCGACTTTAACGGCGCACTCAAAAACAAACTCGCCATCGATCTGAAAGCACAGGCAGAATACGTGGATGTCTTCAGCATCATGCCTTATCATGCTCGCTTCAATCATCCCAAAGACCCAGCATGGATCTCGCGTCAGACAACCTGGTTAGGAAAACATTTAGGCATACAAGGTAAACCAGAAGAACGTCACAAAATCTGGCCAATCGTCCAACTCTCAGACTGGGGTGAATCTGTGCCCGTTAGTCAAGTTGAAGCTGTTATGGATCATGGAACGCGACTTCCTGCAACCGGAGTCATGGTGTTTCGCTGGGGTTCGCTGCATCCACAAACGGATAAAGTCGACGCGATGATCAAGTTCTACCGCGCTATCGAACCTTAGATCTTCGATTTTCTGTTTGTTGACAATCTAAGATACGCGATCTATAAACAATGCGGATATTAAACCCCCTGCTAAAGGACTGATCGCGACCATGTTAACCGTTCTCTCTCCCGCTAAATCTTTGAATCTGGAAGTGCAAAAACAGACTTCAAAATTCTCCACCCCTGAATTCCTGGACGAAGCAGAGACACTTGTCAAAAAACTGCGGCGGATGTCCCGAAACTCGCTGAGCGATTTGATGGGGATCAGCGCTGACCTGGCCGATTTAAACCATGCACGTTTTGCACAGTGGTCACTTCCCTTCTCCACCGCGAATGCAAAGCAGGCGGTCTTAACATTTAATGGCGACGTCTATCAGGGGCTGCAAGCCAGTCGTTTCAAAGCGCGTGACTTCGCCTTTGCACAAGACCACTTGCGGATTCTCTCTGGTTTGTATGGTCTGTTGCGTCCTTTGGATCTGATGCAGGCCTACCGTCTCGAAATGGGCACGAGTCTGGCTACCTCACGCGGTAAAACATTATATGACTTCTGGGGGGAGAAGATCACAACCCAAATCGATGAAACCCTGTCAACACACAAGCAGAATGTCCTGGTCAACCTGGCTTCCAATGAATACTTCAAATCAGTCAGGCCAAAGTTATTAACAGGACGCGTCATTACTCCTGTCTTTAAGGAAATCAAAGCGGGAAAATCGCGTACGATTGCACTCTTTGCCAAACAGGCACGTGGCAAAATGGCAAGCTGGATGATTCTCAACCGGATTGACAAACCAGAGGAACTCACTGGATTCAACGTCGACAAATATAAATATGTCGCCAAAGAATCGACGGCCGACAAACTGGTCTTTTCGCGGCCGCAACCACCGCCGGTTGGAAAATAATTCGACGTTTCTCAGACTTATTCACACTTTTTCAGCTTTTGATCCAATAGTATTTGCTCGGAATGGGAACTGGTTTTTCCCCGGTCTTGTATAAAATAACGACGTGCTTTGCAAAATGCCTGACATCGCAAATGCAGTTCACCCAGTGTTGCTTCGATCTGATTCAAGGTAAAAGCCGGACAGCCTGTCGAAACGCTCATCTGAACGATCACTGCCATCTCCGGCATGATTCCCACCTGAGGAGTCAATGAAAATTGAAGTGCGGTATACAGATCATCGCTGCCCGCCGTGGTGTTTTGAAATGAACCAATGGAAATGCTTTGCTGGAGGGGAGAAAAACCGATGCGAAATTCGAGTCAGTCAGCCACAATGCCCCGTCGAAACAGGAATTCTCAAACGACTGTATTCTGACTTGTCGGCATCTACTTTTATCTGCCAGGTAAGTCTATCTGAGTTCGATCTGGGTGGCGCCTTTCCCCACAGTCACGGAGGTCGAGGTGAAATCAGGTCGATCTGTGTGCAGTGGTTTATCTAATTGCGATCCACCAGAGCAGCCACTACCCTCACTCCATTGAAACAGCGTGCCACAACAGGGAGAAAAGAAGAACCCCTTGTCTATCTGATCCTGGCACTCCAATTCTTCGTTCTCATCCCATGTTTGTATCGATACACTTTGAGTATTTTTGAGTACAAGGAAGCTGATCATCATCTGCGTCAGCGCGACCAACACAACAGGAAACAACAGCGCAGACAAGCAGACATCTCAATATACGAATACAATCTAAGTTTATCCTTCCCGCGTTTTGTCCAAGTGCTGTCTCGCTGGTGTGTATCATGATTTGTTTCACTCGTCATCCATGACAGGAACTTGATCCTGAGCGAGTGCAGCTCGATAGTCGGCTTGTTCTTTGAAGTAAAGCAGCTTTGCATCTGCCGCTTTTTCAGCCGATTCAACAGCATACTGTTCACGTAACGTTACTTTTAATAAGTCAGAAAGTCCTTCCTCAAAGTTGATCCGTTCGCGGCGAGCGAGGTCTTCCGCATACTCAACAGCCTGCTGGGCCTGCTTCGCTTGTTTAAAAGCGCCAATCAGACCAGCATATGCTGACTCGACTTCCGCTACGATCTTCTCTTCAGTAAGTTGTCGTTTGGCATTGAGCTGAGCGATTTTGCCTTGAATAGCCATTAATTTTCCACGGGCCTTACGACGTTCGAGTGGTACTTCCACCAAAAGTAATGCATCGAGCTCAAACGGTCCCTTGTCGTTCTTGGGACTTGTCCGATAACCCACGTCCTGGGAGGCCTGCATGACGAGATCAACGTTGGGAAGATAATCGTTACGGGCCTCAGAATAATCAACATCTAACTGACGTTGAAATAGATTCAATGTACTGATTTCCGGTCGTTGTTCCACAGCCAGTTGAGTATCCATTCTTACATTATTGGGATCAATTAAATCCAGAACCGGGAATTGAGGCAACTCAACCGGGTTCGGAATCTGGGGACGACCATTGGTGTCCCGATAGTATAACGACAGTTTGACAGCTGATTGCTGAAGTTTACGCTCAGCATCGGCGCGCTTTCCCAATCGTTCTGCGACAAGCCGCAAGTTATCAGTTAATTCAGGCGGATCGAGAAATCCATTTTCTACCTGACTTCGAATTCGATCGGTTCGCTCTTGAGCAAGCTTGAGAACGCGCTCAGCAATACGCAACTTGACACCTGCTGCAACCCAGTCCCAGTAGGCATAGGTGGATTCTTGAACAAAGCTGATGAGCTGCGCCTGGATATCTGGCTCGACCGCTTCCCGGCCAAAAGTCGCACGCCACAAATTGGCACGTCGTGAGTCGATATCCCGATTACGAGAAAGTGGCACTGAGAAACCAGCTTTAAATTCACCACCTTCATTCGTCTGGCGCTCCAGATACCAGGGCTGGAAACTGCCACGTCCCACACGATAACCGGCAAACGCTTCACCTCCCTGATAAAGAGGCTGAATGAAACCGATGTTCTGGCGATAGGTCTTGTAAAAACCCATCGGACCATTTTCACTGCCCGCTTTTAATTTGCGATCAAATGCGCCTAATGTAGCTAATCGTTCACCGGAAGCAACATCACGAGAGTACAAGGCGGCTTCAAGAAGTGGATAACTTTGATAGACAGAATTGATCACGTCATCCAGAAAGAGACCTCTGTTGAAAGATTTGCTGGATGAATCGTAACTGTCAACGGCGGGTGGAATTTGAAGAACATTTTTGTTGATAGCGGATTTGACAGGATCCTTTTTGTCTCGTTCTTTTTTGGCAGCAGAGACAAGTTTGATGTCCGGGACTAAAGCCTTTTCGCTCTCTCTTTTACGATCTTTCTCTTGAAGATCTTTCTTAAACCCATCCTGGTATGATGGTCTCTCAACCAGTGACACGTCAGCTGCTTCCAATGGTTCAGGTTTGACCGCAACGCGAGCAACTGCAACATCAGAATCCGATCGTAACTGACCCACTTTCTGCCGTGTGCCAGCACATCCAACTGCTATTGTTGCCATCAACAGTATGCAAACTCTGAGCATCACCACGTTACTCTACTTAGCAGCCTGCTAGCAGCCTTATTTGTTAATACAATTAGTACAATCGGTATAAACTGTCCTATTATAGAATTCGGCAGAATGAGACTGCTCATTTGATAGAGAGTCGCAGCGCTCTGACTGTATTAACAGAAAACCTTTATTGATCGTAATAAACGACAAAGGCCGGAAAGTCACTTTGTTTTACCTAAATTCACTTTGGGAGTTTGAGTGGCTTCCTTTTGTTACTCTTCTGGCCCGGGTCATCCATTGAAACCACAGGTGGAAATCCATTGAGATTTCGCCAGACTTCATACCAGAGCGGGACACGATTCAACAAAACCCATGCGTTGGCGCGTACTCCCTGCCGAAGAAATCGGTCCGTAGGCCAGGCTGGTTCATTTGGATCGGGTCTGATTAGAATTCGAAACTTTCCGTTTCCGTTGTCGGTGGCATCGACGGAAATCACGTCTCCCCCAAAGGTACCGACAGCAACTGAAGGCCACCCTGCGAACTGGACTGCCGGCCAGCCTTCAAACTGCAGTCGCACATGTCGGCCTGGCTCAACCAGTGGCGCATCATTCCCATCGAGCCAGATTTGAACCGATCGGTCTTTTGTGTAGGGCACAATCGTGCAAATGGGATCTCCCTCTTTCAAGATGGCGGTCCCTAAATTTGGTTTGATTTGAACGATAAAACCATCAAAGGGAGCTTTGATAGTCTGATTCTCCTGACGAGAGACTTTGACACGCATATCAATCAGTTCTTTTTTTGCCTTGTTCAATTTCTGCTCAGTTTCCGCAATCTTACTTTGATCTTTGGCGACATTAACGTTTGCTTTTTCCAAAAGTGATTTTGTTTTATCAATATCAACTTGTGCCTTCTCGATATAAGCACTTCGATCGCTCATTTTACCTGCGAGTTCATCTTTTGCAGAACCAAAATAAGACTCTCCTGCTTTGGCCTTACCTTTTGCTTCGTTTAATTTTCGAAAGACTTCCTGTAACTTTTGCAGCGAGATATTATTGATGGCCTGGAGCTTCTTCATCCGATCATATTCAGCCTGCAGTTGAGGTAAGGCTGCTTGAAAAACATTCAGTTCCTGTTGCTTCGCTTCGACCTTCTTTTTTGCCATTTTCACATAAGCATTTTGTGCTGCAGTGATTTCGTTTTTCACAATAAGGTAGGTTTTTACCTGTGCATCATACAGTTCAACAATTTTCAGCGAATCCTCCAGAGCTCTCTTATCCGCTGCAAGTTGTTGTTCGGCAGATTTGACAGCCTGCTCGCTATTCGTCAATTGAAGATTCAATCGTGTAATAAAGGAATTATCCAAGTCTCGAATCTCTGCAATCACTTGTCCTTTTTTGACGCGTGCGTTCTCATAAATGTTTTCACCCCAACGAGCAATCCGACCTTTAATGGCTGCTTGAATGACTTGCTGACGTTGATCAGGAGAATAGGCGAGCACATTACCCGTACCAGTCACTGATTGCTGCCAGGGAGCAAACGCCATCAGCAAAATCGTAAACAGGAGCGCAAAGAGCAGATACCTGGCAACCTTGCGGGCGACCCGTGATGACCTGGCAAGCCGAAGCGACGGCATACTCGATTCGCTATAAGCGACCGGTGCCAACATCGACCAGCGTTGTTGCTCGGTTTGAGATACAGGCGTATCAAGCTGTTGTTTGATTTGCCCTTCAGCTCCCCCTCTGGAGAACCAACGATCCCACCTTCACCAGAGTCTGTATCACAGTTCCTGCACTGGCCAGGTTTTGTCGACCCGTGACCATGATTAATGTCCAGAGACGAATTGGATCGACCAGCATCTGTGTAAGTTGTTCGGCTTCTTCATCCGAAAATGAATCCACCATTCCATCAATGAGCAGTAACCTGGGTCGTGCGACAATCGCCCGTGCAATCATTAATTTACGAGTTTGTTTCTCAGTGAGAGGAAAACCATTATCCACAATATGTGTCTTGAGACCATCAGGCAGTCGAAGAATATCATCAATCAGCCCCACACGTTCCAGTGCATCTCGAACATCACTGGTTGAAACATCGGGACGTTCCAGATGGATATTCTCTTCCAGAGTACCTGAAAAGATTTCGATATCTCGAACCAGTGCCACGTGTTTTCTCAATACGTCCGGTCGTAGATCGCGCGGATCAATTCCATTGATAGAAACATGCCCTTCTGCAGGCATTCGTAATCCGAATAACAAATCCAGTAACTGGCTCTTACCACTACCACACGGCCCCATGAGCATCATTCTCGCGCCACTCTCAACGCTTAGATTGATATTCTCATTGTGAAAAAGCTGATTTGGTAATTCATAGCTGACATTGCTGACTGTCACTTCTGCCGGACGCTCGTGAGACATTTGGAGTAGCCCATCCTGACGCTCAATAGGTAGATCAAACAGAATTCCCATTTTGTCTACCGAAGTCAACAGATCATAGAAACTCTGCAGTTGTTTACCAGACTTGGCAAAAGAGCCAACAATCACCGTAACAATCAGTTCGGCTGCCACAAGTTGCCCCAGTGTTAACTGTCCGGAGACCACAAGCCAGCCACCTAAACCCAGTAAAGCGGTGCTCGCAACCGCCTGCATTCCCAGTGCAAAGATCACCTGCCGCATGAAGATTCGAAAATGCTTCTTACGGGCACTCAGATACTCATACGTCAAATGATCAGCCTGATCGAGTGCAAACTCAGCTGCCCCTCGGTAACGAAAGGCGGTCGGGCAACCAACCAGGTCTTCAAGCCAGGCTGCAACTTTGTACTTGGCTTTGGACTCTTTAATACTGGATTTGACTGCTCCCCGACCTAGTACAAAAATGGCAAAGGCGATGGATGCTAACAGGACCATGTCGAAGCCAAGTAGCCAGGGATGATAAAATGCCAGGACTGTCATACCAATCAATGTCGTCAGTGCGAGAGAAATCCCATCCAGCAACAGTGTTGCCAATGCTTTTTGAGCGGTAACAACATCAAAAAACCGGTTTACCAATTCTCGTCCTGACTGACTTTCAATCTCTGCGGGAACCACCCGTGGCAGCCGATAGGAAAGGTCTGCCGTCACGCGCGCAAACAGTCGGCGTTGAATGATTTCTACAACATAGGTTTGCAGGCCCAGTAATACTGCTGAAAACGAGAGAAACGCCAGCAGCATAATCGCCAGAATAATGACTGGCTGTAATAATCGACCAAAGGCAACCGTATTCACTAATGTTTCAACTGCCAGCGGCGTTGCCAGTGCTAATAAACCAGTCACGAGAGAATAAATCGTGATTATCCAGATATCAGACAATTCAGGCTGCATCAGAGCCAAAACCCGATTCAATGGCTCTCGCTCATGCTTTTCTAATGTAGAAAAATCGGAAGTTGTCAGTTCAGGACTGATGAGGAGGCTGCGTACCACCTCATCTTTATTTGAAATTTCGAGTACCCTTCGCATTCTGCGGGCACTAATCCAAACCGGTTTTTTTTGTTGTTGAGGCTGCAAAACCTGAAATCGACGTCTTTTCGCAGACAGAATCGCTGTCCAGCAATGAGGATCACCGACACATGTAATAATCTTTCCACCCTCTTTGGTGACATCCATTACTTCTCGGAATGTACAATCCATCACCTTGACTTTGAGCCCTAAACTGTGACTCGCTTCCTCCAACCAATTCCACCAGTCATCATCAGTTTCAAGATTACTTGTAGAAGTCGCTTCCATCAGCGCGCGACGAATCCGTAACCGATCTGCTGAATGGCCGGTGTCTACTGCCAGTTGTTCAAATAGCTTAGCTGCGACTTTGATATCATTTTGCAATGACTTCGGATCAGAGTCTGTAGCGGTATTTACATTATTCGGAGGCGTCGTAGACATGAGTTATTCGTAAAGATAAGGCTATGAAGGAAAAAGTTGAGGAGCTGAATCTGACGGAGCATTCACAGCAAAACAAGCCGGGATAGAAATGCATGAGAAAGAAATCACAGTTTCCTTAGCTTGCGAAGGAAACTGTGACTAAAATACGTTTATACACATTTCAGGTCAAAATAGACGCAACCCTTATACGTATATCGACATATTCACACATAACGCCTTACAAAACTTACCGGTACTCAAGCCCTGACTCCAATCACACTGTCATTTTAGACAGCCGAAGTAGAGAGACAAGGAATTAACTTGAAATATCAACCACTATGAATCTCACTAAATACTTACTGCAATTGTAGATTGATCAATCTACATTGCCATTGTACGCTGAATCAAACATTTGCTTAACAAACGTTGAGCAGGTGAGACAGGATCAAAAAAATCGTTTATATGAATCATGAAAGCAAACGGTCTATGATTTTACATTTGAAATATCGGGCTCTTCTATTTACGGTTCTTTTTGCACCGGTGAATTCTGACTTGATTGAAGCGAGGGAACCAATGATTGTCGCACATCGGGGATTACTTCAAGTCGCACCGGAAAACACACTGGCGAATTTTCGGGCGTGTCTTGAATTGAGGCTCGGTTTCGAATTTGACGTCCAGCGAACAAAAGACCGGCATCTGGTTTGCATTCACGACAGCACCGCTGATCGGACGACGAACGGCTCGGGGGATGTCTCGAACCTCACATTGGCTGAAGTGAAACAACTCGACGCGGGTAGCTGGTTTGATTCCCGTTTTGCGGGGGAGCAAGTGCCAACTGTGGATGAAGTTCTGAAGTTGGTCGCCGCATACAGACAACATGACATTCTGATTGCCGTCGATTTCAAAGATGAAAACGTGGAACAGGAAGTCGTTCAATTGGCTGAAAAATACAAAGTACTCAAGCGGCTGCTGTTCATTGGCAGGACGATTCAGGAACCGAAAGTCCGCGCAAACATTAAGGCAACATCAAACAAAGCACAAACCGCGACCGTCGCCAATACATCTGCCGAGTTTGCTGAGACACTGGCTACTCCCAATACAGATTGGGTTTATCTCAGATACCTCCCCTCAAAAGAACAAGTCGAAGCCGTACATCGTGCCGGTAAACGTGCCTTCATCGCAGGTGCCACTGTGAGTGGCAACGTACCCAGGAACTGGTTGCATGCAGACAAAGTCGGTATCGACGCTATACTGACCGATTACCCACTGGAATTGCGGGCTGTGCTCAAACAACACAAACAGAAATCAACCGGCAAGTAAACTGATCTGCAAATTTTCAATTTGCGACTCACCAAGATAGCTTATGATTTGAAATCTCTTTGTTTCCTCATCTCTGACCGAACCAGGCTGTAATAACTTTTGTCAATGCATGGTCCATTGTTATCGTCCATCCAGCGGCGTTCGGGTCACCCGTGAGGGTTTGGCATCGCGGAATTCCGTGTATGGAATCTGAAGGGACGATATCAATATTAGGTTAGCTCAACAGGTTAGAGCCCCAGATTGTTAATCTGGTTGTTACGGGTTCGAGTCCCGTACCGACTCCACGGTAGTTGGTGAAGAACCAACACAAATGAAACCGGACGGAGACAGATGTCTGTTAGATCAGCTTTCTGTAATGGACTTCGCGTAGTTCGCCTGCGATCTACACGGAGCGAGTTGCCTGAGGCAGCATGAGATGACGCTTTGTAGTGCGTGGATACCGCGTGCGTGGTTTAGCCGTTGAAGAACAAGGCAGCAACGAGAAACTCCTGAACGGAATCCTGCGGGAAACCGGAATGGAACTCTTGAAGTGAAATTGTTCGGACGCGACTAAAGACGTTTGCTCAAGCGTACTCCGCGATTTATCGGTGTGATCGGCGAACATTCTGTCTTCGAAAGGTGTCTTAATCAAAATGGTCACGGTATTGAAACCGTGTTTTTGTCGTCTTCGTTCATTGAAAGAGAACGAAATTTAATGGTCCGGGGATGCGCCCCGGGGAGGTATCTGATGTTCGGCATCAAGCGTTTTAAAATTCGCAGCTATGAAATGGGTCTGTTATTCCGCGATGGTGAATTCAAGGGATTGCTCAAAACAGGTACGCACTGGTTTTTCGACCCGCTGTTCAAGGTTCGCGTTGACGTGATTTCGCAGCGCGATCCATGGCTGGTTCACGAGAAGCTGGACCTGATTGTCAAGTCCGGAGCGCTGAAAGAACGCGCCGTCGTATTAGACCTGAAGGACAGCGAACGCGCACTGGTCTGGATCGAGAACCGATTCAGCCACATCCTGCCAGCAGGTTTGTATGCTTACTGGACAGATCAGAAGCGGTCCGGGTCGAAGTCGTCGACATTCGGAAGGTCCGCTTCCAGCACGAGCAGTTCAAGGTCGTCGTGCGGTCGCCGTTCGCGGCGAGACGCTCGATGTCTGCGGGGTCGCACGTGACCACGTGGGCGTCCTGTTCATCGACGGTCGCTATGTGGAGACGCTGTCGCCGGGCGAGTACGCTTTCTGGAAAGGCCCGGCGGATGCGCGGCTGGTTGAGATCGACCTGCGGGAGACGATGGTCGATGTCAGCGGTCAGGACATCATGACGGCCGACAAGGTCACGCTGCGGCTCAACGCCGTCGTGACCTACAAGATCGTCGACGCTCGCAAGGCGGTCAGCCAGACGGACGACGTGCGGCAGGCGCTTCTACCGTGAAACGCAGCTCGTGCTGCGCGGCGTGGAGTCGGTGCGGGAACTCGACAACTTCCTGACGGAAAAGGACGCCGTCGCGAAGGATATCGAGGAGAACGTCCGACGTCGGGCAGGTGAGTTGGGTCTGAAAATCGCGTCGGTGGGCATTCGAGATGTGATCCTGCCAGGTGACATGAAGGACCTGATGAATAAAGTGACGGAAGCGAAAAAAGCAGCCGAAGCAAACCTGATCGCGCGGCGTGAAGAGACAGCGGCGATCCGTAGTCAGGTGAATGCGGCGAAACTGCTTCAGGACAACCCGGTTCTTATGCGAATGCGTGAACTGGAAGTTCTGGAAAAGATCGCTTCGAACAACAAGCTCAATATCGTCCTCGGCGAATCGGGCCTGGCAGACAAAGTGGTCAACCTGCTTTGATTGCGATAGCCATGTCAGTGAGACCTCAGGTTCGAATTCGGACCTGGGGTTTTTCGTTTTAAGAGTTCAGTCTGTTTGGTGATGTTGGTGAAGTAGACCGACATGATAAAATATTAGAAATCATATTCATCCAGAAAAATGTAATTACCCTTTCTGAAAAAGCACTACGTCATTATCGGGCACGGTCAAGGGCACACTCCAATAATCTGCCAGCCAATGAAACGTTTCGACCGAATAGAAACAGACGTGCGTCGGGTCATTTTTGTAGTGCCATTTGGAAAACGCTTCCCGATCAATCACGCGTTTGGTCATGATTCCCAGCGTACCATTCGGTTTTAAACAAGACCAGAGCCGATCTAGTTCCCGTCGTGGTTGATGCAAGTGCTCTACCACCTCAGTGGCGGTGATGAAGTCGTATTGTTGCTCTAACGGTGCGAGATCGGGCGCATAGAAGGGATCGTATAACTCCATCGAATGCCCAGCCTCTTCAAACATGACAGAGAGCGTGGGACCCGGTCCCGATCCAAAATCAAGACCGCTACTGCCGGGAGACAAACGCTGCGATAACGGATTGAACAGACGTCCCAGAAAGTGACGGTAGCGTGGGTCATCGGCTGAATTTTCGTGTTTGTCGTATTGTGATTTTTCGTCATCCAGGGACAAAAAATGATCGGGCGGTACAAAAACCAGCTGACAAGCCGGGCAGCGATAAAATTCACGACGATCCTGATAGAAAAAATGACTTTCCTCAGTCTCGCACAAAGGACAGATCTGATCAACGGGTGCGTGACTCACTGATAATATCCCATCGTTTCGCTCTTGATGATTTTATTTCGGGAAATCAATATATTGCACAGGCACGTGGTCTGTGAGCCAGACATCATTGGGAGTCACAAAAAACTCGAAGTTTGCCAGATGCATCTCGTGTGCCCGGACCTCGAGTAGTACCCGGCTTTCCACGCCGATGAC
>CALOEF010000010.1:0-62265 GCA_942492165.1 uncultured Planctomycetaceae bacterium
CGATATTCTCAAAAAAGAAATCGATAATAAATTCGTGTCCCCCCTGCAACACCACAGCCCCCGTACTAAAGACACCACGCGAGACGCCCTCCGGTACGCGTGCACTCACCTGGGAATGCCTGATTTCCTGTGTATGTCGTTCCTGATTCGATTCCTCGGAATGCTCATCTTCGTTTCCTGCTGGAACTGGTTCGTCACTCATATTGACTGATTCACTTATTTAAGGTTTCTCTATGTTGACTGACGCTCTACTCTGATATTGACGCCTGAGTGCAGCTCAACTTCAGTATTACTCATCACCGTTATTATGGTCATAATTCCAGGTACAAGTAAACCGTTCCTGATGATTCTCTGCTTTTCATGCAAACAGAAACGATATCGATGCAGTCATTTCTACTGATTCTATTTTGATTGCAAAATCCGCAACTCTTTAGGCAGTGGAAAACGAACCGATTCTTCACGAACAACGGCATTTTCCACTTCCACCTGATACTGATCCACGAGGAATTGGACTAGTTCCTGAACAACAACTTCTGGTGCGCTGGCACCCGCTGTAATCAAGATTGTCTCACAGCCCTCAAACCATTCGGGCTTGATTTCATCCACGCCATCAATCAAATAAGAATGCTTTTTCGCTGACTTGCCGATTTCCATCAGTCGTTTACTGTTCGAACTGTTTTGGCTGCCTAACACCAGCACCAGATCTGCCTGTTGCGCAAGTTTTGAAACCGCTTCCTGACGATTCGTTGTCGCATAACAGATATCTTCCTTCGGTGGACTCTCAATCGATGGAAATTTCTGCTTGAGACTCTGAATCACTTTACCTGCTTCATCAACGCTCAATGTGGTTTGCGTCAGATAGGCCAGTTTGGCATCTGCAGGAAAATCCAACGTTAAGACTTCTTCTGAAGTCTCAACCAGAGTGATACTTTCCGGAGCCTCTCCCATTGTCCCAATCACTTCGTCATGTCCTTCATGACCAATAAGAATAATGTGATAACCTGCTTGCGCATACTTGATTGCCTCGGTATGTACTTTAGTAACCAGCGGGCAAGTCGCATCAATTGTGCGAATATTTCGATCACGCGCTTCCTGTCGAATCACAGGTGAAACACCATGTGCACTAAAAACAAGAATCGAATTTTCCGGAACATCACTGACGGCATTAACGAAAGTGACTCCAAGACTCGTGAAACGATTCACAACATACTTGTTATGCACTATCTCATGATAGACGTAAATCTCACTTCCAAAAATTCGAATGACTTCCTCGAGACAGTCAATTGCCATATTGACCCCTGCACAAAAACCACGAGGATTCGCCAGAATTACTTTCATTTGATCATTTCCAGTCAAGCAGAAGCGTTGTGTTATTCTTCCGCTTTACGGGCCTGAACACCATACTGATTAGCAGGCAATGAACACGCCACTGATATTAAACAACAGATAATAAAGCACTGATCTATTACCAAAATTGAGCATACAAAAGAGTGCTTCCATATCTATTCTATGCAGATTGCAGGGTGAAACCAAATCTGACAAGTTCATTTCTCAAATTTTCAATCAAGGAACAGCCCCACTCAGCTGATTTGATGTCAATTATGCCTGTTTATCAACCAGGGAGGAGACCGACTATTCATGAAACGCAGCGGTTCTGTCTTCTCTCCACCCTGTTTTCCAGTCGGAAAGCACTATTCAACAGTCACACTTTTTGCCAGGTTCCGCGGACGGTCCACATTACAACCCCGTAAAACAGCAATGTGATAAGACAAAAGCTGTAATGGAATCGCCGTCACTAATGGTTGCAGAAAATCATCCACATCAGGAACATAGATCACATCATCGGCGATGTCGGCAATTTTGGTATCCCCTTCACAGGCAATCGCTATGACGGGACCTTTTCGTGCCTTGACCTCTTCCAGATTACTCATGACCTTAGGATAAATCTGGCCACGGGGAACAACAAAGACACTGGGGGTCTCTTCATCAACTAATGCAATAGGACCATGCTTCATTTCTGCCGCAGGGTAACCTTCTGCATGAATATAGCTGATCTCTTTGAGTTTAAGAGCACCTTCCAGCGCACCAGGAAAATTATAAAGCCTTCCCAGATAAAGAAAATTATTGAAGTTGCAATACTTTCTGGCAATCTCTTCGATTAATTCATTCGTTTCCAGACATTTTCGAATCTGGTCGGGAACTTTCTGAATCGCGTCGATAATTCTGCGTCCGGCAGGATATGAAAGATGCCTCATTCTTCCCAGAAATAATGCCAGCTGAATCAACACCATTACCTGAGAGGTGAACGCCTTTGTCGACGCAACACCCACTTCAGGGCCGGCGTGCAGATAAATTCCGCCATCTGCCTCGCGGGCGATTGACGAACCAACAACATTGCAAATTGCGAGTGTAGGATGTCCTTTGCGTTTGCATTCCCGCATCGCTGCCAGCGTGTCTGCCGTTTCACCACTTTGAGTAATCGCGAATATCATCGTACTGTTCGACATCGGAGGATTGCGATAACGCAATTCGCTCGCGTATTCCACTTCCGTCGGAATCCGGGCAAACTCTTCCAGCAGATATTCACCGACGCGGCCGGAATGCCAGCTGGTTCCACAGGCAGTCAGCACGACGCGATCGATTTTTCGCAGCTGCTGTGCATCGAGATTCAAACCACCAAATTTGGCGGTCGCCTCATCTTCATCGATGCGTCCCCGCATCGCATTTTCCAGCGTTTGCGGCTGTTCGAAGATCTCTTTCAGCATGTAATGTTCAAAGTCACCCAGGTCAGCATCAACGCTGACCTGGTCGAGTGTCTGAATCGAGGGTGTCTGCTGACCTTCATCCCGATGAAAGACTTCGACTTCATCCCGCGTCAGTACAGCGACTTCATGATCTGAAAGATAGATCACTTCATCGGTATACCCCACCAGCGGACTCGCATCACTGGCAATAAAATGTTCGCCCTTGCCGACTCCAATCACCAGGGGACTTCCCAGGCGGGCCGCGATCATAACCTGTCAGGCAGATCCCGAAATAAAACGACCAGACCGTATGTGCCTTTCAATTTGGTCAGTGTATTTTCCACTACCTTCAGATAAGTAGCAAGTTCTTTCAGGATCAGATCCCAGTTTGATCTGTTCTTCCAGATGATGAGACAACAAATGAGCAATCGTTTCCGAATCGGTGGTTGTGCGAAATACATATCCCAGTGCCTGCAACTGGGTACGCAGTGAAGCATAATTTTCGATCACCCCGTTATGCACGATGACCACATCACCATTGCCGCCAACATGCGGATGCGAATTCTGGTCGTTGGTTTCGCCGTGCGTTGCCCAGCGTGTATGACCGATTCCCAGAGATCCGGATAGTGAATTTGCTTTATAAAGCGATGCCATCTCGGCAACGCGCCCTTTTTTCTTACAAATCTGAACTGTGGCACCATCGTGAATGGCCACACCCGCACTGTCATATCCACGATACTCAAGTTTCTGCAGACCGTTGATCAGGATCGGCCCCGCTTGTCGATGTCCAATATACCCGACAATTCCACACATGTTTTCGCGCTCCATCGCTAAATGAGGGAAGTAATTTCGGTTTTATGTTCTTGTTCGATCCCCAGTCAAGATACTGATATCGAGGCAGTAAGTCTGGTGGATCGACATAGTCCCAAAAATGATGACTACTAAGCACTTACAGAAGCGGGAAGATACCACAAATCAGAAAAAAGAGTCAACTTCTCTTGAACAGAGTTACTGGAAACAAAGTGCCGGTAGATGGACTACAAACATAACCCATATGTCTTTATATAATCTATACTTATCAGTTTCATTTATATTTTTCCGTCAAAGCCAGGCCCGATTCGCTCAGCCGCCAATCGGGCGATGGCGAAGGCACAGGCGGAGTCAGAAATCGACGCATCAAAGATTTCAGCAACATTCGTCGTTGCAGCCTGAGATAATTCAGGGTGACTCCTGATAATTTTTTCGGCGAGAAAAACAGCACTCCCACTGATCAACACGGTCGTTGGCATCTTGTCCATCTTTTCCAGAACCTGGTTGAGTGCCTGAGTGATTTGTTTTTGCTGTTGTTCGGCAAGATAAGAGGCGATTGCAATCACCTCTGATTTTGTGAGCTCACTGGTATCGCAACAAACAGATCGGGCGATCCGATCATAGGCGTCATGTTGAGTTGCAGGCTTACCATTGGCTGTATCCGTATCATTCCTGTCCTCGACTCGTTCTTCCAGGAGTAAATAAAGATCTAACGCCGTCGCAAAGTTTTCTGCGGCCAGTGGACACTGATATCCTCGCAAAGGAACCGCTTGCTCAATCATTGCAACAGGAGTGCGACGTCCGCCGGTATAAACCAGTTCGCCTGAAAGCAATCGTTCAACATCAGTCAAACCTGCGGGAACAGGAATCCCATTTTCTAATGGAATAATATCAGTCGTTGTCGATCCAATGTCGATCAGAATTCCTGCTTGATCGGATATCATTTGTCCTAACCAGGTTGCGAGTCCATGCCAATTCGCAGCAGCAACCAGTAAAGGGAATTCTCGCGCGGTCTCTGTATTCAGGAATTCTGCTCCCGTTTGCCAGACAATAACGGGAAGCGGATCAACTGCCAGTTCGGTTGCTGCTAAAATCTGGTCCACTCC
This sequence comes from uncultured Planctomycetaceae bacterium, assembly GCA_942492165.1. Lineage (GTDB taxonomy): Bacteria > Planctomycetota > Planctomycetia > Planctomycetales > Planctomycetaceae > Gimesia. The sequence goes on from CALOEF010000010.1 coordinate 4,661, forward strand.
TTCTGCTTTCGTCTGAAAGCAGTCTGCCAGTTCCCCGGTCATAGTGACTGCCACCACATCAGGTTGCTGGTACGCTGACATCAGTTCCTGTAATGACGCTTTCAACAACTCCGGAGTTTTCCAAAGTTCAAAGGAAACGGACTTCGCTGCGCCATCACTGTCCGCAGATTTGATATTCGCACCACCGATATCCAGTCCTACTACATACATGAATTTGAATTCTCTCTATGGCTGTCTGTCTTCAATGTAACAGATCCATCAGACTGAAATTGAACCTCCTGGCCCATTTTCCACTTAATCAAAGAGAATGTGGAACCAGAATCGACAATGCGTTCTGCCAGATTATCCTGTGTCAGTTGGCGATAGCCGGTATAACTTGTCGTCAATCGCGGATTAATTTCTACAATTAAAGGTTCTGTGGGAGTCATATCAGGCAATAAAAGATCGAACCCGATATATCCTGCAAGACCCGGCAACAAATCACAGACACGTCGCAATAAGCATTGAATGGAAATTTTTACTTCTTCATTTAGATCAACGGGAATGGAACCACCTTGATATTGGAAACCGGGAACCCAGCACAGGTGTTGTTCTCCCAGCGGAAAGATCTCTTTGCGTCCAGGCTTGATGAGAACAACCGTAGATAACATTCTCCCCGAAATAAAAGGCTGCATGATATAATCGGAACAATCTTCCGGAATCTGCAAGAGTCTCTTATGACAATCTGGTAAATGTTCAATGTAATGAATTCCGAGTCCACCCGCTCCAAAACGATGTTTGACAACACAGGGAACGCATACGGGAGTCGTCAATTTCACTTCATCGAGTGGTGATGTTGGGATTGTAGGTAGCGAATGCTCATTCAGAAATTCAAACAGCCTCCACTTATCTGTTGTCAGTTGAATCGTATTTAAATCGGGTCCAATGACTCGAGCCCCCGATTGAAGAGCCCGCACGGTTCTTGAATAAAGGATGTCATCAAATTCGGGTGCAATAATCCAGACAACATCAGCTTGTTTACACGATTTTTCGAAATAATGCCTCTCCATCTTCGGACTTGAATTCAGTGTTATCTGCAAATTAGTTTCCCGGTTTGATCGATGCAATACAGGAAGAAGAGGTAGTAGTTGTTCTCGTACACAAGTGATAACATGACAGTCCGGGATGGCGAGTAAATCCGAAATCACAGAATTCAGCATCGATGCCCCTTCAGTTATTAATGAAGCATCTTCACCAGACAATTCACAGGCACCACTACAGAGATATTCAGATACAAATACGTTCAATGTCGTACCTTGTTCAACGCATTTTCACGACGGAATTCGCCTGCGGAAGGAGTAAAACGAGCGTTTCATTCAGAACAATGACTTCAAGTCTGATCATGATTTCAGATTGTTCAGTCTAAAGACTCAACCAGCGTTTGTTAATTGATACAACTTGGCATCTCATTCTTTTCGTCACATTTTTTCACCGCTGCCTGCCTGATCTCAACTCGATCAAATAAACCAGTCAGTCAGCCCGGCTGAATACGTAAATCCTCATAATCGATATCAGGGTCACGATGTGGATCACAGGATTCGACTAACTTATTTTACCGCTCTTACTATTTATAAATTCAATCGATTGTTTCTCTGACGTGCTTGGATTTGTGCGGTAAACTTATAAGGATACTGTACCTTTTTAATGATTGAGGATGATTCATGCCTGGTAGTTGGGGCTGGCCACTTTCAAAAACGACATCACGAATGCTATTGCTTTTAACGCTGGCAATTGCAGGCTGCTCTTCCATTGCGCCGGGTCAACGCTCATCCTGGAAGCTCACCGATCCGCCACCTCTGGATCCGCAAAATCAATCTTTAAATGCTCCTGCTCAGTCTCCACAATCCCGTGAGACGCAAAGAGTGAGTCCGCAAACAATTCCCAAAACACAGCCTGAAAACACACAAGCAGGCAAAGATCTGTTTGCCGTTCCGGATTCAACTAAACGGAATCAATCTCCACAATCCCGAAACCTGCCCGAGCAAGTTACTCCACAACCACGGTTAACCCTGCCAGACGATAAGCAGAAATCGCCTTCATCAAGGTACATTCCCAAAGCGCAGTCTGGTCCACTGATGAAGGCCCCGAAAAAAACGGGTCCGCTGGAATTGATGGTTGACGTGATCCCGAAACGACAACTGGGCAGCGGTGCGACTTTTTATCTGGTTGCCAAAAATGTGAGTGACCGTACGGTTAAAAACGTACTGCTGGAATGTGAATTCGATTCCGCATTCCTCTTTCCCGGAAGACGCGAAAAGAAAATTGGGCAGCAACTGGGCACACTGGAACCAGGCGAGTCAAAAGAAATCTCATTAACTCTTTACAGTGACACTTTGGGAAATCATTGCTGTCGATTTCGAGCCATTGTCGATGGAGAGGAACTGGTTTGGAAATCTGTCTGTGTCGAATATGAAAAGAAACAACTGGATTTATCAATCATTGGTCCGTCTGCCAGAACAATTGGGAGTCGAGCTGAATTTATTGTCAAACTATCAAATGTTTCCGACGTTGATCTCAAAAATATTCAGGCCGTTATTACTTACGACCCTGTATTAGTCCCACGTGAAGCTTCGATAGGCTCAGAACGAGAAACAGGACTGTTAAAATGGTCATTGGATACGGTTCGAAAAGGGGAAGGCGTCCAGTTACAAGTCGAATTTGAATGCGAAGTCGCTGCTACCCATGCCTGTCTACAGGTCGTTGTTTCCAGTCCTGATCTCCCAAAGGAACAGGCTTCCGCTTGCTTAAAAGTCTCTGCGACCCAGGGTGTTCTTGATGTTCAGGTAAAGGATACTAAAGATCCAATTACCCGCGGTGAAGAGACAACCTATGAAGTCAGCATTGAAAACCGGGGATTACAGCCCGCTAAAGATATCACGCTTCAGGCAAAAATCCCGCGTATGTTTCGTGTCATTTCTGTCGAAGCACATCAGGGAAATCAGAAACTCAATTTACGTCCCGAAGTCAATCAGAATATCCTGAAAGTCTCTCCCGTGCGTGAGCTTCCCGCAGATGCTTTTCTACGTTACACCATTCAGGTCAAGGCGATTGGGTCCGGTGACGAAGAATTCGAGGTTGTTATCAGCGGAGCCAACGCTGAAAAAATGGAGACAAAGGTCACCGAAATCACGACCGTAAATCGCTAGCATGTCGCAAAATTGCAGAGCTGCGCACACAGACTCTCTCTCAGAACAGGATGAGCCGCCGAGTCTGGCATTCCCGATGAATTCAGCAAAAATCCAGTGATTCATTGATGAAATAATTTTTGGATGAAGTCTGCGAAGAAAAAACCACAAACCATTTCTGTTGAACGGGTTATAACAAGCATCCAGAAAATCCCATATCAGTCAGGTACTTAAAAAACGAAAGCGTCATAGAAGGAGTAAATGTGTCTGTAACGGGTTTGCGTTAAGATAGGATGAGGTCCTTAACATTTTCGAATCCTTCGACTGACTGTTGGTATGATGACGATCAATTCTTTTTACATCCCCCGGATCACTCTGATCTGCTCATCAATCTTCGCTCTGCTCTCCCCGGGCTTGCATGCAGCTGACTGGCCACAGTGGCGGGGAGCAAGTCGTGATGGTGTATGGCGAGAGACTGGAATCATCAAAACCGTTCCACGCAGTGGACTGAAAGTTCGTTGGCGGGCAAAGATTGGTCGCGGCTACTCGGGACCGGTTGTAGCAGAAGGACGTGTATTCGTTACCGACCAGGTATTCAAACCAGAATTAGAGCGTGTGTTGTGTTTCGAAGAGGCGACGGGCAAACCAGTTTGGACACACTCATATCCCGTTGACTACGAATACATGGAATACGGAAACGGCCCACGCGCATCACCCACGGTCTATGACGGTAAAGTCTACACACTCGGCACTCAGGGTGATCTTTGTTGTCTTGATGCTGCCACGGGAAAACTGTTCTGGCAGAAAGATCTGGCAAAGGAATATAAGGCAAAACTTCCAAGATATGGAGTCAGTGTGGCACCGCTGATTGAGGGAGACCTGCTGATTGTATGCATCGGCGGCCAGCCTGAAGCAAGTGTGATCGCCTTCGACCGCATCAGTGGTAAAGAACGTTGGAAAGCGTTAAGCGATAACCCCGCTTACAGCGCACCCATTGTGGTTAACCAAGGCGGATGCCGACAGGCCATCATCTGGACTGCTGATAATATTGTGTCACTCAATCCGACTACTGGAGAAGTTTATTGGAAAGAGAAGTGGAAGACCAGTTTTGACGCCGCCCAGGTTGTGGCCACGCCGATTCTTCGAAAAGATCGATTGTTATTTGTGATGGCCTGGAACCGCGGTTCCAGGATGCTGAAACTGGATTCGAAAAAGCCCGCTGCATCCTTAGTTTGGAGAACACGATCGAGACCAACCACATCGATGTCGACACCGATCATGCTTGACGATAACCATTTTTATTCCATCGACAACGTCGGTGGATTGTGCTGTCTGGACGCAAACTCAGGCGACGAAGTGTGGAGAACAACCGAAGTAGCAGGCAGTAGTCCTGGGGGGCATGCCCACATGACACCTAATGGAAACATGGTGTTTCTCTTCAATCACCGAGGCCAGCTTATTTCGGCGCTGCTGACAAAGAACGGTTATCAGGAAACGGGCCGCACGTTGCTGGTTGAACCAACGGCCGCCTATCGGGCACAAGGCCCTGTTACCTGGGCGCATCCGGCATATGCCAACAAACATATCATTGCACGCAATGATCGTGTGCTGGTCAGTGCTTCACTGGATGCAAACCAATACCCCAAATCAGATACACCCATTGCGAAGTCTGACATCAAGACAAAGATATTAACTGACTATACGGGACGAAGTGCTGCTCTTTCACTGGATTATTCACCCGATGGCCAGACACTGGCTCTGGGAACATGGAGCGGAAAGGTGAAGTTGTTAGACACTTCAAACAGCAAAGAAAAAAAAATGACCCCGCCTGCGTTCAGGAATAACTGTTGCGAAGTGACCTTCTCCCCAAATGGCAAACTCCTGGCGTATGTTGGCGGCAGTGAATTTGCACAGGGTGACGGTCAGAATTATCAACGAACCGCCAAAGTTCTCTTGTGGGACATGGCGGCAGGTAAGCTGCGTGGTGACCTGCCTGGGCACAAAAGCAAGGTCACAACCGTTGCCTTCTCACCCGACGGTAAGACGTTTGCAACCGGGAGTGCCGATCAGACAATCAGGATCTGGGACTCGACAAACGGTAAAGAACGAACTGTCCTCAAAGGACATACAGATGCTGTCTGGACGTTGGCTTACACACCCGACGGCCAAACGCTTATCTCAGCAGGTTGGGACGGAACATTGAAGTTTTGGAACGCCACTACCGGTACCGAACTCGCCAGCATGAACGGACACGATGAGGAAATCTTGAGCCTGGCAATCTCACCCGACGGCAAAACCATTGCCACAGGTAGTGGAGACTGGACGGTGCGCCTCTGGAGCCTGGCAACAAGAAAACTGCTGGCAACTCTCAAAGGACACAATGGATCGATTTACTCCCTCGCCTTCTCGCCAGATGGCAACACACTCGCCACCGGTAGCGGCGACGAGACCGTGAAACTGTGGGACGTGGCCACCGCGAAAGAGAAAACGACACTGCGCGGACACAAAAGCGGTATCAGCGCTGTTGTCTTTTCACCGGATGGCAGTACGCTGGTCAGTGCAGGGAGGGATGATCCTGTCAGGTTATGGGAACTGCCTGTTTCGAAATAGAATTCTGCCACATTCACTGATCACAACCAGACTACAATCATGTTTGACCATTGTTAATCTGGTTCTGATACTGAAGAAACTTTCATTTATTTCTTCTTCACATGCTCTGGAAAATCACGTTCGTAACGTTTTACAAGAGCCCCCATGTCTGCCGGGACGATATACACTTTTCCTCGAATTGTTTTTGTTTCGCCTGGCTTTAAGCCTCCCAGACGAAAATCGGCATGCAGACAGCGGATCACACCTTGAAACAGTTCCTGATACGGTTCGAAAGCAGTTGCAAAGATCCAGCGATTGTCACCACTGTAACAGCCAATTAAACCATTGCTGGGAACGTTCTTACTTAACGGTCTGGGATTCACATCAGTACGAGGAACACCAGGCGGACACCAGACTTGTCCTGGGATATAGCGGGCTTTCATGGCCCAGTTTTTCGTCGGCATCATAGCTGGTTTTCCATCCAGAAAGATAAACGACTTTTTAATGTAAGCATATTTGTCGTCAGTAGCTGCTTTACCCAGGCCAGTAAAGTCTCCCACTCGAATACAAGGCTGTGCCCAATGTGCCTCGGAACGCTGTTGAGTCGGATTGTGTGCCACTAATTCAAAATCAACTTCATCAGATCTGGCTGTAATCGTATGGTGTACCGTCACGCCATCAGCAACAGTACATTTCAGTTTAAGTACCGTATGGTCTTTGTTCATCGAAATCGTCTGTGTTTCATGCTTGATCACGGTGTGTTTCACCCAATCGGCATCGGTTGAATCAGCACGGCAATATGCTTCCAGATAGTAAATCGGTATTTTTCCGCCGGGAATATGATCGCCGTGAATATATAACATGTTTTTTTCACGAGAGAGAGTCAGTTTCGTCTCTGTTGATTTCTTCTTTGCTGACTTCTCATTGGCCAAAAGAGGTGAGCCCGGGAGAAGCAAACCGAAACAGACCATCGCTCCAAAGAGCAATAGCGAACAAACATGCGACTTCATCAGTACCTCCCAAAATATAAAGAAGAGTTTTTTTATTTAGTTTGACCAATGTTGTTTTCAGATTCAATAAAAAACAACCGGAATGTGAAACACGCCGGTTGTTCTATTTAAAAAAGAGCTTATTTTCAAAATCGGATTAAATAAACGGTGTCACTCCAGGCATGGCCACCTGGGGAGTCGGCAGAGACATCGTCATGTCGTACTTCTCGGGAGACAAATCTTCCTTCGAATTCATCGCCTGTTCCCAGGTAAGCGTCTTACCGGTGTAGGCAGACATACGGGCAATAATTCCCATCATGGAACTGTTTGCCATGTAGTCGCCGTTGTTAATGCACTCGCCATTGCGTAAGGCCTTATACATTTCATTATGCTCCAGTTGATGCATATTGGTACGACGACGAGCACCTTTCCATGGCTTTTTACCTTCGATCTTATACTTCATCAATGTCGCTGTTCCTTCTGTTCCGGAAACAGTATCAACAAACATGGAACTACACCCCAGCTGATGGCGCGTTGTAGCGAGAAACTTCGCGCCGTTTGCATATTCATAAACAGTGCTGAAGTGATCATAAATATGACCATATTCTTCACCAGTACGAGTCTGTCTGCCACCAATACTATGACAGCTGACTGGGTACTCACCCATTACCCAAGACTGCTTATCCAGTTCATGCACAAATTGTTCAGTATTGAAATCGCCAGAGAGCCATGTGTTGTAATACCAGTTTCGCATCTGATATTCCATGTCTGACCATTCTGGTTTTCGCTTGGCCATTTTCGCAACACCACCCAGGTAGCGGATACTCTGAAGTGAAACGATCTCGCCAATACCGCCATTATGAATTTTGTCGACCATCTCCTGCATGCCGGTTTCGTAACGCCAGCACAGTCCGGAAACAATCGTGAGGTTTTTCTTCTTGGCTTCGGCAGTTGTCTTTAGAACAGAACGAATTCCGGGTGCATCAACGGCAACCGGTTTTTCACAGAAAACATGTTTCCCGGCATCAATGCAGGCTTTTAAGTGCTGAGGGCGAAAATGAGGTGGTGTCGCCAGAAGTACTAAATCGACACCAGAGTCGATCAATTTCTGACAGGCATCAAAACCGACAAACTTATGTTCCGGATTCACTTTCACACGATCCTGAACCTCGGTCTTTTTCAAATTCTTTAAACTTGATTCCAGCTGGTCACTAAACGCATCTGCCATGGCAACCAGTTCCACATTGGGATCGGCGCGCAATGTTTGTGCTGCTGCCCCCGTCCCACGACCACCACAACCAACGAGCCCCACTTTGATCAGTTCCGAACTGGCTGCAAAGGCACCCGTTGTTAACGCAGGATTGACAATCATTCCGGTTGTCGCCAATGTCACCAGTGATTGTTGCATAAACTTGCGGCGTCCGGGAAGCGGATTTTGATCAGAGATCTTCTGGTTCATGGGAATAGACCTTTCATTGAGAAATATGATTGATTATCAACTCTGGAATGCGAAACTCTTTTGTATCGAGTTCGCCAAAGGAAGGATTTCTAGAGGAGACCACCCTGAGGGAATTACTTCCAGACAGTCACCCTTTATTATCATCTCTGAATCAGGCAAGATCAAGAGCACGATCCATACGTTCCGAAATCTCCTGTAATCTTTGACGATCACCGCCTTTGACTTCTGCTGTTCCCCAGCCTTGAGTATACCCGATATCCAGTAACGCTTTACGTACCGCAGGCCAGTCGCAATCCCCCTCATTAATTTCGACATTAAAACCTTTCCAAAGGCCTTCGTCTCTTTGTTTTTTGCGACTGTATTCTTTGATGTCCAGTTTCACAATCCGCGGACCCAGAACCCGAATCCATTGATCAGGCCAGCCAAAGCGAACCACATTTCCCACATCGAAATAAACTCCGGCTGCAGGGCTCTCTAATTCATCGATGAAACGTGCCATCTCCAATGGACTCAACAGAAAATTGTTCCACACATTCTCAACAAGCAGTTTGATGCCCTGTTTTTCTGCATAAGGAAGATGCTTGCGCAATTTTGCCTGCTGCTGTTGGTAAACAACGTCATACGGATTTTTTTGATCAACGCGTCCCGCCACGATTAACACACTTGTGCCGCCGTAATATTTTGACTGATCAATCGAATCTTTCAGATCATCGCGGCTACTATTAATAAAACCATGCACCTGCACACCCGTCGCTTCAATAGCGCGGCTTACTTCTTTTGGATTCACCTGAGATTTATAATGGATTTCCGTTCCGTCAAAACCCAAATCTTTCAACATTTTAAATTTATCGATCACTGAAATTTTTTCCAGAATCATCTGATACTTCACCGCTTTTTTGATGCGACCTTTCGGTGTATCAGACTTTGGTTCTCCTGCCATTGCGGAAAGCGCTGGAGACACGCTGACTGCCAGTAGCGATGCTGATGCTTGATTGAAAAATTTTCTCCGCGAAGTTAGATCTCGCAGATCAATGTAATTTTGAGATCGCTCGGACATTATGTTGTTCCTGTCATCTGTTTTCTTGTAAATGTTCTAGTTCTTGATAAATAATTGTATTCCCTGAAACAGACTGCAATTCAAGACTTCATTTATGAGTTACCGTAATCTTAACATCACCCTTGTTATCAGCAAGTTGATTCCATGCATCATTAAGACGAAAATAGACCGTACCCGAAACGGGCGCCATCCAGGTTGCATTTGCTCCCAGCGGATATTCCTTCAATATGGAAAGACGTTTCGAATTATTGGAATCGGGATCTGGTCTGAACAACATCATTAAGCGTCCTAAAGGCTGGCCTTTAAAATAACGAAAAGTAATACCCTCTACTGTACTCTCCCACGGCTTTGGTTTTTCAGCCAGAGTAAACATCCCTTCAGCGACCACATGATATGTGCTCCCTTTTTCAACATGGATCTCACTCGACTGCCAGCCACGATCGCTGACGATCATTGCACTTGCAGACCCATTCACTCGATCGATTGGTAACCCCGGTTGAAATGAGATCGTTCCGCGTTCAAAATCGTAACCGGGCTGTAAATTACCCGCAAACAATAACCACGCATCGGCTATCTCTGTATAATCTTTGGCAATGATTTGTTGAATCTTGCTGGAAAATTCTGTTCCCTGCATGTGACGCGACAGTTTCCGAAACGATTTTGCATAACGGGGGTGCTTATCAAAGAACTGACATAATGCCCAGGCCCAGGCGTAGGATTCATTATTGCCGACAAAATCAGATGCCCCTAACTGCATGACTTCAAGTAATGTTTTGGGAGGAGCCGTCTGAATCGCCTGCTGGATCAACGTAATTCTGCCTAAACCGGCGAAGTCATTTTTGTTATGAGGCATCACATTAAACTGATATTTACCTTCATTATCCAGTGTATGTGTCGCCATCGATTCAGCAATCCCCTCCAGATACCAGACGGGAGCACCAATATTTTCCATGATCATGCTGAAGCAATGCGTGTACTCATGCAGCATTAAATGTCGCAGATAATAGTTTTCACTTTGATAATCCATCCAGAATTGTGCTTTGTGGTGACGACCATTGACAATTGCCGGCAACGATTCAAGTATCACACCCGCTTTTTTGAATCGTTCTCGATTCTGCATGATATAACCGGTCACCTGAAATTCAGTCCCCTCGCGATCAGGTGGTAATGCGCCAAAATATTTTTCGAGCGCCAGATATGCCTGATCGACGATGCCCGGTAACTTCATCGCTACCTGAGGATCAATGTCTGTATAAAGCTTGAGCCGTGGCGATTCATAACAATGAATTCCTAACAAAGCCAGACGTTGATTATTATGAACTGGTCTGACATCACTGGGCCGATAAGTCGTTTTTAGAGATGGTTCATCAGTCTCGACTAACGTTTTTTTTTCGCGACCAGAATGGCTTTCAGCGGCTGTCTCTGATTTATCAGCCTGTTCCCTGATGACCTTGTTTTTGACGGGAACGCTTGAACTGTTCCTGGAAACAGATTTCTCACTTGTGACAACGATCCCGGATTCAGCAGTTTTTTCTGACGACGAGGTTGAATCTGTACCGCAACCACAGACCATCATACTGGCTATTGCAACCACATAAATGACTGGGTCATAAATACTGTTTTTCATAGGATTTTCTTCTCAAATGAAAGACGATACCTTGTAAAGTCCTGATTGAATCAAGAAGCTGTTTTTGTTTGTTGCGGGACCGACACACCTATTGTGACTAATTTAGCGAGCAGAGTCGAGGAACATTTACTAACAGAGAGTGAGTTGATCATTGCAGGTATTTCATGCAAAATGTATTTGACAACATCCGTCGGCGAGAATCCACTATTGAATGCGAACGCTGCCACCTGTTATTACGTCATTGCATCCCCAAAACATGGCTATTTCTGCTCAATTTTCCTATGAAGGAGCATCTGCATGAGTTCTTTCCGTTACAGCCTGAATGCCAGTACAATTCGAACCACGCCCCTTCTTGACAAAATCCGGATCACAGCAGAAGCAGGCTACGAAGGTCTTGAACTCTGGTTTGATGAGGTAGAAGAATTTCTCGCACGAGGAGAGCAACTGGAACGTCTCACGGATGCGATTCAGGAATCAGGTTTGAAAATCCCGACGATGATCATGTTGCGGGACTGGTGGTCAGCTTCGACTGCAGAATACCCGACCGTGCTGAAGCGTTGTCGGGAACGCATCATGCTCGCTTCCAGGCTGGGAGCTGATTATGTAATCGCTTGTCCGCATTTTGAAAAACCAGACTATGATCTAGGTGCCCAGCGCTATCGGGAATTGCTGGAGGCAGGCATCGAATCTGGTGCAAAACCCGCTGTCGAATTTCTCGGGTTCGTCGAAGATGTCACCAAAATTGAGGACGCCTTGAGAATTGTTGAGAAATCCGATCATCCACAAGCAACGCTCGTACTTGATCCGTTTCATGTTTTCCGCGGTGGTGGTTCCATCGACACAATTGCAAAACTCAAACCGGAACAAATTGCGATCTCTCACTTCAATGATGCCGTCGATACAATTCCACGGGAAGAACAGATGGACCCGGACCGCGTTTTGCCCGGAGACGGACATCTTGACTTGACACATTACTGTCAACTCTTAAAACAAATCGGCTATCAAAGCTGGATTTCGCTCGAATTGTTTCGTGAAGATCTCTGGCAGCAGGATCCATTGGATGTTGCAAAGCGAGGCCTCGAACGCATGCAGACGATCGCGGAAAACGCGTAACTGCTGTTCGCATTAATCTCGTTGCTTCGCGGCAACGAAGTTGGCAAGCGTGGTCAGATTATTCACAAAAACACGTGTCTCGATAATCGGAACATTATCTAATCTGGCAGAACGTATCTCCCCTTGTTTCAACCACGCACCACGTGGATCTAAACCCTCAATCACAGATTTTGTCTTTGCCGTTAAGGAGGGCGTTAAGCGAACATTGCGGTTAGGAAAGCGCATGGATGCCAGTTTTTCAGGAGAGGCCTTCAAAAGTTTACGATAACGACTCTCCAGTTGATTCAATTTCGAATTCACAACAAATCCATAATGTGTCGGTACGTCGTCCGACTTATATGTCAGTTGATACTGTTTTGTAAAATATAAAGGACGATTTGTTTTCAGTTCATAAAAACGGGCTAGTTTTCCTCCCGGTAATTCTGACTTTTGCAAATAAGCAAGTGCAACAGGAATCGGTTTCAGGTATTTTTTCTCTCCTGAGTAAATATAAATTTGCATCAGTGTTTTAATGACGCCCTGTGACTCACCACCCGTGATCGCCGGTGGCTCAAATTTACGTGCCCAGGCGGGTTGCATTTTTTGATTATATTGTTGCGCCCAGGCAGGCTGTGGTTCTGGCATTTGTGCGAGAATAATGAAATCTCCCGCTTTGAGTGCCGCCTTGCTAAAACGAGGATCTTTGTAAACATGACTGGCCAGGAACATCAGATTGACTAAGTCTTCGATGGCTTTGTCGTTAAATGTGTAATACTTCGTGTAATTCTTTTTGGGAAACTCTCTGGGCCAGGTTGCAGGATAGTTGGCTTTGAGAATGGGATATTCTTCAGGGTTGGGAAATTGAGAATACTGTTGTGGCCAACCTCCATTGGGATATTGTGCCTTTAGAAACGCGTTCAACGCGTACATTACGGCCGCGTGAAGCGATCGATCCTTAAATTTCAGTTCCTGGTCCAGCAGAATTAAAAACCGCAGTGCAGACTGGGATTTATTGTCGTCAAATGTAGTTCGATTTCTCGCTTTGGCACCGCCACCATCAATACGATACTGGAAACGCTGACGATCTTTGAAATCAATGTAATATGACCAGCCACCCGATTTGAGTTGCCCCTCGATCAATGCTTTTGCCGCTCCTTTGGCGGCCTCTAATAAATAAGGCTCCCCTGTTTTTTGATACGCCGTCAAAAACGCTTCACCTACTGTAGGGGTTCCTGGAGGTTGCACCCAAATCATGGAATCGGTTGCCTTCCCTTCTCCCTCTCGCCTGGATAAATCTTCGCTGTACTTCCAGAGATAACCTCCATTGGACGCAACTTGACTGGTAAAAAAGTGCGTCGCTTTTTTCATTGCCTGTTTTGCGTCAGCAGTGGAGACATCTGCAAACAGGGAGTCTCCTGAGTTCGCCACGAAAATCAATGAACTGAGAAAAACCAAAACATGAATTCTTAAAGTAGCGAGAGAGACTGACATAGCCAGTAAATCCTTATCAACTGAGAAGCAGGTAATCAAAACATCTCCATCGTACAAAAAGCAGACTTCGAGCGAAAGTGCGTCCTTTTTAATCTTGATTAGAATTCAATAAGGCGATTTTTCTGTTAAGCATTCGCTTGCGTCTTGAGTAATTCTATGTAATGCTCATAGCCACTAGAATAATTCACCTGAGATTCTTCCGGAGAAGCGATTATGTTGGAAAACTATCCTTTTGTGATATTAGGCATCGGCATCGCAATTGTTATCGGCATGATCATCTTCCTGAAGATCAATGCATTTCTGGCATTAATCACAGCCGCGATGGTCGTCAGCCTGCTTGCTCCAGAGTCTGCAGATGGAATCAATCGCATTAAGCGCGTTGCCATTGCATTTGGTGATTCTGTTTCCGGCATTGGAATTGTCATCGCTTTGGCCGCAATCATCGGAATCTGTATGATGGACAGCGGTGCTGCTGACCGAATCGTCAGAACGTTCCTGAAAGTACTGGGTGAAAAAAATGCATCCTTTGCACTTATGGGCAGTGGCTTCGTTTTAGCAGTTCCCGTTTTTTTTGACACGGTCTTTTATTTACTCATTCCCCTGGCACGCTCTCTCTACCAGAGCACCAAAAAAAATTATCTGTTATATATCATGGCAATCGCCGCCGGGGGTGCCATCACACACACACTCGTCCCTCCCACCCCTGGGCCTTTATCAATGGCCGCTAATCTGGAAATCGATCTGGGGAAAATGATCTTTGTCGGAGCACTGGTCGCTTTACCGGCTGCATTTGGTGGCATCTTCTTTGCTATGCTCTTGAATCGCAAAATGAATATTCCCATGCGAGAGATCGCCGAACACAAAGACCCCGATCCATTAGAAGAACATGAATTGCCTTCACTTGCTGTTTCTCTCACTCCGATCGTCTTACCCGTATTATTGATTACCATGAATACACTGGTCAGTTCCATGATCGCCAGTGGAGTGGGCCCGCAAGGGCTGTTGGGAAAAATAAGCCCCTTCACATCGGTCATCGGAGACGCCAACTTCGCATTATTAGTGGCAACAGCGATCTCTCTGGGAATCTTGTATTATCAGCGAAAAATGACACTGCTCAAATTAGGATCCACTGTTGAAAATGCACTCATGAGTGGTGGCGTGATTATTCTGATCACAGCCGGCGGAGGTGCCTTCGGCAAAATGTTGACCGTCGCTCAACTGGGACCGGCAATCAAAGAACGTTTCGGTAGCTCCAGCGCTGATGAAACCGGGCTCAGTTTTCTGTTTCTCGGATTTGGAATTGCTGCATTACTAAAGATAGCTCAAGGTTCCAGCACAGTGGCCATGATTACAACGTCAGCCATGTTGGCAGCAATGCAAATCAGTCCTGAAATGCTGGGGTTTGACCCTGTTTATCTGGCAACAGCAATTGGTGCAGGCTCGTTGATTGGTTCCTGGATGAACGATAGTGGTTTCTGGATCTTCTGTAAGATGAGTGGTTTAACAGAAACAGAAGCATTAAAATCGTGGACACCTTTACTCATCGTATTAGGCTGTATCAGTATGGCAATGACGATCCTGTTGTCGATGGTCTTCCCCATGATTTGACTTGAACGATACATTGCTTACCCTCGAACATATGTTGTATTTTATGAATCGATTTCAGTACTGCAGCATGTTTAACAGGTCAGGAGGAATATCTGTATGAGTCCACTTTTTCCTCAATGTGAAATCATTCCGCTTCCCGATTTTCAATTTTCGTTCCGCATTAAAGGCAAAGAACGGCTCCGCTGGCATCACGACCCCAGGTACTCGCGTCCGTTCTTTTACCCTCTCACCGGGCCCACAGGAGTTCCTTTAACACGCATCGGACATCCAGGCGCTCCAAACCATGATCACCATCGTTCCATCTGGTTTGCTCATCATCAGGTGCTGGGCATTGATTTCTGGTCCGAGAATACCGAAGCCAAAATCACTCAGACGCGCTGGCTCTCTATAGACGAGAACGAAAACGAAGCCATTCTGGCTGTCGAACTGGAGTGGTTTGATGGACATGATCCCCAACCGTTACTGCGACAAGAATTGATCGCAGCCATCAGAACCAATGCAAAGGATGAACTTTATCTGGAATTGCAATCTACGTTTTATCCGACTGCTGAATCACTGGAATTTCAAAAAACGAATTTTGGTTTTCTGGCAGTCCGTGTTGCAAAATCAATTTCGAGCTACTTCGGAGCAGGCAAGCTCATAAACAGCCGCAAACAGGCTGGCGAGAAAAATATCTTTGGAAAGCCAGCAGAGTGGATGGATTATTCAGGCCCTGTTTTACCAGACATTACAGAAGGCATTACCTATTTCAACCATCCGACGAATCCAATATCAGCAGCAGACGATGCCGTCTCGTGGCATGTGCGTGAAGATGGCTGGATGGGAGCCTCACCTTGTATGCATGGCCCATTAATAACAACACGCAAGGCCCCGTTGATGTTTCGCTTCCTGCTACAGGCACACGCAGGCGAAATGGATCCAGTTCTGGCAGATGAAACTTATCAGAAATTTGCCAGGAGCCAACCTTACCGTCTCAAAAAGCCCGAAAAACGGCATACCAGTTTCACTGTATCGAGAAGTTCTTAAAGTCGGGTTTTTACCAGATAAACTCGATTCCAGCTGTTATCCCGTCTGTGGTAAAGTCAGAATTCTCTTCACGAACTTTAGTACCTACCGCAGGATTTGATGCCGTGCGGTCTTCATTGTAATCAATGATGTTGAAGGCGCGTGAGATCTGGCCGATAAACAGATAATCATATCCTACGAAACAGCGCATATGCTCGTTCACATGCACTTTTGCGTAGACAGAGAGCTGAAACGTTGGAGAAAATTCGTTGTTTTTCTCGACAGAAGCAATGCGGGGATCAGTCGCCAGAAACAATTGTTCGGTGGCTACCTGATTGGTATTTCGATTAAAGCCAAATGTAAACTTGGGTTCAGCACCAATTGTGAAGCGACGGTTGGTATATTCCGCACGTGCACCGATTGATGGTCCAAACACACGGTTTTCTACTTTAGAGGCAATCGTTGTTGTACGGGGTGTTCCAATTCCACCACCTGAATCAACACCAACCTGGCTCATGTTTTCTCGCAGACTGATAAAACGAAATCCAAACAGAGGTCGCATGCGAAAACCATCACCTGGCAGAAATGGATCTAATACGTAATTGACTCCCGTCCCGACCATTTCTGTATTTAAGTTGACAGAGAAGCTGGTATCATACACGTTCGTGTTTGTTGCCGGCTCATTATTGATATTGAAATTTGTTATAACGACCAGGTCGTCAGTCGGATCAGAATTGACTCGTGTCGCAAAAATAGCATCCGTTGGCCGGCTTGTTTCATTTCTGAAAATACCCCATACATTCCATTCGATACTGCCTTCGGTTAATGGAAATTCGAGAACGCCACGCATTCCATTGGTATCCATAGTTCGATCGGTCAAAGCTATAGCAACGCCATTTCCCCGTGAGATGCCGGTTGCGCGATCGAAGACCGCTGTTGGCGTTGTTGGTGAAGGGTCCCCGAGAATTGGTGCACTCAACAGAATATTGTCTGGCCCTTCCAGGGACCAGTGTAAATATTCTAATTTCAGTCTGGATGTCTGGAACATGTTTTTGATCGATTTATCGATGGGAGAATCATAGGTCCATCCACGATCTACAGGTAATTTGCGAACCATTTGTCTCGAATACTCGGATACACCAGAGAAAAAATTCGGATCACCAGCATATTCACCATCCATAGCATTTGCATCACCATGAATGACATATTCCTGCGCGCCGTCATTGGCTGCTGCAAAATGTTTCTCACCCGCCTGTAATCCGGTTGAGCACAGCAGTACCAACAGTGCACTCAGTCTGAATGGAGTAATCATTCTTACTTTCCAGGATGTGCAACTCATCGATTAAACCTTGAAATATTTAGAGCAAAACACAATTGAGTGTTATTTAAAACAAAACATTATTTATAGTTATGGTAGCAGGAATCCATTCAGGCTGATTTGGCCATCAAATGTACCTCCACCAGAATTGAAGAGCAAAAAGCTGTTATTATTTCCGACAGTATTCACCTGGACCACGTTATTGATACCGGTACCCAACGACAATGGTCCATTTGTCATAGCGTTGAATCCAACAGCCTGTTCGATGAATAAGTCGCCATCGAACAGTCCGATAAGGTTGTTATCGATGATCACCGAGGAATTGGTAGCATCAATCAGATCAAAGAAAACACCAGCGCTTGCAGAACTTGTCATATTGATAATGTTAGAATCGATTTGTACATTCGAATTAGCAGCTAAGTCCAGAAATCGAAGACCAACTGAACCGAATCCAGCCATTACAATACCTTGATCAGTATTGTTGGCGATAAAGATATTGGACGGTCCTTCTGTTGAAACCTGAATCCCTTCACTGTTTGTACCAGCGATTACAAAGTTGTTATTATTGGTCACACGCAGCGTCATCAAGTCTGCCAGATCACTACTTGTGGCATCAATGAGAATCCCCTGATTGTCTGTCGCACCAGTTCCGATAAACTGGTTTGCGTCATTAACAGTGATATCCATCGGTCCTTCCCAGGTCACACTCAGTCCAGCAGTGCCGGAAATACTGTTCGTAACGCTGTTTCGCTCCATTATTACGGTCAACAATGAATCATCAAGCAGAGCACCCGACTGAAAACGTATTGCATCAGCACTATCATCTGTAATGGTGTTGTCCTGAATCGTGATGGAGAACGTATCGTCATCAGTATCATCTAATTCGATATTTGCTGTGTAATCAATTGAATGCTCTGTTGCATCGGTACCATTATCCAGTAATTCTGAATCGGAAATCTGGAATGACCGACCATTGACAATTCGAATACCGTCCCCTGCGGAATCTTCAACACGCACTCGAGTCAGGTTGACAACAGACACATCGACAACCGACGTTTCATGCCATTCGATACCAGAGACTGTCGGTATTTGAATTTCCAGCCCGTCGATATTGGCACGGTCGATGTCTTCCAGCCAGACACCATGTGTCGCAGAAGTTATGATACCGCCGCTGTCGATGGTAGAGCCGTCACCGGTAATGGAAAATAATCCCGGTGTGCGGACCAGTCGAATACCGGCACTATTCAAAAAGAAAGCACCATCAGCTGCACTAGGAACGGTATTCAGGTCGGGGCCATTTGTCGGCCCTGCAGTGACCGATGTCAGTGTCATTGCGACACTCGTATCTTCAATATCAATTGCAGCAGCACCAGTCACGGTGATGATACCACCTGAGGAACTGAGGATGCCTGTGTTCTCATTCGCTATCAATCCCAGATTGTCTGTTGCCGTAATATTTAAATCACCGAAATTCACATTACCGGGATTATTTGTTACGAACACGCCTGGTGCCACAACAGGAAATGCAGCACTGGTCGCGGTAACATCCAGTGAATTGAAATTAACATTAGACGTTGTATTCTGAATCAGCACTGTCGGAACGGTTGTTGCTGCTGTTCCCGTAACAGTCGTATTGGCAAATGTCACTGACCCGGCAGTACCACCCTGTCCCGCATTATCAATCAAGAGAACAGAATTTGTCGTGCTGGCATTGGAGAGAACTGTATCGCCCATGCTGATTATAGGGCTATCATTAAAGACAATGAAGGCTTCATTTGTTGTGCCGGAAATGGTTGTCGTACCGATCACACCGAAGGCACCTGTATTACCCCCTGCATTAAAGGAGATCCCCTCACCTGCACTACCAGTAATTCCGAGACTCCCGCCAAACAGGATCCCGCCGGATGAATTATTGACATCAATACCATGGTCCGTTGCAGCGGAAGCTCCATCTGTTATCGTAGTATTTCCGACCACTGAGATTGCGCCCGACAGGTTCTCTACCAGAAAACCGGAACCATTTCTATTCAGGATATTGACATCTTCCATCTGGAATATTCCAGCAAAGTCTTCCACAAAAACGCTGGCATCGGTTGCTGAATCGATGACCGTTGCTGCCTGTCCTGTATTTCTGATCGTCACAATTGCATTTGCTGTACCACCGGTGACATGAACCCCTTCATTAGTGCTTCCTGTAATTGTCAAATTATCCAAAACTGCACCACCTGCGATGTTGCTGATCAAAACACCCTGGCCAGCAGTATCCGTAATCGTCGAATCCGTCATATTTACGGATCCGCCCGTGGTATTTTGAATCAAAACTGCGCGGCCTGCACCTGTGTTCGTAATTGTTCCTACATAACTCACAAAAGGGTCACCACCATCGACGACAAAGGCATTACCGGCAGAGTTTGTTACATTAGTCGATTCGAATGAAAGAGAACCCGTCGTACTTCCCAGGAAAATACCTTCGCCGACGGCGTTATTCACATCAACATTGTTGACTGTAGTTCCCGAAACACCAGAACCCACAATTCCGCGGCCTGTCGGAGTATTCAGGATGAAACCGGAAAACTCACTATCTGATGCAAGAATCACACCATCACCAACGGTGCTGTTAAATGTAGGTCGTATGAAACTGGGATTTCCAAACGCGGGCGAATTCGGCAGTAATTTTGAACCAAATCCCTGAATATCGATAAAGTGATCGATTCCCTGCCCTTCACCCAGAATGCGGTCTCCGGAGGCAAGCACGATCGGTGCAACATTGTTATATTCACTTCCCGCATGTGTGAAGATAATATCTCGATCTGGCCCGGCTTGCGCATCGGGAATCGTCTGATAAGGATCAAGTACCGCTCCGGTACCTCCAATTCCTGCCATGGAATCCACATGAGAGATCGTCCAGGGCAGTCCTGTTGCGGGGTTGATGGCCACTATTCCGAAATCTACTACATCGCGTTGTTCAACAACCACGTTGTAATTTCTTCTGACCCGTTCTGCCATACGGTACATCTGAGTCGATTTTTCCATTTTATTCCACTCAGGACGACCAGAGAATGTCCATGTGATATTAAAAAAGACATTCGTATTAAAGGTATCATCACTAGTCAGACTCAATTCCGTCAAAACATTCGCAAGTGGATTAGCCTGTAAGCGACCACGCCATCCCCAGACATCTTTACTTCCTGTTGCCTGAAAATTATAAGTTCCTACATAAGCACGCATTTCGTGTTTTTGAGCCAGTGGTCCCCAGACCGGGACTCCAAATTCGGCGTCAAAACCACGCATTGCGGTTCCAAGAGTTCGCGTCTGGTCAAATAAAACATTAAAACCCGAAAATCGTTGACTACCTTCGTTAAACGTAAGTTCGAGCTGTTTTTGACGGGTTCCAAAAGGGAGATAAAAGTTTCCATTTGCATCCCAGTTGCGTCCCATTGTTTCCACATTCAGAACCAGTTGCTGGAACACTTTGGTGGTTGAGCTGTCACGATCATAGTAAAAACCAAAACCAAAAATTCGATCTTTATCATAATTGAAAAACCGATGAGCAATACCGGCACTACCACCCAGGTGACCGCGATTCGTTCGAAACAGACGAAAATTTCCAAACAACATGGCTGCATTATCGGGATTTTTTGTGTAAGTGAACAGATAAGGCATTGCTTCCAGATGCGAAATGGATTCATTCAGACCTACTGTTTTACCTGCCTGGTGACCTGCACGAAATAAAGTTCCCATGCCATTACCGGGTATGACCGATGATATTCCATCAAGCGTACTTGAAGTATCTGAACCGTCGGCAATGATTGTCGAAAATTCCTGCTCTTCGGCCAACAATGTTCCTGACATGGCGGATATCGCCAGAACAATCACACCTGCAATCAGGCGAAAGGCAATTTTCATAAATCGTCCAGAATAGCTTGATGTCGACACAGGCATCTGTTTCACCTCGGTTATGCACTCTAAGTGCAATTTGGCGTTATCGTCCCGCACTGTTTTATTTTGATCTGTCATGAAATCGTTTTTATCTATGACAATAAGTTCAGGAAAATTCATGAGATGGGCTTAACCAGTCATCTTCCATGTTTAATAATGAGCCTGGGAGACTGCTCCAGAGACTCGATCAGTCAAAACGTATTTAGTCATCATATAAGTATCCAATAACAGAACTGCACACCGACTGCAGAATGGCAGACGCTGTGATATAATGCGCTGTTATTGAACCGCTTTTAAAAATTAATTGTTTCAGGGATTTTATTTGACCAGTTTGTAATAATCATGAGAGAGGTTGTTGATCATCACACTTCTATCGTTAGATAAAAATTGGTCGAATTTTGTTGGACAGGTTGTTCACGAACCGTTAAAAATGCGATTTTTGACGGAAACGCACTGCTTTTATTTGATTAGTTACCAGATTATTTTTAATGTGAGTTGTTACCCGGAAGAATCGATTGGTCAACCTTGAGATCAGGCTGAACCGTTTTTGAACCAAAATGAAAGATATTCCCGAAAGGAAGACTCCATTCATGATTCAGAGAGAGGTTGATTCTTTGAGTTTAAGAGATGTTGAGCGGGAACATATTCTAAATTCAAATCCGACGGAAGACGAATTTGGCCTTTCCGACAAGAAAATTTCACAATTTAGAAAATAGTCGCACAAAATTGTGGATTCAATTCCAGTCTCACCCCCTTTTGGAAAGGGAAATGGCATTCGATTTCTATGAGTAATGAACCGTATTTAGTCAAATTAGCCTTGCGACTGGCAGCGGGGCTGGAAAATCTACCGCTAGACTCGTTGAAAAAACATCGCAACTTTATCCTGTCTCAACAACAGGCCGACGGTGGATTTTCGGGCAGGGAAGGAGACTCTGATCTTTACTACACCGGATTTGCCGTTCGTAGTCTGGGAATTTCAGGAGGAGTAGAACAACAGGAATGTGTTACAATCAGTCGGTTTCTCAAACAATTCTCAATTAAAAAATTGTCAACCATCGATCTTCTTAGTTGGTTGTATTGTGCACTGATCATCCAAACATCAGGTGGAGAAGACCTGCTGATTTCAGAATCTGATGACTGGAACACCCAAATTGCCCAAAATCTGGAACTTTTAAGAACAGACGATGGCGGTTATGCAAAATCGGAACAAGGTGCCTTGGGAAGTACATACCATACATTCCTGGTCGTTTTAATTTACCAGATGGTAGGACTTGCAATTCCCGACTCAAATAAATTGATCCAGTTTTTATATGATCGACAGCGCGTTGTTTGCGGTTTCGTAGAAATTTCACCCATGAAACGGAGTGGCACGAACCCGACTGCTGCGGCGGTGGCTACATTAGTCATCCTGAATGCGATGGATAACGAGCTTAAAAATGATGTTCGAGACTTTCTGAATCAGGTGAAAAGTTCTGAAGGTGGCTTTCAGGCAAATACACGGATCCCTTTTGCTGATGGTTTATCAACGTTTACAGGGTTATTGACTGTACAAGACCTGGAACTGGCATCTTTGATCGATGAAAATCAGATCAGGAAATTCATGACTGAATGGCTCGAGTTTCCCACCGGTAGGTTTCGCGGTGCCAGCTGGGACGAACAGGCCGATGTGGAATATACGTTTTATGGCCTGGGAGTGCTCGCGTTACTCGGACAGGCGGCTCAATAAGCCAGAAGAGAACACACACCTTGTCCTGCGTGATCCAATCGTCTTACCTGCGTCTTACTCCAGGGTTTCATCCATATAGAGCAGACGTCCGCAGGACTTACAGAACACCAGCCGACCAGAATTCAGCTCGACCCGCAGCTGAGGCTCGATCATGACATTACAGGCAGAGCAGAACTTGCCTGCCACATTTGCCAGTGCACCTGCACCGTGAGAGCGAGTCAGACGTGGAAACTGAACTTTGAGATCAGCGGGGATAATCTGCTCGGCATCGGTGATCGCTGCCTGGCATTCCTTGATTTCTTCATCGAGCGATGCTTTGGCAGATTCAAAGTCCTGTTCGACTTTTTTGGCATCTGCGTAAGCGGTTTTGATTTTCGCTTCCCAGTCTTTCGCTTCCTGATCTTTCGCGTCGATTTTATCCATCAGTTCGAGGATTTCATCTTCCAGTACGCTGTTTGCCATCTGGTCAGCGGCGATCTGCCCTTTAATAATGTCAAACTCTTTGTTGGAAGAGGCCGTATTGAGTTTTCCCTTCAGATCCAGAATTTTGGCTTCATTCGACTGTAAGTCGAGATTCTTCTGCTGGACCTGTTTCTTTAACTGGGTAATCTGCTCCTGGACGGTTTTGAGGTGCTCTTCCTGCTTTTGTGCAAACTGTTCTTTCAGCTTGATCCGTTTGGGGCCTTGTTCCAATTTCAGGTTCACATCATGCATTCTCAAATAGAGATGATGTAAGGCTTTCAAACTGGCAGCAGTTGTTGACATGTTAAAGAACTCCGGAATCGCTTTGAAAAGTCGCCTCAGGCTCTGGAAACCTTCTGGCTCGATGCGTTTAGTTTGTTATAAAGTTTTCGACAGCAAATAGCCAGACATACGGCAGAAAACTGTCAGATCTTCGCTTTCCCTGCTGCAAAGAGCATTGCTTTCGAGCATATCATGCCCTGCAGCAAAAAAAAAACGCCGATCAAAACTGATCGGCGTTGTGAATTCAGATACTGGCTGAGGCCGTTGTATCCGCGGATTCCTCTTCGGCTCTTCCGCCTGGCCCCAGTCGGGGACCAGACCTTCTATAAAGCCCTGCAGTTGTTTACTGCGAACCGGATGTTGCAATTTGCGTACCGCCTTGGCTTCGATCTGGCGGACACGTTCGCGGGTCACTTTGAAGATCCGACCGACTTCTTCCAGCGTGTAGGTGTATCCATCGCCCAGACCAAACCGCAGTTTGATGATCTCTCTCTCACGATATGTCAGGGTTTTCAGAACGTGATCAATTTTGTCTTTCAGCATCTCCTGGCTGGCAGAATTGACCGGGCTGTCCGAATCTGAGTCTTCGATGAAATCACCAAAGTAGCTGTCTTCACTTTCGCCGACGGGACGATCCAGACTGATCGGATGTCGCGAAATTTTGAGTACGCGGCGGGTTTCTTCCAGACTGATGCCGGCCACTTCTGCCGTCTCTTCCATGGTTGGCTCACGACCTTTTTCCTGCAGCAGCTGTTTGCTGACTTTACTTAGTTTGGACATGGTCTCAATCATATGTACAGGAATACGAATGGTTCGTGCCTGGTCTGCAATCGCCCGCGTAATGGCCTGACGAATCCACCAGGTGGCGTATGTCGAAAACTTGTAACCGCGTCGATACTCATATTTATCAACAGCACGCATTAAACCTGTGTTTCCTTCCTGAATCAGATCAAGGAAGCTCAGACCACGGTTGCGATATTTTTTCGCAATGGAAACAACCAGTCTCAGATTACCACCGGAAAGCTCACGCATTGCCGTTTCGTAATCGAGATAGCGTTGTTTCACAGCTTTAATTCGTTCACGAAGTGTTTCTGGAGTTTCCATGGTCATAGAAACCAGATCTTGCAATTCCCGTTCGAGATTGGACCGGTCATCCTTGGAATTCTTCACTCGCAGATCACCCATGTCACGAATCTGGTCTTCCAGTTCCGTCATGCGCTGAGAAATCTGCTCAAGACGCTTCATACCAATTTGCAGACGCTGTGTTCGCAAACTCAACTCTTCAATCAACGTCGCCATTTTTCGACGTCGCTTTTGCAGAGATGCAAAAGCTTCCCGACGCTCTGTCTTCGAGAGATCCTGATCGATAAACTTCTGAAAATCACTTGTATTTTTATTACAGAGATATTCCAGAGTCTTCAAATTATGGGGCATGCGACCCAGAATCTGGTTCTTTTCGAGACCTTCTGTGACAGAAACTTTAATTGTTCTATCAAAAGGTAATTCGGTTTTATGGACTTTATCCAGAATTTCTATCGCTTGTCGCATCGCGTAATCACTGCTCAATAACTCACGGCGAAAACGACGACGTGTGATTTCAATCTTTTTGGCAAGACGAATTTCTTCTTCGCGCGTCAGAAGAGGAATTTCGCCCATCTGTGTCAGATACATACGCACGGGATCATCAATCCGACGAGAAAGATCATCGGATGATCGAGAGCGAGTGCCTTTTGGTTTTTCCGGTTTTAAAACGGTAATCACCTGATCGGGAATAATATCTAATTCAATTTCCTCGATCGTAAGCAACAGGTTATCAAGTTTTTCAGGATTCAGCGCTTCATCAGGAAGATAAGTGCTAACTTGATCATAAGTAAGATATCCCTGTTTTTTGCCGTTTTCGATGAGTTCATTCAATCGGGCGTCGAGTCGGTGCACGTTGCTTCTCCCAATCTGTCAAAGTTAATGGGTCTCAATGGAGTTATTCTTATGTCGTTTCTGGTGGAATTCAGATGCTTTCTTCAATAATTCTTTCGCATCAGAATTCAAACTTTCGTTCTGGGTATTTTGAAATAAAAGGCCTTTAGTCTGTTCATGATGTTCTCGCTCATCGCGCCATTGCAGATTCTTGATGGAATGCTTCAAAAAATGAGGGATTCCTTCATGTGGTTGTGGACTGGAATGAAGTTTTTGATGAATTGCTTTTTCTTGTGCCTGTGTATCAATTTTCACAACCAGCTGCGTTAACTCAGGATCATCAATTCGATCCAGAATCCGATCCAGAACGGGAAG
Organism: uncultured Planctomycetaceae bacterium; assembly: GCA_942492165.1. Lineage (GTDB taxonomy): Bacteria > Planctomycetota > Planctomycetia > Planctomycetales > Planctomycetaceae > Gimesia. The sequence continues at coordinate 30,758 of CALOEF010000010.1, forward strand.
AATTCCCTCTTCAGTTAAATCGATGCTTAACTGATATAGAAATCGCAGACTGGCGATTTTCAGGTTGGCAGGAGAGATATGCTGATGAATTTGGGGAACACATTCGGGGTATACAAAGATAATTTCAAGAAGTTCGCTCTCAAGTTGATTGTCTTTCGATGTATTCTGATCTGGTTCCAGGTTGACACCTGGCTCATTATTTGTATCCGGAATCGAGCGGGATTCGTTTGAGGTGAATTTTTTTGAATTCAGATTTGATTTTCGTTTTACCTCACTTAGTCGTTTTCGGACAACTTCTTCATGTAAACCCAGTCGATCTGCTAACTTTCTTAATATAATGTCTTCACGAATTTTACCGGTTAGATTGGGGCTTGCCGCCAGGAGCTCAAGCATTTCTTCTAAAATACGGTGCTGACCATCAATAGACTCCAGTCCAAACTTTTGTAGACAAACATTTAATTTGAAGCTCCAGGCCTCGGGAGCTTGATCAATCAGGGTCTTCAATTTCTCTGCCCCCTGTTCTTCCAGAAATTCAGCGGGATCTTTCCCCGCAGGCAGCGTTAAAATTCGTAAATCGACTTCCTGTGAAAGAAATTTCGTTAAAGATCGCTCGGCCGCCTTTTGTCCCGCATTGTCTCCATCAAACACTAATACGACTTTTCGGGACAATCGCTTCAAAAACGAAACGTGAGTCTCTGTCAGAGCAGTACCCAATGTCGCAACAACATTCTTCACACCAAACTGATGAGCGGTAATGCAATCAGTGTACCCTTCGACGACGACGACGGTCTCCGTCTCTCGAATTCGCTGTCTGGCTTCGTCCAAACCAAACAATAGCTTGCTCTTAGTAAAGATCAGGCTTTCTGGACTGTTAAAATATTTTGCGATTCCATCGGCATTGGTTCCCGGAAGTATACGTCCTCCAAATGCAACAACACGTTTACGCTCGTCGCGTACCGGAAACATCACTCGATTAACGAAATAATCGGAATATCGGGAACGACCTTCTTTTTTGAAGATTAATTTTGCTTCCGACATGATTGTATCAGAATAGATACCGCGTGCACGATCGACTAACCATTGCCAGTTGTCAGGATGAAACCCCAACTGAAACTGTTTTATCGTTTCTTCTGAATAACCGCGATCTTCTATCAGGTAACGTCGGGCATATTCGCCTTCCGACGTCTTTAACAGACAGTGGTGAAATTGTTGCTCAGCCCACTTCATCACTTCATAGAGTGATGTCTTTTCGACAACATTTGAGTGAGAACCGCCTTTGTGATACCCTGTGTACTGCGGAAGTTCGATGTGTGCTTTCTCAGCTAAGATCTTTTGTGCTTCCACAAAAGAAACATCATCGTACTTTACCACCCAGGAAAAACAGTCTCCTCCTGTATCACAGACCCAACAACGCCAGGTACCACGATCAGGATAGACAACCAGAGATGGATTATGGTCATTATGAAAAGGGCAGATGCATTTAAAATCGCGACCGTTCGGAATCAGTTGAACTGATTCCGAGATCAACTCAACGATGTTCGTTCTCTGACGAACCAGTTCTTTGAAATTTTGATCAAACCCTGGTGACACCAGATTCTCCTGAACAGTCTAAAAAGCAGCCCCTCTGTGTCACCTTGACTCATAAGTCGAAAAGTGGACACACATATCTCTGTGTAGAGTGCTTCCCTGCTCAGCTCTTCATATCTTAATTTTAGCTCATACTTTACGATGGTCAAGAAAATCCACAACGGGAATCCCAAACCAATGGGCCTCATAAGGTCAAAATCTGTATAATGTTAGAAAAATACCTAAAGGGCAAAGTACAAGCAAAACCGTAATCAGAACCTCACTTCTGCCACTTACTTAATCAGAATCAACAACGCGAATTCACCATGGTCGTTCAATGAGGCCAGACAGTTGGTTTATATGAATTAAAGGTATTATAACTGTTGAAGCGAATACTGCAATCACGCGGACCGATTGCGCGTCTCGTTCGTGATCAGTCAGCGAGCCAGGGAACAGGACCATCCTTGAAACATTTGCCTGTATCAGGCAGGCGGCTGTTCCTGATTCGCGGCACTGGCTATCTGCCAGAGTGAAATATTACCAAATTTTTCATTGCATTTTGGACATTTCGTTTTGGCAATTCCTTTGCCAGTCTTGCCCCCAATCCGTTCTTTCTTGCGTGAATCCTCGCTCACAATTAACTGGCAGGCCTGACATTGTCGCCCGACAAGCTTCAATTCAATTTCTGGGTCTGCTTCATAATATTCGAGCCCCTCCTGATTGAGTGCTTCAAATGACTCTTCGCTGTAGTGGCAAGTCACCTGGTCCAGTTGATCTTTTACCGGGACTCCGGAATCCTGACCCAGATTTTTGACGTCATGAAGTTCGATCAATGCTTCAGAAAATTTTCGATACTCACTGAGTGAGAGTGTCAGATATTGATTTTCCTTCGCATCTTTCTGTTTAGGCAAAGCGATAGCGATCCGCCCTTTTCCAAAAACTGGTACACCGGCGAAGACAGATTCATGGTCATACATCGTTGGAAAAGCAACTCGTAAATTCGAAATTTCTTCGCCATTAATCACCTGCACACTGGATGCCGGTGTTTCTGATTCCGCTTTTTCCTCTTTGAGATGCTGAGCAATCTCAACTCGAATGGAATCCTGCTTCTCTTTAGAGCCGCCACCCATCAAGCCTGGTTTGACCAGACCCAGCAATAACATTTTTTCAGGTGAGATCGCCACATCCCTGACAGTAAATACTTTTTCCAGACTGTTCGGCTTCAATTTGAGTTTGGTAGGATCAATCGCATGCAACTTGACATCGCGAAACCAGGATGAATAGGGACCCGCATCGAACAGGTTGCTATTCTCTTCCCCGTTCTCAGCAACCTCGTCTGCATTGGGTTCCTCGACATCTTTTTCGGAAGCTAAGGGTACCACATAAATCACGTTACAAGCCGGACACTTTCCGGCAGCACCTCGATATTCTTCACGAACTCGAATCCGATGTCCATTGGGACAATAAACAACGACCCCGCCCTCAATTTTCCCGGCACGACGTCGTCTTTTGCGTCCTGAGCCTTTGCGACGAAGTTTTTCCTCCTTCTCTTCTTCCCGCGCGACATTAAATAAGACGTCCCCGCCTGTTGCTACTGAATGGTCTTCCTCTGATTCTGCTTGTGATGGTCCGCTTTTTACCGCCTCTGCTGGCTTTTCCGGAGTAGCGGAAGTCTGCTTTGAATCTTCAGAAGATTCCTCACCGGCCTCATTACTTGATTGCTCCCTGGCCAAAGGAATTGTCGCTTGCTCCTGATGACTCTCCTCCGAATCACCCGTTAGCTGAAAGTCATCATCAGAGGCTTGATATTCGGTAACTGCGATACTTTTATCCAGTTCAAAGTCATCATCATCACGCCCCGAGGCTGCTGCCATTGTCGCAGTTGAATACTGAGGGTCGGTATTTGCTCCTTCTGCATCCTCCGGTAGTTTGCTGTAAATCATCGGTGAAGGATTTTCCTGCATCTTACGGTAGGCATCAGCAATGTCTTCGCGCATGAATGTGCCACAGTTCCAACAACGAACAAGCCCTGTCCGCACCATCTCATTACAAAAAGGGCATGGAATCTCAGGAGAGTTCTCATTTTGTTCATCCGGAGTGAGTCCTTGTTCATCCGGAGTGAGGCCATTTGACATAATTAATACCTGTAAGTTGGATAAATAACTACTATTCTTATCGTAGGTTTATGAATTATTTACTGCTTCTGGAATATCAATTGAATGCATGAAAATATACGGATCGTGTCAGAAGCGTGACTCGATATGAAATTCGATTGCTGTAAATTTACACATGAAATCTGCGTAATCCCAGATTAACATAGCCTTCAGGCAAATGCAGCGCCGTTTTTAGCTTTTATTGATATTACAAAACCCCTGATACCACTCGATTACCTGATTGATTCAGCCCGGTGATTCACAGTCTTTTTCTATCTTGATTACCTGCTTGATATACCTGATCTATTCCACATTTAAGTCAAGTTTCAGATTAATCAAGAATTAGATCAAGCTTAGCATGTTTTTCACCCACTTTCAAAATAAACAAATAAAACAAAATGTTCATAAGTATAGACACCCGATTTAATGCTCCAGATATTTATATTCCACTTTCGACAGGTTCCTGGAATTCAAAAATGATTCCAGCTGGGAATTCACGGCCCTGAGTTGCTATAGTAAATTACTCAACCGGAAGGAAACCTTCGACGATGAAAAATGCTGAACAATATCTTAAGCCCGAAGTGATTCAGACTGTGGCGCGTCTTGATTTGCGGGCAAAATTCATAGTGGAAGGATTTCTCAGTGGTTTGCACGCCAGTCCTTACCATGGCTTCAGCGTCGAATTCAGTGAACACCGACGCTATTCACAGGGAGATGATCCACGTGATATTGACTGGCAAGTCTACGCAAAGACTGACCGCTACTACATTAAGAAGTATCAGGCTGAGACAAATCTGACCGGATATCTGGTACTGGATTTGTCTGAGAGCATGGCTTACACCTATCGTCAGCAACTTTCCAAATTTGATTACGGAATCTGCCTGGCGGCATCACTGGCATATATGATGATTCATCAGCAGGATCCTGTAGGTCTGATTACATTTGGTGACTCCATCAAAAACTTTCTCCCGGCACGCAGTAAACGGGGCCAACTGGGGAATATCCTGGCAATGCTGGCAAAATCACAGCCAGCAGGCACTACAGAAGTTTCACAAAACATTCAGCAAATCGCGTCTATGGTCAAGCATCGCAGCTTAATCATGGTCTTTTCAGATCTATTAACAGATCAAAAACGTATTCTGGACAGTCTTCAGCGGCTTCGCTATGCCGGGCATGACGTCATCGTCTTCCATATTCTGGATGAAGCCGAGGTCTATTTTCCCTTTGAAGGTATGGTCGACCTGAAAGAACCGGAAGCCGGTGACTCGCTGATTGTCGATGCTGCTGGCATGAAAGCGGATTACCTTGAAGCAGTAAGTGAATTGCGAGAATCATATCAGGAAAAACTGCAGGCAATGCGAGTCGATTATGTTCCTCTGGATACCAGTATGCCCTTTGACAAAGCATTGATCGAATATTTATCGCAAAGAAAAGCCCGTTTCTGACTATTCGCATGGACACAAACTACGACAATGACGACCCCTGTGGCTAAGGTTTCAGGTTAAATTATACTGATTTGGACTAGTTTGCTGATTGAAGCGGCATTGTTCTTGAAATCTTAATCCAGTATGCCACGCAAATAGCTTGCAAGAGCTGGCTGGCAATTTTAGAGTAATAGACACTTTGGATCATTATTAATGTCGAATCCTTAGCTTCGGACTCCCGTATGGATGATGGCCTCTACAGTGATCGATTCTGTTTTTTTTAATTTCTGATCAAGAAGTGAAAAAATGACAAACAAAGTTTTCGCACATATCGTACTAAACTCGCAGATATTATAACGTTAGTTTAATTGATTCTATATTTTGAGATTGAAAAACTGTTCTTATTTTACTGATCATAACCTAATTAGCTGTGGAGCAAAGAGCCGCCAATGGACAATGAGCCAGTCATTCAGATCAACAATCTGACAAAGATCTATCGTGATTTCTGGGGCCGTAAAAAAGTTCGTGCACTCAATTCTTTAAGTCTGGAAGTAAAAAAGGGGGAGATCTTTGGTCTTCTGGGCCCGAATGGCTCTGGAAAAACGACGACCCTCAAACTCCTGCTCGGACTTTTGTTTCCTTCTGAAGGGGACATCAAGGTTTTAGGCCAGTCTGCATCCAACGTGGAAAAAAATGAACGCATCGGTTACCTGCCGGAAGAATCCTATCTTTACCGCTTTCTGAATGCAGAAGAAACGCTCGATTTCTATGGGCGACTCTTCAAGATGCCTGCAGACGAACGCCGGGAACGTTCTGCCGAACTGATCGAAAAGGTCGGTCTGGCACATGCCAAGCGACGTCAGCTGAAAGAATATTCCAAAGGGATGACCCGCCGCATAGGTCTGGCACAAGCACTGATCAATAATCCGGACCTTGTCATGCTGGACGAGCCCACAAGTGGCCTGGACCCGCTCGGTACGGATGACATGAAACGCATGATCCTGGAATTGAAGGAGCAAGGCAAAACAGTTCTGATGTGCAGCCACCTTCTCGCCGATGTTCAAGACGTTTGCGATCGAATCGCTATTCTCTATGGCGGTGAATTAAAGGTAATGGGACGCGTTGATGATTTGCTGAAAGAACAGGACGAAACACAAATCATGACATCCCGTTTGAGTGATGAAGCAATCAAGGAAGTTGAACAAGTCATTGCAAAACATAATGGAACCGTTGGAACCATTGACCACCCGAATGCAACACTGGAATCACTGTTCTTGAAAACAGTTCAAGAAAGTAAAGATCGACCGGGGCAACGCTTTGTCCCAGATAACGAAAAGAAACAGGCTTCCGAGTAAGTAATATTGTAGTATCTATATTCTATTCTAATCTGTTTTCTCAAGATTACGAACTCTGACGCTATCTGATAAATAAACAGTAAAGCATCATTTTCTATGAGATGTTATTCACAGAAGTAAATTATTATGTCTTTCGATCCTGTTCCTTATGACAAACTTGGTGCGTTTCTCTACTTTCTGGTCGTGTTTGGAAGCACAATTCTTATCGCGATTACAGTCTCTGTCATCGTGGGGGCCCTCACGAAGGGATCCAAAGGAATCCAAAATGTCTTCCTCGGCATTCTCGATTTCTTTGTTCAACTCATTCATATTTCCCCACGTCGCATCTGGTCGCTCACAATGTTGACGATCCGCGAAGCGCTGCGACAGAAAATCCTGTTCGTCTTTATCATTTTTGCTGTACTTTTCATGTTTGCAGGCTGGTTTCTATCCGGAGCCGCTGACAGACCGGATCTGCAGGTACAGTCCTACATCGATTTCGTTCTCAAGGCAATTAGCTGGCTTGTCATTCCAATCATGCTGCTGTTGGCGTGCTGGTCACTACCCGAAGACATACGACGGAGAACGATTCATACTGTAGTCACCAAGCCCGTTTACCGTATTGAAATTGTGATCGGCAGAATGCTGGGCTTTACGTTACTGGGAAGTACCATTCTTGTCGTGATGGGAGCCATCGGGTATGTCTGGATTACGCGACAGGTTCCCGAAAGCGCACAACAAAACCTCGTCTCTAAAGTTCCCGTTTATGGCTCAATCTCCTTCACAGACAGGGAAGGAGCTCCCGCTTCAGAGGGAATCAATCAGGGAGATGAGTGGCAATTTCGCAGTTATATCCAGGGGGCAACCAAAGCGCGCGCCATCTATCAATTTGCCGGTATTAGCGAAGATGACATGATTAATGACAAGCTGGTTCTCCAGTCTTCTTTCTCTGCATTTCGAACACACAAAGGTAACATGGAAAAAGGAGGTTTGCTTTATCAGTTCATTTTTGTCAATGAAGATAAAAACCTGCGAGTTCCCTCCCGACCACTGGTCAACAAAGAATATCTGGACAATGTGCTGGAAATCGATCGCAAGCTCAAGAACGACAATGCGGATGAGAACGCGCAGGCAGAACTGGATATTTTCGATGATCTGATTGATAAAGATGGAAATTTGACCGTTGAAGTCCAATGCCTTGAAACGGGACAACTCCTGGGGATGGCGAGACCAGATCTTTTTGTTCGAACACCAGACCGTACATTCCTGTCAGGTTATTCAAAAGCTGTCTTTGGAATCTGGTTACCCATGACACTCGTCATCATGCTTGGAGTTACCATCAGTTGCTTTGTGAAAGGTCCTGTCGCCATTATTACGACGCTGACAATTGTGCTGGTCGGCTTTATGTCAAAAGAATATATGAATGAAATTCTCACCGGAAAAATACAGGCCGGTGGAGCGATCGAAGCCTGGTATCGTTTACTCACTCATATGAATTCGCAGACAGATCTTCCTAAAGGACCAGTGAGCTTTCTTATTGGAATTGTTGATTCTGGAATTAAAAATTTCCTCTGGCTCTGCCAGCAGATTATCCCCAACTTTGCCATTTTCTCGAACATGCGGGAATATGTCATCAAAGGTTTTGATGTGTCATGGAATGCAGCCCTGCTCCCCGGCATCATCACTGTTGCAGCCTATTTTCTACCTTGTCTTATTGTTTCTTTTTACAGCTTAAAACTTCGCGAATTGGAGGCGAAATGAATAAACTCACTTCCAAGCAACGTAAAATTGCGTATGTCATTGCCATTATTGTGCTGCTGATCCCGGTGATCAAGCTTGGCATGCCAGCCACAGGTGAAGAGGGTTCAGGCGGTGAACTTGCCAACTTACGTGTCACACACGAACTCGGCGAAAGCACTTTAGGTGATGTAGACCCTTCCAGCGCGTCCATGAACTTTGTCCTGCTGGGTCTTCGGGGAATCGCCACAAATTTATTGTGGATGGATGCCAATGATTATCAGAAAAAAAAGGAGTGGGCTAAATTACGATCTACCGTTGATTCAATCATTCTGCTTCAACCACACTACATGAAAGTCTGGGATTTTCAGGGCTGGAATCTGGCTTACAATGTTTCCGCGGAATGGGACGCAGTTGAGGACCGGTTTTTCTGGGTTAAAGAAGGCATCAAATTTCTGAATAAAGGCGTTCAACGCAATGAACGTTTCCCCGAACTTGACTGGAAAGTTGCCAACCTGCATGGTCAAAAAATTGGACGTTCTGATGAGTGGAGGCTTTTTAGAAAGTTCTATAAGGTCGATCCCGATACAGAACGCTATGAAAATGGTCCTGACCCGGAAATTAATCGGGAACGCCTCGATAACTATCAAGTTGCCAGGGACGGCTTTATCATCGCGAATGATAAAGAATTAAAACATAAGCAACATTTGCAAATGCGAATGCTGTTTCGTGCTTCACCCTGGCATGCCCAGTTTGATTATGCCAACGCCATGCAGCGGGAAGGAACATTCGGAAAACAGCGTACCGATGCCTGGGCAGAAGGTTTTAAATACTGGACAACGATCTTTGGTCGGGAAGAATTCATCACACCCAAAGGCGCGATCGTGCTCGAATGGACCGACGACGATATCGAAAATCTCGCCAAACGCGATAAGGTCTCAGTGAAAGATAAACGGCATTGGACAAACCGCTATCAGGATACTTCCAATTACCGATTCTGGCGGACCCGTGCCCTCTCAGAATCTGAGACCGAGACCATTGAAGCTCATAAAGCACTTTACGATGGTGAGCAACTCTTCCGAAGTGGTAAGTTTGACGAAGCGCAAGCGAAATTGACAAAAGGGATGCAGTTGTATGCCAAGGTACTGAATAAGTACCCCAGCTTAATGAACGAAGACCTGGCAATCGAAGAAGGGTTGCAGGCGATCATTCTCTGGCGATACATCTATGACCTGAAAGGACTGCCTGTTCCGGAAAGTTTTCCATTAAAGCCATTGTGGAACAAAGAATCAGGACGAGTGCCACAGCTGGAAAACGATTTGCGTCGTCGGTATGGTATTCAGTAAAATCCACAGATTCTGTTTAAAAACAAAAAGAGCCATCCCAGGACCTGGATGGCTCTTTTTTTAAAGTCGTCTAACACGGGATTATTTTTGAGCCTGATGTAAATCCTGAACTTCATCAGCATTCAAAGCACGCTGGTAAAGTTTCACGTTTTTCATTTTACCATTGAAATAATCGTGGGAGCCAAAACCAATCTTAAGTGATTTACTGTTATTCAAATCATAGTCTTTGGCATCAAATTGTGAAGATGTTGCTACCAGGTCACCATCTACATAGAGCTTGAGACGATCTTTGCCTTTGACGGCAACAATGTCCCGCCACCCCGGTTTCAGTGCGGTATCATACGTAGCACTTTTGCCCGCTTCGATCGAATGCACGCGACCGTTGGGCAGAGTTCCAGCAAATAAACGTCCTTGATAAACGGCCATAGACCAGACCCGACGATATTTGACATCCGGAGTGAAATCGAGGCGACCAATGTCGGTCCAGTCTACTCCACTTTCGAAACGAAATACTTTCGCCAAGGGAAGTGAGCCACCGTACATCTTTCCATTATAAACGACAAGCGGCATGCTCTCATTTTCTTCTCCAAAACGACCCGCAAGCGTCCATTTATCCTTGCCAGCAAAGCGATAGACTTCGGCGTGTGGCCACTCACTCACGTAAAGATTTCCCTCAAAGACGGAAAACCCATAAGTCTGCGTCGCCTCACCAATTTTACCTGCATGCGTCCAGGTCTTCCCGTCATAGCGAAAGACAGCGCCTTCATCATAGCTTGTTGCATAAAGGTAACCATTGTAGATGGCTAATGACTCGACTCGCTTGTCATCGAGCACGCCGCATGAGGTCCAGCGTTTGCCACCATCATAACGATAGAAGGCAGCAGGAGCATACATTGACGAAGCGTAGAGTTTCCCTTTGTAAACCACCATGCCATTGACAGCCCTGACATCGGGCAGTTTCCCGCAATGGACCCAATTACCATCTCCCTCATAACGGTAAATGTTGCCTCCATTATTCAGATTCTCTGAATCCGTCAACGCGGAGCCGCTCAACCGATAATTTCCCGAAGCAGCATAGAGTTTGCCTTCAAAGACAGCAAGCGAGCTCACCGCATTACAAACATCGGGTGTACCGCAATCGATCCATTTCTGACCACCATCAAAACGAAATACATGGCCCGCTGCATCTTTGCCTGGTACGCAGGTACCTGCGAAGAGTTGTCCGTCATGAACGGCCATACTGTAAATCAGAACTGCCTTGCCTAAGCGACCATGATCTGTCCACTTGGAATCGATTTTTCCATTATCGATACCAAACTGAAGATTACGATAATTAGACTGACTGCTGGTGACCCCCGCATTATTTTTGATGCTTAACTGAAAGCCATTTCGCGATTGTGGATCGTACTTACTGAGTACATTTCCAATCACATCGCCCAGATCGGCTCGTGTATCAACAGAGACAGAAATGGAAAATTCACCCGTCCCCGTAGTTAATGACTTTGAATGGGGCACTTCTATGTAAGCAGTCCCACCATCAAATTCTGCAGGTTGCCGAGGTTTCAGAAGTACTCCATGATTCTTCCCGTCATTTTTTGATCCTGATTGATCTTTCGCATCTCCCATCAACCGCCAGTCACCAACCAGTGACTTTTCTTCTGCAAACAGGGAAATGGTTGAATTGCTGACCAGATATAATGTCGTCAACATCAGCATACAAACTGATAATCTCATTCGAATTCGTCCTTTCAAGTTAATATTTTTTTACTGTTAGGAAATCGCATGTTACTTGTTATCACTGGGCTGAATTCATCTCTGTAGAACAACTTTATTAATTGCTCATTTATTGGCCTGAATGTAATTGACTCAAAAGAATCGTACCCGATCAGTACATATCGCATCTGTCTTGTAATTTTGTGAACTACATAAAGATCCCATTATGGTTCAACCCAATCTCGATCTGCCTTCTCCTATTCTAATGAACTCTGCCAAAGGGATATTCTTGAAATCTGATTTCTTTTTCTCTAAAAATCAGTTATATGTACTTTTAAGTTACTCTTAATTGCAGTTAACTGCCGGTCTGCATTTCGTATTTTACTGGAAGCACCAAACCACTTCCTGCTTTCAGAGCTGAAACACTCATTTTTTTCATTGATAGCCGTTTTCCTTAAAGCGATTGCTTGTTCAAGGTCTTGAATCGATTGAGAAAGCAACTTTGACAACTCTTTTTCAGACAATTTTTTATCACAGAGAGCATCTACAATCTGATTGCCGGCCTCTGACTGTTTTACAAAACTCATCATCAACTTTGTTTCTGAGGCCAACTTCCGGGAATCAATTGATTTCGCTATGGCAAGCGCTTTTTCGAGTCTTTGATATTTTTGATTGAAACTGTTTTTGGATTCATAATAGCGATAATATCCGCGTCCCAATGGACTGTGAGTTCTCTTTCTAGAAGCGGGAACTTCTTCTGAAATATAACTGGTCCAACCATTTTTTTCTGGTGCATAACAAGAGCCATAAACGTCGTATTCTATGGGTGCGACTAATTCAAACCATTGTCCAGCTTTTTCAGGTTGTTTGAGTCCGGTTTTGACAGCCCATGCCTCTCCAAATTGTCTGGCATTTCTTCCCTGATTATTCCAGCCCCATTCGGCAACAGCATAGATGGGAGCTGAAGCAATCTCTTTATTGACACCAGCAGGATAAGTTCGCAATGAATAGGCACCAATCCACTTTCGCCTTAGATAACTGGCAATATGGTCTTTCACAATTAATACGTTATATCTCTCCGTAGGAATCATGTAGCTGATTGATTTTCCACCTCGTGCTACAAACTCATCAGAGGGAAAATCATAAATATCATTTCTTGGTTGTTGATATTTTCTTCCTAAATAGCATGCTCTCTCCAAAGGAACGTCCACAGGCACGCTCTTCACAAATCGGTCGAGATCAGCAAGCGAGTTTCCCTCAGAAAATTGTGTAAAACTGTAAAATATTCTGATGTTAAAACCAGGATATTTTTTACGAGTGTTTTTCAGAGCACTTACCATCGCCTTGGCTTCAAGCTCAAGTTGTCCACAACGATATCCCAGTCGATTACATTGTTCGCACTCGCAGTTTGATAAATATTCAGAAGTCCACACTGAGATATCACGTATCCCCTGTTTCGCCAAACATTCATAGCTTTCAGTCAAAAATTGAGTAAAGAGAGGGTTCGATGCACAGGGAACACGGTGCCCTTCATCTCCATTATGTTTCTGAAAAGCCTGTTTTCCCTTTCCTGCAAGTTCAGGATAAGCACGGAACAAACCATATCTGTGTAGAAAATTGCTGTGCGTAATCCTGGGAACAAGGTGATATGCATTTTCTTTTGCCACTTTGAATGCATTGAGGTCAAGCTTTATTTCTGCTTTTTCCCCTCTTTTAAGTGGTGTCCACATCTCTCCCGATTTGTCGTAGTCTTCAAAGTTTATTTTCATGGAGGCCAACCATGGGATCACGGTATCAGTATTGGAATTCCATAGGCCCCGTTCTTTTAAATCCGGCCAATCAGTGATCGTAACAACGGGAATCACCACCTGACTCTTTGTAAGTTTCACTTCGAGGAGTTGTCTTAATGTTAAAGCGCCATAGAACAACCCCTTACCATCGAGAGCAACAATGACCATTTCTCGTTCTCCGGCAGAACGGATAATATAAGCTTGCTCATTATTAGGGAGATTTTTGAGTCTTTGAATATCTTTGCTCAAATCGATCTCGGCAAAGACCCCTGAACTGTCCGGGATCCCCATGGATATTTTGAAACCATTTCCATTGCCATGTATTTTTTTACTGTCTGGGAAAAGGTTTTCAATTTGAGCTTTTGCATTCTTTGTTAACGGTGATACCTGAGACGCAAAGAGCCTAACGCTCACATCTTGCAGAGGAACGACAACTTCCCCTTCAACTTCGATTTCGTGAGGCAGTGGGAGAACGTGCCGCTTCCAATGATTGTCATCAACATCATTTTCTCCCATTACTTCCGTAGAGGAGATCGATATGAGCGTATAAATCATCAGGCAAGTTAAATATTTCATGAACATTCTTCAGAGAATTCTTTTATTTTATTGAGAGAATTGACCTTCATAAATAAATTGAGTCCAGCCGCCATTGAATTTCCTCTTAAAAAAACACCTTCCAGAAAAATGAAAGGAAAAATTTAGAAGCAGCTTGAGTCCCTCTAAAGTAGAAGAGATTTCACGTGATGTGATTCGATTCTCTCAATATTTGATTTTGAGGTACCAAATGAAAGCGCTTTGATCAATCACATCATTGACTCATTGATAAAAACCACGAGTTCACGACCATTAAACTGAGTAACACACACAAAAAATGAACTCATTTTAAAACAGTAAACCAAGGCCATCATAGTGTCAAGCAATATAATTAGTGTTTTTAACATATTATTTTACGATTTAATTGACCTCTCATTATGCTAACATGTCTTGCAGAACCAAATAATGAATTCATTTTTACAGAGATCCATCCGCAATGAATGCTTCTGAATCACAGAAAGATCCGCTTTCGCTAGAGTTGAACAAGGAAAATCGAACCATCTCCCAGGAGTCGCCTTCACTTCTCGAAACGGCATACAACCAGATTCTGCTGCAAATCATCCAGGGAAAACTACCCAGTGGAACCATCCTGAAAACGACCAGACTCTCTGATGAGTTAGGACTCAGCAGAACTCCGATTGTCCAGGCATTGCAACGCTTGATTGCAGACGGAATTGTAACACAGATCCCGCAACAACGGGCCGTTGTTGCGGAAAGGGCAGAACATTGGCTGGTCGATATCCATGAGATGAGATTATTACTTGAACCACAGGCGGCGATTCACGCTGCAAATCGCCTGGCCCCAGAAACGCTGACATTGCTGTCTGAAAACGCAAGAATCGCTGAACCGGATTCAGACAATGACTGGATCGCAAAAGCACATGCCTTTGATTACCTGCTGCACACATCGATTGCGCGGGCATCGGGAAACCTGCCACTTTGTGAGACGATCTGCAAATGCATGAGTTTCAAACGGATGACGTACGAAATTTCGGACGATTCTCCCGATCTGCTGCGGCGAGATTATGCAGAACATTTAATGATACTGGAAGCACTTCAAAAAAGACAACCAGAGACAGCTTCCGCAGCAATGCAGTTCCACCTCAGAAGCTCCATCGAATTTCGCAAGGCCGGTGGGAACATTATTTAAAACATGAGACAGTCATCATGTATGACACCAACCAAGATTTCAGTATGCGATATTTATCAGGAAGAGTCACTGAAATCAATATTGGCTGTAGCACCAATAGAGATCTTCAAATCCCATCGAATCAATATTTCTGGACTTGAGTCTCCTCAGTACCAGTCGCCGAGATAAAACTGGTGAGAAACAGAGAGCCTACCTGCAAGGCTGGTGAAGTCACTTCAAGGAGCAATCGAAGTTGCCGCTCGCGGCGCATTAAGATTCAATCGGCTGATTCGAGAAATCCCTTCCGAAGTCGTCTCTGTTGGAAAAAATCGCGTGCCGGTATTAGCCAGCGAGATATCGCGGGATAGCGAGACGTGCCGTAATGGGACACCTGCTGAAGATGCTTCAAAGACTCCGTTACCGGCTGAAGCAAGTGTTACTTGTATTGAGCCGAAAGCATAAATGCCTAAATTGTGTTCGGGCAGAGGTGAGGGTAATTTGACAATCCAGGTTTGATCGGAAAGTTGTCCGGAACCAAATCGATTTCCCAAACGCGGAACTTGTGTTCCGGGAGAAGTCGAGCAATTACAGGTCCAGTGGGCCAGAGAAATGGTTTCAACAGGTTTTGCCGCAAACTGTTGATCCCAGACTCGCAACAATAATTGTCGTTGACCATATAAAACAATCCGTGCATTTCCGGAAAGCGGGGCGGGGCGTCCTTGAAGATCAAAGCCTCGCAATCGAACTGCCAATGCATTCCAGTCTGCTTTTCCTTGCGTATTCAGAGGAGTTGCCTGCACACTTACACTTGCCAGCTTACCGGATCCAGGAGCCTGTAGCGTCAATGGAGGCAATCTATTCGGCACAGGTCGTAAATGATCAGGAGCATCAGGGGCTCCTGATGCCTGTTCCACCGTGAGTATTCTCATGAGAGACAAAACAATTCCACGCTCCAGAGTCGGCACTCCTTCCGGAAAATACCGATTGACTGACTGTGAATATGCCGCCAGTGGATCATCATGAACTCCAATAATCGTAGATCGACTACACGCTGAATTATGACAAGGCATCTGATCTGGCTGAACCCACTCAAACGGAATTGATTCTTCTGCCTGAAATTTCACCTGAGTCACCAGATCGGGATTCTTTTTCTGAATTGAAATCTGCTGAACAGGATGAATGAGGTCACGATTGGCAGCGGCTAGCTGAACCGTTTTCTGATCGTAATGACTTTGATCAATTGAAAGACGCTTAATATTCTCCAGGGAAATCCTCTTCAGAGAAACGCGGCCTTGCTTTGAAGATTCCATCACAAGCATCGATGAAGGCCCCCACTGAATTCGATGCCCCCTGAGCTGTACTCCATTCATCAGCTCGATTTCTACGCCTGCCTGCAGCGTCGTCGTCAATAGAAAACTGAAAAACATGATAACAGGCAATGAGTGTCGGAATCGAATTTCCATGAAATTCCCTGAGTGAGTGGGCAGCTGAGGACCAATGTTCAATGGTGCCGTGCAGGCTGGTCACCGGATTCAGGGGCAAACAGTGCGCCTGATCTTTGCAATCTTCACAACAGTGAAGCACTTCTGAATCGAATTTTCGAACTCAACGACAATTTATCTCGATTATGACGCTTGAATTTGATGTTCGTGTGGAAATATGACCTACTTGAAATACGATTCATGTGAGTCGTTGCCACGATTCAACACAGGAAACGATTGACGATTACCAATTCTGTTTCATTTGTTTAACACTTTTTACCGTGTAACGTTTAAAGACTTAACAAAATACATGTACGCAAGCTGCCGTTTATGAAGTGAGCGGGGCCATAATTTGAAGCGACTTTTCAAGTAATTTAAGTGGATTTATCGATGACGAGTCAGAGAAATTACACAAAGTCTGCTGAATATGGCACTTAGACACCAATAATCCCACAAACAATCTTGTGAATATGCTTGACAGCAAGGAACGAAAGCGTGATGATCATGCTTAGACTGGGATATGTTGTCCTTACTCAAATTGATGTTAGTCTAATGGGAATATCTGTTTAGATTATTTCTTTTTTAGACCAAGCAGTTATAATTTGTTAATTCAATCAATTCGTTGTTTATGATCGATTCCGATCGGGGCCTGGCAGTTGTAGATACAGCACATCCACAATAATGCATTCATAGGGAATGCATGTGCCAACATCGGATTTTATCTTTTTTGAAGAGGGTGGGCTGGAATTATGGCAGCTGGTCACCGTCGTGTTGACATTGAGGAAGTCTCTGATGTCACCATTGCAAAGTTTATTGACAAGAAGATTCTTGATGAGGGAAATATCCAGATCATCGGGACTCAATTATTTGGACTTGTTGATGAAGATGGACGTAAGAAGATTGTTCTCGACTTTTCCAATGTGGAATACCTTTCCAGTGCCGCACTGGGAAAGTTGATCACACTGGATAAAAAAGTAAAAAAGGCAAAGGGTAAATTGAAACTCTGTTCAATTCGTCCAGATATCTATGAAGTTTTCGCGATTACAAGATTGAATCAACTTTTTGATATTGCCGAAACACAGGAAGCGGCTCTCGAGGGTTTTAGTATTGGCTCAACAATTGCAGGATTCGCTGACTCGCGATGATAATTGTTGACCCTCTGAAGCGCGATGCGAGAACTTTTATTGTTAGATATTTGAATTAAGAATCAATGCCGTTCACTTGCAACAGCATTGATTCTTTAAAATGTACTGAAAATATCTCTAATTTGTAACTGGACAAACACAAGATATTGTGTGCTGGCAAAATTCATGTCATCGGACGAATACTTTCTAGTAACCATTCCCAGCGATACCGCGGAAGGCCAGGCTGTACAAGTCAGGATTGTCGAGGCTCTTGAGGTACGTGAATATCCAGAACGCGATGTTTTTGCTGTGCGCCTGGCGCTTGAAGAGGCGATCGTTAATGCCATCAAGCATGGCAATCGAATGTCACCTGATAAAACCGTCGATATTGAATGCTGGATCAGTGATGAACGCGTTCGAATCGAGATTCAAGATCAGGGTGAAGGCTTTGTTCGAGACCATGTACCAGACCCGACACTGCTGGAAAACCTCGAACGCCCCTGTGGTCGAGGGATCATGCTCATGGGAGCATTTATGAATCTCATTGAGTATAATGAGCAAGGCAACAAGGTCACACTCGAAAAAATCAATGGGGTTGCCCCTGAACTCCCTGAAGACGGTGCAGAGAATGAGTAATGAGAATTTACAGCATCCTCAAACCTCCCCCTATTCTTGAGAATTTTACCAGAACGCAACTAGATCGTTAATAAGTTCGGTTGACTTCATTCTATTCTCTCAATATCTTATACGCACAAAGTGGTTCAGTGCTCTCTTTATCACTTAGATAATCCTCGATAGCTCAATTGGTAGAGCGAGCGGCTGTTAACCGCTAGGTTGTAGGTTCGAGTCTACTCGAGGAGCTTCCTGTCACGCTTACGAACAAGCGTACCCCACCAGTTAACAAAAACGCCGGTCGAGAAATCTCCCGGCGATTTTTGTTTTTCCGCTATCATAGCAGTATTTCGCACCGTGCTCCTGTTCCAGAGACGCTCTCAAGAGATACTCAGAATTCTCCATTAGCTACCAGGCAGCCTGTTCTCTTACCGAATCTCTCAAACTCTCTGCATGATCTCACAATTGGTTAACACCCCCAGTGGGTCGGGTGGCCTTGTCTAACTCAAAAGAATTACAGCCATTGGTAAACAAGCACGCGGGAAAAATCTTTTGCTGATTTGGTTATTCTCAGGCAGCCTTTTCTGGATGGCGACTCCGAAGGCAGAGCAAAAAACACCTGTCGCATCAGCCGCCGTTCCCTTAGCTCACAAGCAAATTCGAGACATCCAACCGGGCCCCGGCTTCCAGCATCAAGCAGCCAAGACGCTGGATATCGCCGTCGAAGGTGAATCAAAGCCCATCGACTGCCACGCCGAACCACCCCATCTGGAGCGTCGACCGCTAGGAGTTCGTCAGAGCAGACAGCCTGACGGTGGGTGAACGACTACAAAGCTTGAACGGAGTGACAACGGTCACCAGCATCAGCCCCCCGCGGCCCACCCGAACCCGTTTATAACCTCGAAGTCCAAGTCAAACACACCTACTACGTTGCCGACACCGGCGTGCTCTTTCATAATGGGAAAATTGCGTAAATGTAAATAAAAACTCTCGTGATTATAAAGGAGAAACACATATTTACGCTATCAAGTCGCCAGACGGATCTGTTTATAAGATTGGCAAGAGTTCTACAGGTAAACGTATTCGGGATGGGCGCCTCCAAACGATCAGAAGCACAAGTTCGTAAACTCAATCGTCAAAACATAGACAATGGTGCTATGGGTGGTTTCACCAGCGAGATACGTAAAGATGGTCTTGCATCCAGTGGTGCTGCCTTGGATTATGAAAAGCAAGTTGGAGACCTCTATAGAAGATTTTTTGGAGATAGTTTACTTCCGGGTAATCTAGAACATTTACGAGGTAGGAGAGGAAGATGAGACCAGACTTGAATGTTATTCTTGGTGGTGTTGGCCTAATTAAAGGTAGTATCAGAGAAGCAGGTCCCGCTATGGTAGAGATAACAGCAGAACTCAATCCATTCTTGGTCGAAGATAGATTTTTTTTGGCGGATGCACCTTTTAAGTTGCTTCATGGAATTATACGTTTTGGAACAAAACTTGACCCACATTCTCAAATAGGTCCAATTGATAAAATAAACAATGAATTACCATTTGCAGTTGAAATTGAATTAGCTCCACTTAGACGGGCATCGAAGGATGAAGTAATTGAAAATTTTCTTATGGCTCTCATTCCAGCTTTATTCACGATTGCTTCAAAATATGAGTTACCAATAAGAGGTTTAAAGAATTTTAGTGAACTGAAAGGGTTCCCTCTGCCAAAAGCAGATTAAGTTAACAAGTCATATATAAAAACTCTTTTATGGTACTGTTATGTTTTTAAAAGATATCTCTATTCAAGCAGACAAATCTATTGCTACGAATTACAAAGGTGGTTTTGTCGGAATATTTTTTCGTGACGTTGAGTGTTGTATATATCATTATTCCTTTCGTTAATTAAAAATAAAATCGAAACCAAAGGTACAATGAAAATTGCAATAACATTTACTAATGACAAAACGAAAATCAAAGAACACCATCATATGTATCCAGAACAACCGGATTTTCTCTTATCTTTACGTGGCTGTTCCCGTTTGAAAAATATGTTGGGGCATCAGAATTGGAAAAGAAGCGTTTGATATTTTCATCAATGTATGACTGTGTGATGTATCTAGCTAACCAGTATCAATGGGATCCTAGACCCCTGGAAGATGCGAAAAAAAAGGCAGAAAATGACCATTATCAGTTCAATGGCTATTTGAAGCATTCATGGGTCTCGCCCAATTCGAAGTGGCGAATTCGTATTTATTTTGACTTTGGACTCGAATTTCTGGAGTTCTATTGTTGTTTATACAAAAATCGATCCAAAAACTGAATTAGGTAGAAAATATATGGGGCAAGTTGTTCCTGTTCAAGGTTGTAATAGCGTTAACAAATCTGATGGGAAGTGGCTCTCAGAGACACAGTTTGAACTAATCTCTTCTTCCTTCCAGAAAATAAAATGGGAATTTGACATTACTGAGATCATTGCAAAAACCAATCTCTGAATTTCATCTGATTGTGCCATAGTCTACAAAAAACGAGCAAGACCAGATTGTCACCGGCACCATCCAGCATCAAGCCGCCAAAACGCCGGATATCGCCGTGGAAGGCGAATCCAAAGCCCATCGGCACCACGCCGAACCACCCGATCTGAGCGTCGACCGCCAGGAGTTCGTGAGAGCAGACAGCCTGACGGTACCTTCGTTCTTCAAAAACTGCTTGAACTAGGTAGCGAACTTCGTGTCTCGATCATGGATCAGATACGTCGGCTTCTCTTCCTGGTCAGCAACATGGTTTGGTTAAAATTGCCAAGGTTTGGAAGGTAAAACGTTATTCCCCTGCCTGACCTTTCAACTGGTCCCACATTCGCTGCTGGACCTTCCAGTCTGATACTGCCACAATCTGCCGCAGGTCGCGTTCGGTGATCGGGTCGCGTCCGTGTTCGACGCGCGGCAGATACAGAATCTCCTCCTGAATGTCCGGCGCCAGGTTCAGCAGGTTCATGATCTGCGTCACCCGCGCCCGGGTGACGTGCCCCAGGCGAGCCAGCTCGGCGTAGTCGGCCACCACGCCTTCGCGGATCAGCCCCTCGAAGCGGATCGCCAAGGCCATCAGGCGGGCGACGCGAGGCATGCGGCCCGGGTGGCGGTTGGGGACTGGGCTTCGCGCCCGACGCCGTCGCTTGCGGCCGCACGGCCTGCGCCGAAATGGATCTTGAACCTGATCGGTCTGGTTACTGTGGTCACCGCCGATTCCTCTCATGTTCGGTGTTCTTCCGTCAGGTCTTGATCCCGGTGGGCCGGAATCTGATCGAGACGTTGCCGCTCGGCCGTCGTAGTCGACGCGCTCGATCAGCAGCTGCAGAATCCGTGCCTGCTCGGGGCGGCCAGAGTCTCCCACAGCGGTCGAACGCCGCCAGTGCGTCGGCGACTGCGTGTTCGTCAATCGATCCCGCCCTGAGCGTGGCTATCATTCCTCGCGGATCTCGTACGTGCGCCGCTCGGCCGATGCGGATCCGTTGCTGCAGGTCGGCCAGCCTGGCGACGCTCAGGTTCCCGCGAAGCCGGACGCTCGCGCAGCTTCGCGCTTCGGCGTTGTGGCGTCCGTCAGTTTCCCAGTGCATTGCCCGCCTTCTCGAGTCTCGATCTCGCCGCGATCGCGCTCCTCCGCCTGCTTCTCGGCCAACGTTGCGTCGATCAGCCCCTTGTCCCGGCCGATGCACCGGATCTGCTCCACGACGAACCGCTCGATCTCGGCCGCGGGAACCGACTTCGAGGGGACAAGTGTGCCAGCCGCGTTTCTGGGCGCATTGAGTGCAGACGTAGTAGCGGTACGCCGCTGGCGCTTTGGTCGAGTAGGTGTGGGCCATCGCGCAGCCCGCAGGGCTGCAGTGCAGCAGCCCCTTGAGCAAGCGCACCGTGCTTGTTCCGCATGCCACGGCCCCGCCGGTACGGCCGTTGCGGCTGCAGCTGCTCGGACGCGCTGGAAGACCTCCGGGTCCACGATGGCCTCGTGCTCGCCTTCGTGGACCTCGTCCTTGTAGCGGACCTTGCCGACGTAGAGGACGTTGGTCAGCAGCTTGTAGGAGCTAGTCCTTGTCGAACGGCCTTCCGCCGCGGACCTGCCCCTTCTTGTGTCGTCCCAGCGTTTGTTGTCCCACCGGCGCGATCAGTTCCTTGACCACCGGGATCAGCGACTCGTGCTCCAGGTACAGGTCGAAGATCGTCCGCACCCGCGCGGCCTCGTCCTCGTTGACGACGAGAGCTCCGGCGTCCGATCCACGTCGTAGCCCAGGAGCGGATGCCCGCCGACCACTTCCCCTTGCGTGCGGGCGGCGGCGATCTTGTCCCGCGTCCGCTCGGAGATGATCTCCCGCTCGAACTGGGCGAACGAGAGCAGGACGTTGAGCACCAGCCGGCCCATCGACGTCGTCGTGTTGAACTGCTGGGTCACCGAGACGAACGACACGCCGTGCTTGTCAAACGTCTCCATCATCCGCGCAAAGTCGAGCAGGCTGCGGCTGAGCCGGTCCACCTTGTAGACCACGACGCAGTCGATCTTGCCGGCCTCGATGTCGGCCATCATGCGCTTGAACGCCGGGCGCTCCATGTTG
The DNA here is from genome assembly GCA_942492165.1 of uncultured Planctomycetaceae bacterium. Lineage (GTDB taxonomy): Bacteria > Planctomycetota > Planctomycetia > Planctomycetales > Planctomycetaceae > Gimesia. The sequence continues at coordinate 53,351 of CALOEF010000010.1, forward strand.
CCGCCGGTGAAGCCGCCGTCGTCGTACTGGACGTCGGTGAGCTTCCAGCACAGGTGCGCCTGGCTCTTGATGTACTGCTCGCTGGCCTCCCGCTGGGCGTCGAGGGAGTTGAACTCCTGCTCGAGGCCCTCCTCGGTGCTCTTGCGAGTGTAGATCGCGCACAGCGGACCGTCGGAGGGATGCTGGTGCCGTGCTTTCGGGTTGCGAGCAGTCTGTGGTTCATTGCTCGCTTCCCCTTCTGAGCGAAAGAACAGGAAGCCGTTCCTATGCGTGCCGGTGATCGCCTTGGCGACGGCGCTGAGCGACCGGTAGACCTCGCCCTCGTACTCGAAGCCCTCCGGCATGCACCTGCACCTCGACGGTCTGACCCTTGTACTCACGCGTGAGCACCGTGCCGGGCGTCGGATCGTGATTGGTTTCCAGTTTGCCACCGATCTTGGTCGTAGCCGGTCGCTTCACTGGCTCGCGGCCGTTGTCTCGGAGGCCAGATCCGCAAGTCAGCATCGTTGGCGATCTCCAGGCCCGATGACGAGCCCGCTGTCGGACAAGATCGCCCTCAGCCAGTGCCTGCATCCGCCAGATGATCCGTTTAACAAGCCAGTCTTTATGATGCGACCGGCAGACCTCACAAAAGAGATCTTCAACTTCTGCTTCAATTGCTTGACCGTCATCTGTCGCAAAATTGAGACCTGATGCTCTATCTCTAATCCCATTTCTGTTTCCTCCTTTTTAGACTCAATACTGTTAACCACACAGACACAATGAGCTCTATTTCGTCTTAAAGATCAAGCCACATCCGGGACATTCAATGAGGATTCCTGAGAGCTTTCCTTACATTTAGAAATCTCTTGGTCCACCAAAAACAATATCGATTTTGCAAGAATCTGAGCCACCTCTTGATACGTTTGAGGTGAATGATCTTTGGCACAATTCATACTGGATTTCTCCTTGAGGTTTTGATTTAATTTCTACTTGTTAACCTACCGGTCGCCAGCACGAGTTGTTCAATAACCAAGAGAAGAAAGTTGAGTTTCATGAAGAAGAATGACCAAAAGGAGAAACCTCAACTTGAAATAAAGCCGTATGAAGAAGGAACAATTCAACTCATCGACGGAACACTGTTTGATCCAATTCAGGATTCTGAGAATAGATGGATCGTCACGAGGCTGCCTGAATCCTACAGTTTTCTTGGAACAAACTGTGTGGTTATTTATGAGCTCACATCTGGAGAATGGATAAAAACTAAATACGCTGGCTGTAACCAAGAGCATGGCAATATTTGGAGAAGTGAAGATCCTCCCTGTGCGAGTAAGATTGCTCCCATTGAAGTCGCTCATTTTTTTCTCGATAACCAGTTTTCAATGCCTCAATCATTGAGGCAGGTTTATAACGACTGGCTGCAAGATCAAAACAAACCCATCCAAGAACCAGATGCTCGTCCTGTCGAGTACTGGATTGGGAATGCTGAAATTAAATTCAAAGCAAGTTCAAAATCCCACGAACCTGATATTAAAGACCATCTTGAAAAACTGTGTAAACATCTTCTCGATCTGTACCACCGGATGGAAAATTGGGAAGATGCGTCAAGAATCACTGTAACAAAGGATTTCTATTTCATCGCTCACTACCTTTTTTTGCAATTCCCTGTGGATTCAGATCATTGGGATTGGTCGAACGGAACCGTACCACCTGAAATGATGGATATCCTGGATATTGACTGGCCAGATGAAATCAGCAGCACGAAAACCTTAATCAGTAAACTGAGAGACCTTATCCAAGGCCCTATTCTGTGCCTCGCAGCTAGCCAACCAATTTCTCTGTTACATATTCGCCCAAATAATGCAGAAGAACAGATCGCAATTCAGCTCTTGATTGATCATCATTCTGAAATTCGTGTTTTCGTGCAACAAATCAACCAAAATGTTCGAAAATGGATAGCAAATCTCAATCAGGCAGCTGAGAATGAGCACCGCAAAGTCCTGCAGGAAGCAGAACCTGCACAGCCTCCTGAAGCGACTGAATCTTCAATCGCTGAAAACCCACCTCCGCAATTGCCGCTAAGTGATGAGCAACCAAGGCCTGATGCACAGCCAGAGCTTCAAGTCGAAAGAGACGACCGAGGCATTCTGATTCTAAGAGTTGTTCCCGACGGTTTCTATTTCAACGGAACATACCAACGACTACCAGGAAAACCATTGGATCTGTTACTACTGATGGCCCAGAATACTCATGGGGCAATTTCCTTCAGGAGCGCAGTCGACAAGATTTGGTTCGACACGAATATAGAAAACAACGCTGTCAACCAAGCCGTCACCAAAATTCGTAAAGCAATTCGATCTAGCCTTTCTATGACAACTGCTACAGATCCAATCCCCAAAAAAGGACAGGGTAAAATCTGCGATGGCAGCTTGGATTTCAATTCACATTAGTAGATGAATTAACCCAGAATTAACGACCTATGAATCAACCAACTCCGATTCATCGAAAATAAATCGAGAATTCAAGCAGGCAACAACGCACAAAATCGCTTTCAACAAAAATTCCTCCTCAACGATTTACTAACCGTTCAGGGAGGACAGCAAATGCAGCACGACATCGATCCGTTTGCCCGGAATTTCATCCGTGAGAAATCGATGCAAATCAGGCGTCGTCTGAGAGATGCATCATTAGATCAAGAAGATATCGAGTCACTTCTCCTAGTCGATTTACTCAAACGACGTGATAAGTATGATTCATCTCGCGGAATGTGGACCACTTTTGTTCGGCACGTTGTTACAAATCGTGTCGCCGATCTGCTGAAATCTTGGGGACGTCAATCTCCACCTCAACAGGCTAAGTATTGGGATACAGAAACTGCTCCTTTTGAACAACGAGATCGAAGCCGTCACCGTTCAACCTGGCAGGTCGACGATTTAGAACGGTTTGGCCTCAAGCAGGATATGCAAGACGCAGTAAATTCACTTCCTGCTGAAGATCAAAAACTTTGCGAAGGACTTATCGAGAGCTCTGTTTCTGAAGTTGCTCGCCGTGAAAAAATGAGTCGCGGCAAACTGTATCAGCGAATTAATGAGATCCGAGAACAGTTCATATATCACGATCTCGATAAATATCTTTGAAAATCTCTCCCTTACTTTTGAACAACCCGGCGAGACGACTGGTACGTTAATAGGTAGAGGAATTCATTTTTACAGAGGAGCAAAAGGATGACAGAGGTTTATCGTTACACCTTCCAACCCTCGGTCCAGATGACTGGAGTGGAAGCCAGCCTGCTATTAGCAACCTGGTCCTGCGAGGCACTGCATGGCGAGAGCCATGTTCGACTCGATGCCGGGCATGTTCTGGATGAACAGCAGCATAAACTCGTGATTGATGCCACGACCAAAGTGGGCAAGGATCTGAATCGCATTCTGACCGGTTTTCTGCAACGCGAATACAGGGCCATGGATTTCACCGTTGAGCGGGTGAACGAACCGGCTCAACCCGTGGGCTGCTAACCAATGGGAACTTAGGATTCGATGCAAAACTTCCACGACAAAATGATTCGTGTTTCAGCGTTAAGCCGCTGTCCAATCTGTAGGAAGCCGGACTGGTGTCTGGTTTCTGAAGAGGGGGCAGTTTGCGATCTGTCCACGCGTGGAAGAGGGATCCATAAAACGAGCCGGTGAGGCGGGATGGCTGCACAGGGTGGGTGCGGAGCATGTTTTTCCAGTTCCTGCTGTGATGATCGAACCCCAAGAGTCTGTCCCTAAAATCGACTTTGAACAACTGGTTCAGCATCGATGTGAGCAGGCCGAGCCGCATTTGCACGATCTGGCTCGCAAATTGTCTGTCAGCGTTGATGCCCTGCGATTATTGCATGTGGGCTACAACGGTTTTGATCAGACATTCACCTTTCCTGAGTGGGATGGAACCGGCAACGTCATTGGTATTTTGCGGGCGCTACCCTGATGGAAGTAAGCTTCGTCTGGCCGGGAGTAAAAAACGGTCTCTGTCTGGCTGATGCCTGCGATAGTGGATGCGGACCCGTAATGTTGGTGGAAGGCCCCACTGATACGGCAGCTTTAATGGCTCTGGCTGTAATGCGATTCGACGACCTTCGAATCGCGGCGGCGAGGCCCACCTGGCGGAGTTGTTAACCAATTTCCCAGAGGAGCGACTGATTATCGTCCTGGGAGACAACGATCAAAATGTGAGCGGTTTGTGGCCCGGCAAAGAAGGAGCCATTCAGACGGCTTCCGGCCTGGCCAGACGCCTGGAACGGGAAATCTGCTGGGCGTTGCCACCCGATCAGACTAAAGATGCCAGAGAGTGGCTCATTGCCCACGGCGGTTCTAATCCCAAACGGATGCAGGCCTGCTTTCTGGACGGGTTGCAGCTGACTGCCATCACGCCGCCACCTGTGATACGCACAGAGACACGTCTTCCACAAATGGTTGAACTGGATGATTACCGTGAAAAAATGCTCTCGCATCGTTTGCTCTCGGTCGACCGGCCCGGTGTTTATCTGGATCAGAGTACCACCGGGGCAGGCAAATCTGCTATTGATTTCCAGGTGATTACCAATATTCTGGGACGTTCGGAGGAGCTAAAATGACGGCTGCTTTGATTTATCCCACACACAACAATATTGCTGAAGAACTCAAACGCTACCAGACAGCCGGTATCAATGCTGCTGCCTTCCCGGTGCGTACATTTACAGACACCGATTACCAGACACAAAACTGTTGGAATCAGGAGGCAGACAAGGTTGAGCGAATTGGTCTGCCGGTTGCGAAAAAACCATTTGTGGGGCATGCTCTCATCGTGAAACCTGCGTTCAACAAGGTTATCTGTCTCAGATGATCAAGGCTAAAGAGGCCAACGTCTGCCTGGCGACACACAAGCGAACTGCAGTCACCGGATTTGAAGAGCTGACTGCGGGGCGAACTTATGTTTCAGTTCACGAAGATCCACTCGTTATTTTGCGACCTACCTTAACATTAAATGTGCAGGGACTGGATGAGGTCGCTCAGTTCGTCACACGCTTACTGACCGATCCCTTCTATCTGGACTGGTTCGCTGACGGATCAACGCGTGATGAGGATGGCAACGTCACAATTAATGAAGATCAGATCATCCGACGAAACCGGATATACGAAGCGCTACTGTCGCTGGACGGTATGGTGTCTGATCTGCAAGTGACCATTGACGCTGCCGAGCAACCAACGCCCTGGACCTCACCGGTCATGATTGATTCGCCACGTGGTTTTGAAGGATTTTTGTGGTGGGCCATCAATCACTCCCGTTTGCGATTCACCGAATCTCCCTGGCAGTTTTTACTTTCTGCACTCAATGGACAGATTGCCGAGACGCTGGTGATTGTTACGGACCATCACATCAAAGGAGCCAGGCAGGGCGCGACACAGCAGCAGAAGCAGTGCGTTGGTGTGATTCATAACAACCCTCCCACCGGGTGTGTAGTCTGGATTAACGATGCGACCGCTGATGCAGAGTATCTCGAAGCACTCATTGATGGACCCGTCCATGATCAAACCCCTGATGGCGGGGTTCCGCTACAACATCGTACCCAGCAGTATGTGCGGGATATTACGCGCAAAACAACCCCCCGCATGTTACTGAGTCTGGTGCGAGGTTTGCTCTGTAAATACCGGGACCGCCATCGAATCGGCGTCATCACGCACAGTAATTTGCTGCCGGTGATTGACAGAATGGAGCCCGAGTTTTCAGAGCGAATTGTTAAAACGACCTACTTCGGCTCCGGGGATGAGCGATCCTCCAACGCCTGGCATACTGAGTGTGATTTAATACTGATTCTGGGCACGCCGCGAGTCCCTCCATCAACGGTCATCACATTGCTGGCACAAATCGGGCAGCTCAAGGCAACCCAAACAATCCCGAAATGGGACGTTCTGCACTGGTAGCGCCCGAACGACTCAGGGTGAGCAGAAGAAGTTTGAGGGCCGCGGCTATTACGATCCGATCTGGCTTGTGCCGCATCGGGCGATTGTGCGTTCCAATCTCGTGCAGGCCGTTGGGCGGGGCAGAGGCATCCTGGAACACGGCTGTGACGTGATTCTGCTCAGCAGCGATGAGTGCGGATTACTGGTGATCGATGAACGGGTTCCGCTGCTCAATGAGGGATTTGCTCTCTGCTTTGAATCAGATACGTCAACTAGGCAAGCTTTTCCTAATAACTATATATTAAGGAAAGCGCATAACTCATCTGAGCTCGCCAAACAGAGCAGGTATCCCTGAGCGAACGATTCAATACAAACTCAGGCAACTAGAACAACTCGGCCTGGTTCATCGTGAAAGCCAACGCTCCGGCTGGATGCTGACATCTACTGCACCTGCAAATACTCTTTAACTCTCAGAATATGAACCAATCGATGCAAACTGAACTCGCCATTGAACAGTGGTCACTCGATCGCGTCACGCTATACGACAAAAACCCTCGCAAGAACGAAGGAGCCGTCAAACAGGTCGCCGCTTCGATCCAGGAGTTTGGTTTTCGGGCAACCGGTAGTCGTTGATGAAGCGGGAATCATCATTGCCGGCCACACGCGATTCAAGGCTGCCAGACATCTGGGGCTGAGCGAAGTCCCCGTGCATATCGCCAAAGGGCTTTCTGAAGCACAGATCAAGGCCTACCGCATCGCCGATAACAAGACCAACGAACTGGCCGAGTGGGATCTCGAATTGTTGCCACTGGAACTGACGGCGTTAGAGGAGATGGAATTTGATATTGATCAGCTCGGGTTCACCGCCGCGGAACTGACAGCGATACTGCAGAGCGAACCAGTCGAGGGAAATACTGACCCTGATACCATTCCTGAACCGCCCGATGAACCAATCACGCAAACAGGGGATCTGTGGATACTCGGCGAACATCGTCTGCTGTGTGGGGATTCAACAAAGATCGAAGATGTTGAGCGAGTCCTCGACGGAGATCAGTGTGACGCAGTCGTTTCTGATCCTCCATACGGGGTTGATTATGTTGGTAAAACGAAAGAAGCTCTTGAAGTGAAAAACGACGATCGGGCAGGCTTGTTCATCCTCTTGCAGTCAGCATTGACTCATGCCTTGAAGAATACAAAGAACGGTGGCGTCTGGTATATCTTCGCACCATCGGGTCCGCAGTTTCGAGTTTGCAACGGTGTTGACTGATCTGGAGGTCTGGCATCAGACGCTGGTCTGGGTCAAGAACGCAATGGTATTAGGGCACAGCGATTACCATTACCGGTATGAATCGATATTCTACGGATGGTATGCCCGGAGGGCCACACTCAGGCTGTCCCAGATAGAACACAAACAACTTTCTGGAAATACGATAAACCACCGGCGTCTCGAGAGCACCCCACGATGAAACCAGTCGTAATAGCCGATTTGCATGCTTGAGAACAGCACGCAGAGAGGGGAGATCGTATTCGATCCGTTTATGGGATCAGGGACGACTCATCATCGCCGCCGAACAGACCGGACGAAAAGCCCGCGGCATCGAGATTAGTCCCGGCTACTGCGACGTGATCGTGAAGCGTTGGGAAGAGCTCAGCTAAAGACAGCGGAGTGTGGTTTGTGTCTCTCGAGCAGGGAGTTGTTTGATGAAGGTTGATCATTCAAAGGGTAACCAAAGCAGGTTCAATGTTTTTGAAAGATACGAATCGCCCCAGTGACGTGCTCCCAACCGGGTATGACACCAGTTATACGACTTAGTGTCCGATTGTATCAATGACTGTTCTGTTTGTCTGCTGGAGCGGAGCGGAAGCAGGCAAACAGAACAGTTTTGCCTCCGGTACCGGGGCCCGGTATCCCAGAGAACTGTGTGGTCGGATTGTGTTGTATTCTTTCCGCCAACGCTCTATCAGAACCTTAGCTTCCAATAACGTATCGAAGACTTCTCCATTCAGCAATTCATCTCTTAGCTTTCCGTTGAATGATTCAATGTATCCATTCTCCCAGGGACTGCCTGGCTCGATGAACAACGTCTTCACTTCGATTCTCCGTAACCAGTCGCGAACTTTTTTTGCTGTGAACTCAGGACCATTATCACTTCGAATATGATCAGGAACCCCGCGACGTACAAACAGGTCACTTAAACGCTCCAATATGTTTTCACTGTTGAGCCTCCTTTCGACATCAATTGTTAGACATTCTCTGGTATATTCATCAAGCATGGTCAACATCCGGAAGGCCCGTCCATCGTGTGTGCGACAATGCACAAAGTCATAAGTCCAGACATGGTCTTTATGCAAGGGGCGAAGCCGGACACACGAGCCATCATTGAACCACAGGCGTCTCCTTTTAGGCTGTTTTCGAGGCACTTTCAGTCCTTCCTGTCTCCAGAGACGTTCTACCCGTTTATGGTTCACTTTCCATCCACGCTGTCTAAGTAGCTGGGTAACACGGCGATAACCGTAACGCCCAAATTGGGTCGCCAGTTCGATCATCTCTCGAATCAGCCTGGGTTCATCTGAGGGGACATATCGCTGCCTGCGCTGTGTGGACCGGGGTTGTCCCAGAACACGACAGGCCCGACGTTCTGAGACTTGATCCCTTCCTATAGAATCCCGTACGAAATTCACTGCCTTGCTCCGTTTCGACGGGCTTAGAAGTTTCCCGAGGCAGCTTCCCTCAGAATCGATTTATCCAGTTCTGATTCTGCCAGTAACTTTTTGAGACGGTTGTTCTCTTTTTCGAGTTCTTTCAACCGTTTAGCCTGATCCATCCGTAACCCGCCATATTCACGACGCCATTTGTAATAGGTCTGCTGATGAATACCGAGCTTCTTGCACATCAGAGGAATGGTCATTCCCTGGGAAAGATGAACCTCGGCTTCCCGGAGTTTAGAAATAATCTGTTCGGATGAATGACGTTTCGTGGGCATAATCGCCTCCTTTTAATGATCCAGAAACCTG
>CALOEF010000011.1:0-127311 GCA_942492165.1 uncultured Planctomycetaceae bacterium
AACTGCTTACCAGGTAGTTCCCGTTCGAGAGTACGGTCACACCATCAATGCCCACATAATCTTCTACGGATGAACCAACGAGACTATTAGTTTCAGACACAACCCCGGCTATGCCCGTGGTACCGTCTCCGAACGTCACTGCTCCTGCTTCATATATCGTGCCGTTACTCCAATCAGGACTGCTTACTACGTAGTTTCCGTTCGTGAGTGCGGTCACACCGCCGTAACCCAAATAGTCATGTATTCGGATGATCCGACGAGACTGTTGGACGACGTGATCACACCACTTACGCCCGTGGTCCCATTTCCGAACGTCACCGCGCCAACGTCCATTGCCGTCCCACTGTCCCAGAAAGGACTGGCCACGACGTAGTTGCCGTTCGTGAGCGCGGTCACAGCAGAAGCATCGTATGAACTGTAACCCACTTGATCATCTTCGGATGACCCGATGAGACTATTGGCTGCCGAGATCACTCCACCACGCCCGTGGTCCCGTCTCCAAATGTCACTGCACCTGCGTCGACGATCGTACCGTTGTCCCAGATGAGACTGCTAACAACGTAGTTGCCGTTGGAAAGTGCTATCACACCAGGGATGAAGTATGTACTGTAACCCACGAAGTCATCTTCGGATGACCCGACCAGACTGTTGGCCGCTGACACAACACCACTCACGCCCGTCGTCCCATTTCCAAATGTCACTGCACCAGCCCAGGAAACTGCACCGTTATTCCAGTAAACACTGCTCACCACGTAGTTGCCGTTGGTGAGTGCGGTCACAGCAGGAGTGGCTGCGCTAGTGTGACCCACCTGATCAGATTCGGATGACCCGACAAGACTGTTGGCCGACGAGATCACACCGCTCACGCCCGTGATGCCATTTCCGAATGTCACCGCCCCTACATCATACTCCGTGCTGCTATCCCAGTTATAACTGCTCACCACGTAGTTGCCGTTCGTGAGCGCGGTCACGGCAGAAGCCTCAAAATCACCAAAACCCACCAGGTCATCTTCGGTTGAGCCAACGAGGCTGTTGGCCGACGAGATCGCACCGCTCACGCCCGTGGTTCCGTCTCCAAACGTCGCTGCTCCAGCGTCAGTGATTGAGCCGTTATCCCAGAAAGGACTTGCCACCACGTAGTTGCCATTGGTCATGCCGCGGTCACGCCAGAGGGTACCGTATTCACCATAGCCCACCTGATCATTTTCAGATACTCCGACGAGACTGTTGGATGACGAGATTACCCCACTCACGCCCGTGGTCCCATTTCCGAATGTCACCGCACCAGCGTCACCGACTGAGCCGTTGTCCCAGTGAGCCACTGCCGCTCACTACGTAGTTACCGTTGGAGAGCGCGGTCACAACCAGAGTTCTGGAAATCACTGAAACCTACATTGTCATTTTCGGTTGACCCGACAAGACTGTTGGACGACGTGATCACTCCACTCACGCCCGTGGTCCCGTTTCCGAATGTCACCGCCCCCGCGTCGACGATCGTGCCGTTGTCCCAGTTAAAACTAGCGACCACGTAATTGCCGTTGGAAAGCGCGGTCACAGCAGAAATCCCGTTATCATTGAAACCCACATAGTCATCGGTCGTTGAGCCGACAAGACTGTTGGCCGCTGAAACAACACCACTCACACCCGTCGTTCCGTTTCCAAACGTCACCGCACCCGCTTCCGTAGCCGTCCCGTTTGCCCACTCAGAACTGATTACCACAAAATTGCCGTTGGTGAGTTCAGTAACACCATCAATGCCCACGACGTCATTGTCGGAAGACCCGGTGAGAGTACTGATCAATGCTCCCGTTGCACCGTTAAACAAATAGACCGCACCGGCATCGGTGCCACCTGCGTCGTCGTAGGGAGCAGTGATCACGACGTTGCCTGTGCTCAATGCAACAACGGTATCACCAAATCCATTATCAGCACTCGGATTCGGATCGACAAATTCGGAGAATGCTGCAGTGAGCAACGTACGATCCTCCAGGTATTCAATCTGGTATAATGCAGGTCGTCGATCTCTGCGTAACAGTGGGGTGAGAACTTCGTTCCCAAAATTGAATTAACTTCGCCTGAATATTCTTGGAAAAGTTGAGGCATCTATCAACCAGATTTTGTTTGGCCCGCATTAAACTAGGATCTCCTGGGGAATTCTTCGTCTTAATGTCGTGAATTAAGTCTCCCATCTTATCAATGAAATAATTCAGTATCAAGTAATTATTGAAATGCCCCACACTCGCGTTTCCGAGTTCATACATAAGACGCTCAATTTGGTGAATTTACTCTTCATCAAAGTAATCTCTGGTATCCCCCCTGCATAAAATGGTATATTTTTGCTATCAGTACTCTGTAATCTACTTGTTCTAGTCACCACGTAGCGAGTTTAAGCATGAACGATTTCGAAATGAATCGACGACAGGCCCTCATCGCGAGCGGCTTAGGCACGCTGAGCATGGGCATGCCTGGAATGGTAATGGGGAGCGACAAGGTCGATGCCTCGGGCCAGGCTGTCGCTTCGGAAAAGTCTTGCATCTTTGTCCTGCTCTGTGGCGGACCGAGTCACCTCGATACCTGGGATATGAAACCGGATGCCCGTGGAATATCGCGGACCGTATATGAACCCATTTCGACCAAAGTGCCGGGCATGCAAATCAACGAGATGCATACCGAGCTGGCAAAGTTGACTGACCACTTCACGCTCATCAATTCCATGTCGCATCCGGGAGCGATCAGCAATCACTTTGATGCGATGCACAATTTGCTCAGCGGCCAATCGAACAAGCGTGTGGCACAGGGCTTGCCGAACGAACAGCCCTACATCGGTTCGTACGTTGCCAAACACAAACCGAGCAAACGCAATTTCGTTTCCAATGCGTGGCTGATCAAATGTGTGGGGCCGCCCGTGTTTTGCGCGCCCAACATTGGTATCGGCGGCTACCTGGGCTCGGCATATGCCCCGTATTTGTCGGATCGGCAAACAATCATCCCGCTATGAAAAACTTCAAACCGCCAGAGATCTACAATCCTTACGACGAGAAACGATTTGAGAAACGCAAGTCCCTGCTCAGTGATCTGGAATCAGACAGGCTGGATAAAGACAAAAAAGTGAAGGACTGGTCTGACCTGCGTGAGAAAACTTACGAAGCTTTGACGCGCGCCGAAGGCCGAAAGGCGTTTGAGATGGACTCGGAACCTGTCAAGGTTCGCGAACGTTACGGCATGCACCCACTTGGACAGAACCTGCTACTTGCCCGACGCATGGTGCAATCGGGTGTCCGGTTCGTCACAGTCAACGGCTGGGCAGGACAGTCAGACCACGACAGGCAAGGCCCACCAAGCAGTAGTTGGGACATGCATGGCGGAAACATGGGCATGGGCAACGCATTCGGCAACGGCTCTTTCGGCATGGGCTTCTGCCTGCCTCGTCTGGACCAGGCACTTTCAGCACTGCTTTCCGATCTCAATGAGAGCGGCATGCTGGACAACACACTTGTTGTTGTGACTGGCGAATTTGGCCGCACTCCCAATGTTCTGAAACAAAATCCTCCGGGACGCCAGCACTGGCCACGTTGCTTCTCCTCGATCATGGCCGGCGCGGGCATTGCAGGCGGGAACGTGTATGGTAAGTCCAACAAGTACGGCCAGTATCCTACTAAAAACCCTGTCCGTCCCGAGGAACTGGCTGCGACCATTTACCACGCACTCGACATTCCGATCAACGATCCGCAAGATCCCACTGGAATATTACGCGAACTGACAACGGGCAAACCGATCATGGAATTGTTCGGCTAACCTTATTGCGATCTTAATACTGAGACGGTCGAGTATCCAGACACGTCATTCGTGAAACTGATGGCTTCTTTCCAGGAGAATTTCCCTTGAAAATATTCCTGTTTTTTTTATTCTCCTCTGCTACTTTGGTGCATGCTGCCGATACTGAAGTGCGGTGGAATGCCAAATTCAACGAGTCTTATCAGAGTCAAGCGGAAGGGGCCCGGGTGTCGTTCCCGGTGCGGACCCCTCCGCAGATTGATGGAATGCAGACCTACCCTTTGGTTATCAACCTCAAAGGTGGTCTCCGAGTGGCACCGAGCAAACAGTTTCCGTTTTTTCAGGCAACTCCCACGCGTACGCGCATCTGGGGCTACCGTGCGATCTCGACTTACGACGCCATGCAGATCATTGCGCGCATGATCAATCAGTATCCAATCGATCCAGATCGTGTTTACCTTGTCGGCTTTTCCGCTGGCGGTAGTGGCGCGATGCATCTAGCTTCCTGTTTTCCAGATCAGTTTGCAGCCGTACTTCCGTTAGTGGCGGCTGGCAACAACTACCCGGTTGCCAATTTCAAGAATCTGCCGGTCGCGTTTCACCATGGAGACAAGGACTGGACCTCGGCAATCTGTGACGCGCGTGTACAAACTCAAAAGATGCTGGCAATGGGCTGCCCGGTGATCCTCAAGGAATATCCGGGGGTCGGCCATTCCGTTCCGGGATCGCATGCGCCGCTGATGAACTGGCTCTTCGAACAAAAGCGTAACGTGGCCCCAGTCAATCGCTCACGACTGCGAAGCCTTGTCGCTGGGACGTTCCTATTGGTTCAAGATTCGCGAATTCGCCGATCCGCACCAACGGGCGTTCGTCGAAGCCACGATCAAAGACGAAACCGTGATTGTCCACCCCCAAAATACTCGTCGCGTTTTCGTTAGACCTTGATGCAATTCCACCACGTCAAGACGGTTCAGATTGGCAAGACCCGCCTCGGCGGGTGTGAACTTTAAGCTCCAGGATGGCATTGGAAAATCCTAGATGAACTGCCGGAACCGTCAACGCGCCTACGAAGCGGGTGCTGCCGCGAACCTGTATCAGGGTGAACCGCTGCTCATCGTCTATGGAACGAAAGGTGAAACGCACCAATCGACTTCAAGCTGCCGCCGGTCACTCGCAAAATACGGGGGACCCGTTTATGCGACAATGCCTGGTATGTTTCCCGTCGTGGCCGATGTTGATCTCACTCACGAGCAACAGTCGAAATCCAACCTGATTCTGATTGGAACCCCCAAGGAAAACAGTATCAGCGCGACAATTTTCCCCAAACTTCCCATCAAGATTGAGAATGGCACGTTGCTGACAGATGACAGACCAAAGCTGTCTCTGGAAAATCAGGTATTAAGCATAATCTACCCCAATCCGAAGCATCCCAAACGGCTTGTGTATTTGCTCGCACCGTTCACCAATGAAGAGGGGCTCGCTCGTTTTGCTGCTAGTCCAGTGCGGTTCCTCGCTGGTTCGGATGGCTTTGACCGCGTGAGTCAGGCGGACTTGATTGTGCAAAACACAAAGCATCAAATCGCGCGCCAGATGCAGTTTGGAAAAGACTGGAAGTGGATCTCATTCCCAGAGGCAGACAAGCCGATTCCAGCCCGTTACCAAAACCGGGTTCACCTCGCAGTCACTTACATGGAAATCATGAAAGCGAAATCCAACGCCGATTTCGCACTCTGGTGGGGGCCGGCGGATAAAGGCATGTGGGGAACCGATTTCAATGATCTGGAACGCTACAACTCTGAATTCTATACCCAGGCTGACTTCCGAACACAACATCGTCTCTATGAAACTATGACCGGAAGCGTCTCTGGCTCTGAGCTCAAGAATATCTGGAAACGATGGGGAACAAATCGGGAGTTGCAGATCGTTCCTGAAATTGAGATAGACGCGATTGAGAATAAGAAACAATATCGTCTCCATATTCCCATGGATTTATACATTAAGCTCGGCCAGCGTCAGAAGAACCTGGGCAACCCGAAAGCAGGTCCCGAAATTCCATCCGAAGAAGTGATGGTTAAGGTGTTCAGAGAATGATCCCATTCCATGCGGCACATGCTCTCACTAAAACGCCATTCCTTGTTTGTTCTCACGAGATCTGTCGATCAATTTTCAGTAGAAAGCATGTGCTTTAAGGAAAGGCCCAGTTGAACTCATTGATGCAGGTTAAAGTCTTAACCATGACCGAATTGGCGTGGTGCAAATCAGTTTGGAGCTAACTGATGAAGATACCAGACACAGTACATATCATTTTTAAAGATGCGGCAGGGGTTCTCGTCAAAAACCTGTATTGTATGATTACTTTTTATTTCGGTAATCATAACCATTTCTTATTAACACAAATAACATCGAATGAGGGCCAAGTCATCATGTCCCTTGAACAGATCAGAAATGGACTAAAAGAATCATAAATATAGGCGAGTATTATCCTGAAAGTGCATTAGAAATCACTAACATATTACAGCAAATAAGTAACGATCATTATATTCCTGTTCGAAAAAAGATGGTTGTTGATTCTTCACCTTTTAAAACAGAAATCATTTTATCACGAAAGAACAAGATTTAAAATAACTTTAAGAACCATTCGGCAGCAGACGCCTTCGAAGCGTCTGCCATCCTCATTCTATCTTACATCAGATCGTTGTTCATTTTAATTGTGAATTTGTATCTGCGTTTATCGCTTTCAGCAGTTGGAGGACTTTGATTCTTCCTTCGTCAGCAAATATGGATTGATTCCCCCATTGACCACTATAATACCATCGGCCATCCTGCTTGACCGCACTGTTGATAACCAGATTCGCAAGAGTATCAACCAGTTCCTTTGCCTCGCGTACCTGGCTGGAATCATCACCCGCCTTTTGACGTGCGGCAACAGAATCAGCTAACATCTTGAGATACTCGTAATCCTGTACGCCTTCGCGGACGGCTTCCCAATGCTTGCTCGTCGCTACCAGGTTGGGACCAATAAACACGGGCGTGTAAGACTGTGCGGCGATGGCCGTGTACTCGTTGAAGCTGTTGCTGACAGCGCCCCCGTTGTCGCCGAAAGCCCAGAAACCCTGCCCGGTGGCACCTTCAGCGAAGCATTGCCAGGCATGCAGACGAAAATACGAGGGATCAAACATGCGTGTGGGACCAGTACAACTGTAAAGCCAAAGCTTAGTCCCTTTGTCTGGCAACGCACGATAGATGTCCTGCACCTTCTTGCCATAGATGAGAAAATGAGGCAGATTCGGACAGATGATATCGGAAATTTGAAACAAAGCGTCTCCATCTTCATGATCAGTGGCTCCTCGAGCATGCGGGTCGTTAAAGATCGCTATCTCATCGGTACCTGCTCTGAACGCTTCGCCAAACAGACGACTCATATGAATATAATCTCCATTCGGTTCGTCTACAAAGAGAATCATCGCCTGTTTCGGCTTGAGACCAAGTTTGCGGTTATGTCTGGCCCACGCTCCAGCCCACTGCGCCATTGCCCGTTTAAATTCAGGAGTGTTTCTCTCAAATCCTAAATAATGACTTGTCTTCGAATGCCATCCGACAAATGTCGAGTAGGTCGAAACCTTGGGAAACATCCGCACCAGGGCATCCCATTTAGTATAGTCTGGCTCAGAAATGAGATTGCCTTGCTTGTCAAAATGAGAGCGCGATGGAATCGGCGCTGTTCCCGCACCGCACCAGACATTATTGACCAGACCATCGAGCAAAACCGCTTTTGCCTGTGCCCGGTTGGCTGCCGTAATCCCATATCGATTCTCGGCAATATAGTCCCACGTTCCCAACGCAAGACGCGGCTGATCTGAAAGTTTCAGCGGCGCAACATTGACGGACAGATCAACCTGACTGACAAAATCGTCACTCACAAGGCTGACACGCCCAGTATGATCGCCAGACTGATTTTCTCCTGGTTCGAAAGACAACCACAATTGCCGCGTCATACCAGACGGAATTGAGACCACGCTGACATTATCGCGACGCTCGATCGGAAACAGAGCCGAACCAACAATGCGTCCTTCACGTGTGTCGAGCCACTCTACTTGTCGGATTTGCATAAAAGGGAGACCGCTGCTACTGATTTTGATCTCTCTGCGCTCTGATGATGCATTCGTGATGTTGATCACTTCAGCACGACGTTCGCCGCGCATCATTTCAACGTGCAGTTTTGTGAGAATTCCCTGCGGAACGTCCAGCGGAGTCAGCAATTGATAGGGATGTGTGTGCCAGATACTAAGCGGTTTGACACCCTGACTGGAAAGCAGTCTGGCATAGACAGCATAAACCCGTTCGTGCAGGTTGTTCAAAGGAATTATGGCACGAAAGTCTTCATGTGAAGCGGGAAAAATCTGTTTCTCATTGGTTGCACTGACTGCTTCCAGTTCCTTTATCGCGGCAGCCTGCACCTCTGACGAAAGTGCGCTGTCACTCACCGCTTTAAGGACCAGTTCAGTATCGCGTCGAATTCGCCGATAGCAGCCAAGTTGCGTCAAACGAGTTTTATCGGTCACATATTCTTTTGTGAGAGTCGGCCCTGTTGGTGATTTCGTCTTATCATCGCCACGGTAGATCTCGAGTTCATCTGAAAAGAAGAATACGCCGCTCGGAACAATATCGAATCGCACGTACCGACCACGTGTCTGTAAACGGTCTGTGCGGAAGTTATGAGCAACACCACGTTCATCAGCTTCACCATAACCGGGTGCGGGCAGCTGACCTTGAGACAATCGGATCAGATCGCCAACGACTTGAAAGTTCTTGTTGTCGTCACTTACCGAAATGACAATCGAATGCGGGCAGGTCACGCCGGCACCACCGCCTGCGCTACGCATGGCGGCTCCCTTAATTGGCTCCACCTGCCCTAAGTCAACAGTGATCGTAATCGTATCGCGCGGGTGCTGCCAGCCGACGGTACTTTTCTGAGTCCAGAATCCCTTTTCAGTCAGCTTGCCATCAGTCAGATCGGTCTTGTCTCCATCATCTGTGCAAAGCGGATAACTCGGTTTCTTCGACAGCAGATACTGTTTACCCAATGCGATGTTGACGGGTCTGGGATTACCATCTTTTCGATTCTGATCAAATGCAGAGAGCGGATTCGACGAAGCAACAATGGCCACGATTACAAGAGTGACGACATATGCCCCATTTCTTAAACACTCAAACGTGTCAATTTTGTCTCTTTTTTTTATATTACGATTCAATGTTTCTACTTCCTGTCATTTTTTGAAACGGAATTTGCCAGATCGTTCTTAGTGCCGGGTAAAACAGAGATCTACCGAATTTCCATCAAGGTTGTATTCTTCAAGTGTACTATCATAAAAACGATGCTTCCAGTCCTGGAGGTAACACCAAAGAATAATGGCACAATCTTCCAGAACCAACTGCTTCAACCTATAATCATCGTGAGAACAGGTACTATTTCAACAGAAGCACTGGAAGTGTAAACCGTGGATCCGAATCATTTGCCGCTGGACGATTCTTCGCCGTATCACGATGCGCTCGAACAATGCGTTGATCACTGGGGACTCGTTCCCGAAAAGACAGAGTTAGTCCGCGACGGCGTCAATCACGTCTTTGCCACGGAATTTGTGAATGGTGATCCGATTATCATCCGCATCAGCGACGGTGCATTCCGCGGGCGAAGTGAGGTGTTGGGAGAATTGCTCTGGCTCGATCATTTGATCCGCAATGGCTGCACGGTCACCACGCCGATCCCTTCGCGCGGCGGGGAACTGCTTGAAACAATCGAACTGGACAGTGGCACAATGCACGTCTCCTGCTTCGAACGTTTTGGCGGTCGGCAACTCGACCCGGCGACCGATGAAGAGTGGAACGATGATCTCTTTCAGAAATTAGGCCGCGAGATCGGTCGTATTCATCGCGCTTCGGACGAGCTGCAATTACCGTCCGATCGTGATCGCTGGCCCTGGTACGAGAGCAAATTCACGCAGTTTCCCGATCCGCTTCCTGAAACTTTCAATCCGCAAGTCGCCGATGCGATGCGAGGCTATATCGCTGAATTGCGCAAGCGACCGATGCCGTCTCGTCATTATGGACTGGTCCATCGTGATCTGCACGAAGGAAATTTTCTTGTAGAAGATGGCAAGGTACAGGTCATTGATTTCGACCTGGGCTGTTACGGCTGGCGGACGATGGACTTCGCCGTTCTGCTTTTCTCAAGCTATTACTATCCCAGTCTCAAGGTGCCAGGCGCGAGTCCTGAGCTGGCCGGACATGTCCTGGCAATGATGGTGCAAGGCTATCGCGAAGAATACACGCTCGACTGCGAACAGATCGATACAGTGGGTGACATGATTTTGCTGCACACCATTCTCAACTACAACGTCATGGCACCGGCCGTGGAACATTGGCAGAGCGCACTAGGCAACCCGCAGACATCGGTAACAGAGAGTCTGGCATGGATCGAGCAACTCTGGCTTGACGGCCTCAAACTGCAGCTTGACCTCAGCCAGTTATACTAGCCGAGCGAGAAACGCTGCGATGTCAGCGTTGGCTTGCACGGACACCTCGGGTATCAGCTCGTCCTGCATAAAGAAACTGTGAGGCATACCTGCATAGACATGATCCTCAACGTCGGCGCCAGCGGCACGAGCACGTTCGACAAAGATCCGATTGTCTTCACACATCGCGTCTTGCTCACCCGTCACGACCAGCACCGGTGGCAACTGAGACAAGTCGCCAAAGACAGGGCTCACATAGGGGTTGTGCCAGTCCTCCCTGCGGGGCACATAGCACGCTCGCCCGAAACCAAAAAGCGTTATATCCTGAATGGGGTGCTCCCAGGCGGCTTCGACAAAACCGGGCACTTCTTCATAGGCCATATTCATCGCAGGACACAGGGCGAGTACAGCATCCGGCACCTGTAGACCTTGATCTGCCGCGTACAATGCTGCAGCCGGACCCAGGTTGCCACCGGCGGAATCGCCACCCACGACGACTGGTCCGCTCGTATTCTTCTGACAGTGTTGGACAACACCAACCACGTCGTGCAGTGCAGCGGGGAATGGATCCTCTGGCCCGAGACGATAGTCCAATGCCATAACCGTCCAACCGGTCAAGGCAGCCATTCGCTTTGCCCAGGCCAGATGCTTTCCTGAGATCGGTGAAATCCACGCACCACCATGCAGATAAACCCATACGCCGGCTCCAGCATCTGGTGGTGTAAATCGTGTGATCGGCACGTCGTTGCCATCCAGGCCACCTATGGTGATCTCTTCGCGTGCGACCTCTGGGAAAAGTTCCAATCCGGGGTTCTCCGGGTTTCCCCATGTGTCACGCAGTTTGGCAATCAGTACATCGCGCAGAGGAGGCAACTGGCAGACACGATCATAGTATGCCTTCGCCGGCCCCGGCTGTGTCCAAAATTTAGTTCCATCGTTGGACTCACCCATCTTACATCCTCCGCATTATTGACCAAGACTCAACGAGCACAAATGCCACGTTCATGGAGAAAGGGTACTCGGTTTGACAAGCAGAATCAAATTGAATTGACAGCTGAAAGAACACAAAAGGGGCAGGAGTTGATTTCTTTGTCGCTGCCCTCTTCTATGCTTTCCTGGTATATAAGGTCATGTCGAACAGTATCTCCGATAGTTTTGCTTTGTCGATGTGATTGCGGCAGGATAGTTCTCGCGGATTTCGAAAACAAGTTTCAATCAGAATCGCCTTGGTATGCACTATGAATATGTCAATTCATAGCTGTGCGAATAGATTTCAATCAAGTTTCCAAAGGGGTCTTCGCAGTAAACCATCCGGTAAGGCTTTTCGCCGGGATAATACTCGCGGACGGGCATTCTCTGCTTGCCTCCGTTCTCAACGATTCTCTTTGCGAGACCCTCCACATCTGGGTCTTGGACGCAAAAGTGAAACACCCCTGTTTTCCAATATTCAAAATTGTTCTCAGGCTTTTGGGCATTCTCAAACTCGAACAACTCGATGCCGACTCTATCGCCGGTGGCCAAGTGAGCAATTCGAAATCGGCCCCAGCCTTTCCCGAATACATCATTGCACATCACGCCAATGGCAGAGTCATCTGACACAACTTCTGTGGCGGGCATGATGACGTACCACCCCAATGTTTTGGTATAGAATTCTACGGCTTGGTCTAAGTCTGTCACAGAAATGCCGATGTGAGAAAATGTTCGGGGAAATGTCATGCTGACCCTTTCAGGTTAGTTCCGGAATAGTGATATCAATGTCGGTTTTACATGGTGACTGGACTTACTTAAAGGTCCACCACACTTTATTTTTCCGTGAATCGGGTTGAGGGAATGAAGACGTTGCCCTCCATCAGCAGGCGCACCGTGCGCAGGACTGAGTAAATGTTGAAATGTTTTTTCTGCAGTTCTCCGTCTGATTTGCGATCTGAGGGCGAACTTTTGGGATGGGAGCGTGTCTGTTCATGTGAAGTGATTATAACTCAGGATTGACTGGTTCTTGATACATAACAGAAAGCGAATTTATGCGAATCTATCTCGACGATGTACGACCGGCGCCGCCGGGCTGGCGGCAGGTACGCTGGCCGGATGAAGCGATAACACTTTTAAAAACGGGTAACGTCAGGGAAATCAGTCTGGACCACGATCTGGGCGATGACGCACGCGGAACGGGCTACGATGTACTGGCCTGGATTGAAGAAGCCGTCGCCACTTGTGATTTCGATCCACCGGTGATTCACGTGCATACTGCCAATCCCCCGGCCCGCAACCGCATGCTTTCAGCGGTAGCTGCCATCCTGCGACTGACAGAATGTTATTGCGGCGCGGACTAAATAGAAAACAGGGTAAGCACAGGTTCATCGAAGTCTGCCACTGAATCGCGATCTTTTAACGTTCTACCTTCAGAGTACAACATCGAGAATTTATTCTTCAGGCCACATTGACAGATCCCATTTGGCGATACCCATATGGTAGCGTTGATGCCAGGGAAGTGCGTGGGCTGCGAACTCGGGTTTCTTGGGTCCGAAATAGTAGGCGGTGACAATCGAACCATCGTCGAGTTGCACGCTGGAAGGATAGCCGGAATCGGTTTTGTGCCAGTCCCGCGCCGGACAGGAAAGTAGAACGACCGGCAGCGACCACGTCTCGCCACCATTATTGCTCATCCGCATCACCACGCCAAACAAACCGGGGATGCGGCTGGTGATCGAACAGAGTAGACGACCGTCCGCCAGCTCAAGCAGGTGCGCGTTCTCCTGCCCCTGGGGCGCGATAAGACGAGGTTCTGACCAGTTTTTTCCTGCATCATGCGAGCGAATCAATATTTCACCGCTACCATGTGGCAACGCACTGTCCATACGATCGCGACAGTCCGTACGACCGACGGCCAGCCACTGACCATCGGAACGACGACGCAGCACATAGGTTTCATTCACATCCTCAGCAACAACTTGCTCCTCACCCCAGGTTTTGCCCCCATCGTGACTGAAGATCACAGCAGACGCTGATCGTCTTGGCTTCACACTCAAACTCTTATAGACAGGACAAGCCAGACGTCCGTCGGGAAGAGTGAAAATATCGCCATGCGGAATCAGGTTCAAATCCAGCAGCCCACGGTCCCACGTCTTTCCGTTATCGCTGGAAATGCAGCGTTGCAGTTTGAGAAAGGGTTGTTTCTGTCCTTTGTGATAACCGCTGACCAGCGTCACAAGTTCACCGTCCGCATTTAATCCAGTGGCATGATTCATACGAATCCCCTCGGGTTCTTCAGGATGCGAAGAAATCTTGCTGCGAAAAGTCCAGCTGACCCCGGCATCCTGGCTGATCCACAGTTCCACGTCGCTGTTGTCACCGTATCCGTGACTGGGATGATTATAAATCGCAGCGCCAAGATCGCCGTTGGGTAGTTTCGTCAGGTTGGGCCAGAGCCCTTTATTGTCAATCGCCACATAAAATTGCGCACCGGGCAACATCTGACAGCCATTCAAGCCCTGGGCTGAAAAAGGACGATTCTCAGCGCGGGCCGAACCGGTTCCCATCAGCAAAGGCAGACTGGCAGCAGCAGTCACCTGTTTCAGTAAAAGACGACGGTTCATTTTCGTTGGAGAGGAATTCTGCAGATCGGTCTGTTTCACAGGAGGTGTCCTTCAGGAAGAAGTGCAAATGGGAATCGTCTGTTGGATGATTATCGATTGATCCTAAACAAGCCCTGATCCGGATACAAGAAAAATACCATCCTGTTGCGATCTGGTAATGTGAATCAGTGACTGGCACTGGTATGATCGTAGCAGGCGAACCTGATTTCAAAGAGGCTTTTATTCACAACTTCGACCACAATGCAGAAAAGAATAACTTATGCTGAATCAACGTAGCTTATTAGCAGCGATGGGAGCACTGTTTTGCTTGTCAGCGACAGGAGTCGCCTTCGCGGCGAATCCGGAAAAATCTGGTAAACCCAACATCATTCTTGTGATGGCCGATGATCAGGGCTGGGGAGATACCGGTTACAATGGTCACCCGTTTGTACACACACCCGCACTCGATGCGATGGCCAAAGACGGGTTCGTCTTTGATCGATTCTATGCCGGTGCGCCGGTCTGCTCACCGACCCGCGCCAGCGTGATGACCGGACGCAACCCGATCCGGACAAAAGTCACCAACCATGGCCGCTACATGCGCCCGCATGAGCAGACCATCGCCGAAACGCTGAAAGCCAGCGGATATGTCACCGGAATTTTCGGCAAAGTACACCTGGGTTCGGGACAGCCCGACTCGCCCTGCAATCCCAGTGGTATGGGATTCGATGAATGGGTGATCGGTCTCAACTTTTTTGACAACGATCCCTACCTGAGCCGAATGGGAAAGATCGAACATCGCAAGGGAAAAGGTTCAGTCATCCTGATGGATGATACGATCGACTTCCTCAAGAAACACAAGGATGGTGATCGTCCCATTTTCACAGTCGTCTGGTTCCCCTCTCCGCACGATCCGCACGCGGAAGTGCCGGAAGGCCCCAGTCTTTATGATGGCAAAGCGCATGCTGGGTACTACCGCGAGATTACCCTGCTCGATCAGCAGGTCGGACGTCTTCGTACCGCGATCAGGGAGATGGGCATCGCGGAAAATACAATCGTCTGGTACTGCAGTGATAACGGCGGGCTGGTCAAGGAAACTTCCGGTGGTCGCGAGAAGAAAGGCAGCATCTACGAAGGAGGCCTGCGCGTTCCGGGAATCATCGAATGGCCCGCACGCAAGCTCAAAGGTCGAACCTCAGTACCCGTGTCGACCTATGATATTTATCCAACCCTCCTGGCCATGGCGGGCGTGGAACTGTATGCACCGCATCCGCTCGATGGAATGGATGCAAGCGGCATCATTGCGGGGTCGGTTACTGAACGCAGAAAGCCGATGGGGTTCTGGCACAAAATCCAAGGCGGGCAAGGAACCTGGAGCGACCGGATTCAGAAAGCGATCATGGAAAAGCAGCAGGCCGGCGCACCATTGCCACATGATCCACCAAGAATGCGCAAAGACGTCGACGCATTCCCGCAGTTTCCGGAACACACCGCGACCGGGCATGCCGCCTGGACCGATTGGCCGTGGAAGCTGCACCGTATCGGCGGCACAAAATTCGAACTGTACAATCTGACCGATGACGCGATGGAGAAAACCGATCTTTCCAAAGATCCTCAACACACCCAACGACTCGAACGGATGAAGCAAGAGCTGGATGCATGGATGCGGTCTGTTATCCAGAGCCTCAACGGAAAAGATTATCAACAGAAACAGACGAACAAAGCATTATAATAAACCTGTTTTGCTTTAAGGTTTCTGACAACTTTATGGGAGTCTTTTTCGTCTGAATTACGTGAACCTGAATTTGAACATTACTTCTTCACCGGCTCGGACTGAATGCGATGCAACAGTTCGATCAGTTTCTTGACCAGTTTCGGTGAGGCACCGACCTCGGCGTGGGAGACGGTTAACCACGTTTCATAGCCGCCCAGTTCATGCTGACGTGGTGACGGCAAATAGCCGAGATCTCCATTGGCCAGGCCGAAGACGAACGTTTCTTTAAAGGGGCTCTGCTTTTGAATGTCAAAACCGATTTCGACAAATACTTCAAACGGCAGTGCAGCCAGACACAGATCACCAATGCGAAAAGCTTGTACATAGGCCTCTTCCGTTTCCGGCCATTCAGAGGCTTTCACTGCCCGGCGGGCAAAGGTAAAACGTCGCGAAAACTTACGATCCTTTTGGGCTTCGGGAGTGGCGTTCTTGAGCAATTCCTGTGCACGCCGCACCTGCGCCTGCGTGGGGCGACGACGTTTCAGCGTCACCCTCTCTGCGGCTGCGTCCAATGGAACCCAGTCCTGATAGGAAATTGACTTCTCGACGCGAAGCACTTCCCGGGCGACGTCGTCTGCCACCTCGCGCATTTTCTCATAACGCGCGTAGCGTTTCTTTCCCGGCTTATTGTAATTGGCGTAGTCATTATTATTCACATCGCCACTGGCACCATTGCTGAGCATGCCGACAAACGGGGGATCTTGATCGGGTTCTGCATGCAGCCGCGCGAGCTGTCTGGCAAATACGCCAAAGTAATCCGCCGAAATATGTCCCTTGCCGACGCCACCGACATAGTGCAGCCAGTAGTTGGCCAGCAGGGCAATCGGACGGCCTGAAGTTGATTTCACCGACAGCACATAGACCTTGGGATTGACAGGCCCCGCTGGTTTATCAAGGACCTTCAGATAGCCACCCGGGTTTGTAGCGGCGAATTCTTCCTCACCAAACGGACTGGTAGCAGTCTGCCCCTCTTTCAATAGCCAGCGGCGGTTAAATACATGCTGAGGCACTTTACCTTCGCCCCAGCCGATGCGCGCCGGTTCCAGATCATGAAACGCCCGCTGCACGCCATCTGCAATGCGGCGAATGACGAATTTCTGGTAGTCATCCAGTGGTTCTCTAAGTTTCAGATAGCTGGTCCCCCTCAGGCTCGGTGCCGAGTGCGTATGTGTGGCCGCGATCAACACATTTTCGGGAGCAAGGCCCGTTGTCTGTTGGATGCGTTTCTTCGTCGGGCCGTGGAGTTCACTGGGAAACTTGACATTATCGATGATGACAATCGCCAGTTGCGTCTTCCCATCATCAAGGACAAGGCACCGCGCATGCAGTTCATCATGGATATGGACTGAGCCACGCGGGTTAAAGCCACCGATCAGGTCGGTTCCCAGAAAGGGTGTGATGTTACTCGTCGCAGCACCAGCACGAAAAACTTTCGGCTCCTCCGCTTGTACCATGGCGACCGCAGGCAGAAACAATGCCACGATTAGAATTCGATAGATCATATTTTTATCATTCAATGAAGGAGTTGGTGATATTTGTTTATTCCAGATGCAGGTAATGTCTCTGCTAAAAGTATTCACAATCATTTGTGATTGGAAAATCATCAGGACGCTCAAAAAGCATTGGGAGAAATTCCCCAAAAGAGTCAGCGACTCTGACTATTTCTTCTGGATCATGCCAAGACAACTCGAAATGCCATGTGACAACAGATGGTTCCCCAGGTTCACGATAGTCAAGACAGAGTAAGTTCATCTCACTCATTCCTCTTGCGTTGTGACCAGCCGTATCGATAACAGCAATCGGAACTAGTATTCCTTCACTCTCGTAAAGCCTGTCTGAATAATCAAATCTGTCTTTTATAAAATCTATAGAATAGTCAAGTCTGACATCATTCTCTCCGCCTGGTCTCCAAGAAGGTGTCAGTGGTATAGAGAGTCTCTCATCTCTCCTATCAACGAATATATTACAAAAACGACAAATCATTCTAATTTCACCATCAGGTGTTTGAAAGCATTGTTTTCCAGGAATACCGCCATGGAAATGTACAAGCTGTTGTATGAATTCATCTGGAAATTTTATTTTTTGTTCAATAATGTTTGATAATCTTTTTTCAAATCTATGGATTTCTTCTAAAGAAACAGCCGGGAGAAGACTTTTTGAATTGTATTCTAAGTTGATTTCTGTATTGTCCATTTCTTTTCTAACTTATTAATGAGGCTCATATACCCAATGACCTTTTGACCGTCTACCATCGTTAGTTGTTGCAGACATTTAAGTGATAGGTTTAAATGTTAATGTAGAGTCGTTTGTTATTACAAGTGTTGTCGTTTGTAGATGGTCTCTTAGTTGTTTAATCAGAAGATAGATGCCGCACCTGTGTTTGAGTAGAAAAAAGGGATAGAAAAATCGCGTCCTGATCCCTAAAACATAATGCCCCCTCTCCACTTTGGAGAGAGGGTTCTAATAAAACGAAACAAGACCGGCTTTTACCACTCCTCATCAACAGGAGATACGTCTGAAGGGGGCGGTGGCGAATCTTCTTCAGGCGGAGTTCCTTTCCTCATCGATAACCAGGCATACTCGGGCAGCCAGCGGGCTTTGTGAGCGCTGATCAGAAACGCGATCAATAATGCGCCCACAGACCAGACAAATGCGGTGACCGCCTCGCGACTGAGCGATTGCGTTGCCACCCGAAACCCAAACGTTGCACAGGCATAAAATAAAATACTCAGCGTGGCGCCAAAGGAATAGAGAAACCAGCGATTCGACCAGAGCCGGGCGATTAGCAAACAACCAACGGCCCACGTGCTCACATAAGAAAGCCGCCAGGCAATCGGTATCTCAAAAGCGCGCTCATTCAAGATGACAACAACCGCAACCAGAGGGACCAGCAGTGCACTCGCAAATTGCAGTACGCGGCTGAAAGCATCATTCAAAGTCAGTCCCAACACCAGCGCCGAAATCCACAAGATGTGAAAACAGGTTGTAAATCGATACTGGTTAAGAATCGTGTCCGGTATCACAATCCAGATCCCCATTGTCGCCGCCAAAACCCCCACGGCGGAGACTTTTGAGGAGTGCTTGTAAAGCCCCAGTCCCAAAAGCAGGACTCCAGCAACAAGCAACGGCCAGGGAGTGGGCTCGATCAGCGTCCGCGAACCAAGCGTCTGTGGACCGACAATTGAGAAGAGCGCGCATGCCCCCAGCGCTCCCCAGATCGCGTCCGGCACACGACGAACCATCGCCCAGAGATAAAAGCCCAGCAGCAACCAGAGTGTGATCCAGATCGGGGAGCCCATGACATCCGTCACTTTGAAAAGAAAACCAAGATGAACCCGCCCTGTGACAGCGGGCATCGCCAGCAAAAGCAGCAACGGAGAAAAGCGGATCACTCCCGCCTGAAAGGTTTTGTTTTGTGTGGCAAGTCCGCCCTCCAGCAACAATAAGAGTAAGACGAACCCGAGCGGAATTAAAAAATAGAATCCCCACAACGTATCAAAAGAAATCAGTCGTGGTCCACTTCCCGACTCGATCCACATCGGTCCCGCAGGCCCGAACGTTAAGCAAAGTGCAAATGATCGCAAACTGACACAAGCGGCAATCGTGCCAAACGCGATCCAGGGAAACCAGGGCCAGCCCCAGGGAGTGCCGTTCCCTTTGACATAAGAATCGCCGCCTCGTATTGCAGGCAGCAGACACAAAAACAGGATGGAAGCGACAACCGGGAATAGAAACAGCATCCATTCCAGTGACTCAGGCGAACGCGGATGCATTTCTGGAGAATACCACCAGGGTGCCGCATAAAACAGACGCCAACAGCAGGTGATACGGAATACGATAACGAAAACCCAGACGAATGCCTGTCCCCCATAAGACGGCTTCGGAAATGATTACCGAAAACAGAAAGCCGGCGATCATCAAAGCCATTCCCTCATTCGGAGAAATGCGGGAAAACAGATCATCCATACTGACCGAGACCCCAAGAAACAGCAGCAGCAAGAGCAACAAAATTGAGCGGGCATCTTCCCAGACCTTGCCCCAACGCACAATCAACACGCCAATCCCCGCTAATATCAGGGTATAGCCAGCCAGCACTCCCATCATGATCCAGCAATTGATGGTCCCAATCTCAATGGTTCCGTAAGCAGACCGCACAGCAAACAACATCAATACCGCACTAATGACATAGAACGGGTTGTGGTTGTAGAGGTAACTTAATACCGGGCGGCGAGAAGCAGAAGCAGTCATAACAGCCTCCTCTCAAGAAATGAAATAATATAAAACCCCAAGAACAGGGGATAAAAAAGACAGGTTCACTTCTATAGAAAAAGCATTATACCAAAATTGTTTAAACAGTTTTATAAAAAAATGAATAACATTCAGAATTTAAAAAAAGTGAGAATTCTGTTTCTACAGACTATTGTTCCTGATGAGGAGATATAATAAATTTGGAATCGTTTATTCAATTTCTCCCTTTTATACCCCTCTAGTCCTGATCCTTTTCTTCAAATCCGTCAGTTGTGACGGTTTGTTCTTTGGGTTGCCCGCCGCGGTCGTGCGCCAGAAATAATCCAACCAGCATGGCACACAGTAAGAGCGGATAATACCATCCTCCCATGGGAGCGCGGAATAGAATTCGAAAGAACGTAAATCCGTCGACATAGAGATACGAGCAGTAAAGTACCGAAACGAAAATCAGAAAGGAGAACCACACAATCGAATGTCGAATTTTTTGAGGGGACCAGTAGGCAAGGCAGAATGCAATGATTGCAGCGCAGAGGTTCGAGCATGCAAATATTCGAAGGTCAAGGATCAAAGCATCCAAAGTGTTGTCGTAATATTCCCGGATGCGTTCTTTGTAATTACTTACCTTCTTGAGCAGTGGATTCAATTTTGGTGGGGCCGACGGTAGCTCCTTTCGTTGAGTCAAATCAGCAATATATTCAGATGGAGTCTTCTGGAATTGCATAATTTCATTACGGATTGCTGTCACCTGGTCATCGGTCAGGAGTCGTTGAACGAGCGGGGATTGCATGGCATCATCCGCGACTTCGACAATCGGCCTGGCATACTCGATTGTCTTTTCCGTGACGAACCACGAGCATAACTCATCCAGGCGTGGCGCACAACAAAGGTGTAAGTGAGAAATCTATGAAAATAGCGATGATCATGTTGAGAGAAATAGTGAATTGTCGCATGTCTTTACTTTTGGTATAAAATCCGATTTAAGAGGATCCGGACTCGATCATTCTCTTCCTGCCCCTTTTTTTCTTCATCGTAGACGTAGTCGTTTTAATTTCTGATTGTTTATTGATGATGGGGCTTTCATGAAGTTCATACTATCCCGTCGTTATTGGAAGCATCAGGGGAGAGGGGGGGCGTGCCGCTGACAACTGAACAGAGAATAAGAAGCACTCGTATCAGCATCCTCTCAGAAATGAAATAAAATATAAAACCCCAAGAACAGGGGAGAAAAGACAGGTTCACTTCTATAGAAAAAGCATTATACCAAAATTGTTTAAACAGTTTTATAAAAATATATTGACAATCGAAATTTTCCACTCGAAAATTGCCAGTCACGGCACGTGCACAAGAGTTCTCTTGATGTGAATAGTATGTTCAATCTAGTCACCGGAGTGCGAAACATTTATGGTTGTTACTGAAGTGCTCACAATAGCGCGAACTTATATATTTCAATCTAAGTACGCGGAACTTCAATCCAGTGAGGCGACGACATACGAAGCAAATTTGGGTGTTGCAACAGGCAGTATTGATTTTTCACTTACTAGCCTAGCAACAACAACCAGGCGCCCCCCACATTCGGTGCGGCCTGTTGTTTAAATCGGGTAATTGGATTAGTGTCTGAATTTTCGGTACATTAAAAATTCCTCGCAACATATTTAACGCCTGAAGTGACTAAACTTCCTTCATGCATAAGCGGGTGTTGAAAAAGCAGCCCATTCTGGTGTTCACATCCGGGTCAGTGATAAATTTGGAGAGGTAACAAACCGCCGTTTTGGACAAGAAATAATAACACCTTTCTTATTCATCACGATAAAATGAACTCATCAGCGTGTGCGTACGAAATTGCATGCCAGATTTATAACGATAACTCGACGCGTTCCATTTGCTCCTACAAGCGATATATTGTGGATTTGGTTTGGTGCTTTTTCACCAACACTTTCGAGAGTTTTTGCTAATTCTGAATCATAAAAATCATCCGGTCATTATTGCGAAATATTTGAGTTCACTTCAGTACCGTAGACCGTGTTGATTGTCGCGATTTCAGGTTTTAGTTTTTCGATTCGCTGAATTAATTGCCTGCACTCCTCTGCAGATAATAGATCAGGTACTTCGAGGATATAGGTCTGTTTATGATCTAATTTAAGCATGTAATTTCACGCATGACTTCCAGATTGGATATAGAGGAAAGCTTGTTAATTCCGCATAGAATTAAACAATCGTTAAGGAGCAAGGTAGCTCCATTAGAGCCTCATTGATGTGGCTGATACATTTAAATGTCCATTTGCCCTGATCATATTCGACGTAGTTAATTTTACCATTTTTAAACTGCCAGGAACAGTTTAATCTTCTTGCTGTTTCGTCGTATTCTGGCGAACGAAACTGCTGACGCTCTTTAGACAGGCTTTCTCCTTTGACTTCTTTGCAGGGTGAGCTGCTTGATTAGGCCCATTCCACATGTTACTTTTGAATATGACAGAATTGCGTTTTTTGAAACGCGCCATTCAACTCTTCTATTGAATTGAATGGTGTGGGAGCCAAGCTGTCAGTACTGTGCGACGGAGAGACCTCTCTTTCGTCCAACGATATCCCGCCTGCCTAGGAGCCATAAATGACCTCTGCTTTCAAAAAAACGATCATCACTGCGATGATTCTACCTGCATTTTTCTCAGTCTCCATTTTTGCTCAGGAGCAGCCGACTCGACTCAGCTCTGATAATCTGCTCCTGTACCGGGATCAAGCAGGTAAAGTCAAACAGGTCCAGACACCGACCGACTGGAAAAAGCGGCGTCAAGAAATTATTCGCGGGATGGAAACCGTCATGGGCCCCTTCCCCGAAGAGGACCAGCGGGTTGATCTGGATGTAAAAATCCTCGAAGAGGTCAAACTGGATAAATACACGCGCCAGTTGATAACTTATCAGTCGTCTCCCGGTTCGAGAACGCCGGCTTATCTTTGCATTCCCCATACTGCTAAAGAGGGAAAAAAAGTGCCCGCGGTGCTTTGTCTGCATCCCACCGACAACAGGGTGGGACATAAAGTCGCTGTGGGACTGGGAGGACGGGAAGGTCGGAATTACGCCGCTGAACTTGCGGAACGGGGCTACGTGACCATTGCACCTGCCTACCCTCACCTGGCGAATTACTGGCCTAATCTGGGAAAGCTGGGATTTGTGAGCGGGACGATGAAAGCGATCTGGGACAATTCCCGGGCCATTGACCTGCTCGAAGCACTGGACTACGTGAATCTGAAACCAGGTGTCGGCGCCATCGGCCATTCTCTGGGCGGTCATAATGCGATCTACACGGCTGTCTTTGATCCCCGCATTTCCGCCATCGTCAGCAGTTGTGGCTTTGATTCTTATCCTGATTATTACGACGGGGCCGAACGTGTCTGGTTCTTCGGTAAAGGCTGGTGCCAGATTCGTTATATGCCGCGCATGTCGAATTACCGCGGAAAGCTCGACGAAATCCCCTTCGATTTTCCGGAATTGCTCGGTGCACTGGCCCCACGTCCTGTGTATGTCAACGCTCCTCTGCACGATTCTAATTTTCGCTGGAAGAGTGTTGACAAGTGTGCCAGGATCGCCAGACCTGTGTATGAGATGCTGGGAGCG
Source organism: uncultured Planctomycetaceae bacterium (assembly GCA_942492165.1). GTDB lineage: Bacteria > Planctomycetota > Planctomycetia > Planctomycetales > Planctomycetaceae > Gimesia. Next base: position 23,491 of record CALOEF010000011.1, read on the forward strand.
AAAGAAAAACTGGTCATCGATCATCCGGATTGTGATCACAACTTTCCGCTGGAACAACGGAGCCGAGCTTACCAGCTGTTCGACACCGTCCTGAAAGACTGAAGCAAAGCCTCAACTGCTGTTGCATCTAATCAATGAATTGGGACCATCGATCAAAATTCCGCTTTTCCCAATGCGAGTCATTCAACCTGACTTTATTGTTCATGACAACACCCTCAGTTTTCTATTGACAATTTCTCCCTGCTAAAACAGAATTCCTGAAATTCAAACCTTAATGGGATACACTGAAATAATTCAGTCTGATTCAAGTCAGGTGTGTTATGCTTCATTTCCGCATCCGTGAATCACGGGAGCTGCGATTGGCTTTACGTTTCCGATTCTCATTGTACTGTCATTCGGTTGGATCGATGTTATCGGCATCAATCCACCTTCAACAACAATCAGGGATGTTGCAATGAAATTCATCACTGCCTGCTTCGCTGCATTTGCACTTGCCCCGGCCGTGCATGCGACGGATCGCTATTTCTTCGACATTCACGTTCGTTCTCAGTCTGGACAATTTCAGGTGGACGCGACTTCTCCTGACAATCAAGGCAAGATAGAAAAAACGTTACCGTTTCAGGCCTCTTTCACCTACAATTGTGTTGACACCTTGAACGGCAAAACGATCTGGACTCGCAAGCAGCCTATGGAGAAGCCAATACGGCTCAGCAAAGACTCTACTTTCGAATTTGCGTTTCCCAAAGAAGCATCTCCGCTCGCGATCCACGTCTCCGATAGCGGAACAACACTGATCTACACTGGGGCGAATGACTTCATCGTTGTTTCACCTCAGGGCAAAGATGTGGGCAGTGTTAATTTGCTTTCCGACGCTTTTACGGAAACCGAGTACAAGCAGTTTGTGCACAATACTACGGCAGGGCCATCTTGGGCCAGCCAGTCTGCCTGGTACTACCTCAATATCCCTGGCGGTGAAATGTTTGTCGTCCGACCCTGGTGGGGCCGTCGCATCTTTGTCGACGTCAACAGAGGTAAACTCGCCCAAAGCAGCAGGGCGTTGATCGCGGCTGCAGTGGAGAGGGAGAAGAAACTGGTCATGGATGCTTTAAATTCAAAGGAAAAGCCAAACGACTACGAATTGTCGAAGTATGATGCCGCTTATTTATCAGGCGTCTTGAATCTACAAAAGGCCATCCCATTTCTGAAGACTCTGGAGAAATCCACAGACGATGAGAGAAGTACAGTCGGAGGCCTTTCCTTCGGCGAGGACAGTAACAATGAAGTTGAACCGCATAGTGACTCTACATATGGGCTTCGCCAAGCAGCACAGCTCTCGCTCCGGCGACTGGGGATTGTTCCCAAACCTCTGCCTTGCCATTCATTTGATTTGGTCAAGGATGGCAAGTCGATTCCGTTTGTTCCCCCCGCGCGAGAACAGCCTCGCCACGAAGCCGTCCAAAAAGTGAAAGTCGGTATGTCAGCCAGGGAGGTGCTGAACCATATAGGGATTCCCGATTATATTTCCGACGATACCTGGAGTTATGACATGGATGCCAATCCACCATTCAGCATTTCATTGACGTTCGCTGCGCGCAAAGTCACAGGATATAAGAAAGAAGACCCACTTTGGAAATCAGGGTTGTCTCGAGATGAAGTTATCGCGTGGTGACAGGCCAGCGAACAAAAGTAATGCAGGTGGTTCTGTTGATGGGGCTTTCATGATCGCGCTACTCCGATCTAAACGTAAACTCGCCAGATTTGAACGCGGGCTATGGATAATCATAGGGCTCATGTCGTCTCTTCCATTATCGGCCGTCCTCATGGAAAATCCGTCTGAATTGTTCATGGATTTCCGAATGGTATTCTTCGTATTCTTCTACGGAATCGCAACTATTGGGTTAGTATTCAATTGGGGGCCCATTGTCCCCTGCACAATACTCGGGATTGTCATTCTAAGGATATTTACTGATCCAATTGCCAGTTCGTACGAAGAGGCGGCATTCGATGATTATGTTATTCCAACGATGGGCTCCATAACAGGCGCTATCTTTGGACTCATGATTGATTGGATCTTAACCCATCCCCCAACAATCGAGCCCAATCCGAACGACATTCAAGATGATGAATCCAAACAGAGCTCAACATGACAATGTGATGAACCGAAGTCTGGCTTGCGATTGCAGTTTCGAAAGAAAATCAACAGTCCGAACTCCGTGATTACTGACGTTTTTCTCGTCCGGTCAACAACACCGAATCTAATTAGCGTCAACTTCAAAACGCAGAAGTGGGACAAACCGTTAGATTGTCGAAAATGTCACGGTACTCCTTGTCTCGGATACTGAGTACCAGGTATAGTCAGGTATATTCTAAATATTTTGTGCAAATCATGATGTGGAGACCATAAGATGTCAGTTCTGTTTCGCGCTGGATCGCTGGGTCTGTTTGCCTTGATCTTGTTAACGGTTGAAGCCCAGGCCGAGCAGGCCCCTGTTCGCTCCGGCGCTGGATGGTCGATTCATCAACAGGTTGAACCCCTCGACTGGACAAAGCTGGTCGCGAAAGGAAATTTGGTTGCCGGTAAGTTAGTACAACCGCAACCACTGCCCAATGACCACAACACCGGGAGCGAACTCAAACATCTGACCGATGGTGTGCTGGCGGGAGCGAACGGACGGATGTGGAGCGACAAGCGGGCGATGGGTTGGGCCTATCAACCGTATGCACGACTGACGTTCGATCTTGAGGAATCGCAGCCCATCGGACAGGTCGTGATGCGGTTACAGATCATTAGCAAAGGCAGCACGTTGCCCGGAAAGTTTACGGTCTCACTGAGCGACGACGGCAAGGAGTTTTCCCGGTCCGCGTTCTGTCCGTCAGAACTAAACCGGAGGATGACCCACAGACGACTTACGAGCCGCTACCTTTCGATCCGCCGGGAATCTACGCGGTCGTCTTAAATCTGGACTATCAGGCGCGTTTCGTACAACTCGACTTCGCGCTACGTGGCACGATGGTCATGGACGAACTGGCTGTTGTCCCTGCAAACGGTGGAGTGAAGAAGATCCCCCCTGCACCGCAGGTAGCAACGGAATATCGTGACTACGTTTTCGACCGCAGAGATCAGTTCCGAAAGATGACGGCGGCCGGAAACCTGCTGCGGGGAAAGAGGTTGCATTACTCGCCAACGCCGACACAGTATCTGACGATTGACAAAAACGACCCGCTGCAACTTACCGATGGCAAATTCAGTGAGCGAGTAGATGAGGCCATCTGGTTCGAACGTGGCTGCGTCGGCTGGCAGGGTCCACCAATGGTGACCATCTTCGCCGATCTTGGAAAGCCGCAGCCGATTGATTCAGTCGTCATGCGATTGTTAGGCGGTGCCGCTCAGAATGCGCTGGAGTTTCCGGATGAGATCCGGGTGCTGCTCAGCGATGACGGTAAGGAGTACCATCTGGCGTCATCACGTCACAAACGAGGTTTGGATGATCTCTCTGCCGACTCGTATGATCTGCCGGAAGAAAAAATCGCCTGGGTCCACAATTTTCGTCTCCCTGTCAAAAAGAGAGCAAGGTATCTCGCGATGCAGGTGCTGCACAAGAAACAATTCATCGTCAGCGACGAAGTGGCGGTCGTGAAAGGAGCGGACGACCTGCCGGCATTCCAGCCTCAACCGAACACAAAGGTCGCGCTGGTGACAGAAGGCGTTGCCTTCATTCCTGTGTGGGGGAACATCCAGCCGATCTGTCAGAACATGCCGCTCCGATCCCGGTTACAGAAGCAGGACGCCCGGATTGGCGATCAATTCAACAAGCCCTGCAAGATCGTGTTGGATCTGCCCGACACGGTGAAGTTCATGTCCGCAGGCATCGAACCGGTAGACGTGAAACACGATGGTCGCAACTACAAACGCTACCTTATTAAGTGGACGGGCGAAGGAACCGATTTCTACCTGCAAAGTCTGTTGCCGGAGGGACAGACAGACACGCTTTACACGTACGGCGACAGCGGGAATGGTCCAGAGAACGAAAGGCAGATCACCTGGAAGTCTCTCGTCATTCCGAAATCCCGCGTACCGAAGCGTCTTCATGTCAGCCTGTCCTGGGGGGATGCTCCCTGGCTTTACAAGCAGTGGCCCGGCTATCTGCAAGCGCAGAGTCACCTGGGTTTCAATGCCGTCGGCATGCAGCCTTGCTACTGGCGCGAAAGCAGTGTTCCGGAAAATCAGGCGATTTTAAAGGAGATACGAAACGCAGGCTTCCAGCTCATTCAAATCGAATCGCCGGCAGGTGCAGTGGCGGGCGACCGTGAGCAACAGGAAACAAAATCGATCCTTCCCAAAGGTCGATTTGGTCATGTCTGCCCATCCTATCGCGGACAATACTACCAGAAAGAACACGCGCGCTTTGCGCAAGCTGCTACGTGGATCGAGCCGGACATCATCTTCTTTGACATTGAGGCGTACTGGCGCGGCGCCACTAACGCCAAACAGTGTGAACGCTGCCAAAAACGATTTAAGGCCGGTAAGTACGCTGACTGGGATGCGTTCCGCGCTGCAATGGGTCGCGAGATTCATGTCGACATGAAAAGCAAGATCGACAAGGCTCTGACCGAGGCGGGCATTTCACGACCAATCAGCTACGGCAGTTACCGAACTGAGCCAATCACGCCGCTTAATGACGGACTGTTCGCGTTCGACAACACATACCCCGATCTGCTGCAAATGGCGATGCCAAGCCTCTATGTAGCGGGCAACCCGATGGCAGTTGCACAAAACATCTCCGCCAATCGTGCACGGATGAAGTCGAATGACATTATTCCCTGGTTGAGCACGGGTTGTTATGGCGAATATAATCCGTTGCGAACGCGCGACATGATTCTTGAAACATTTGCCAACGGAGCGCGCGGCGTAACCTATTACTGGTACGGTCACTTTGACGCGGCTCATTTCAAGTATCACGCCGAAGCAATCAACATCGTCGCCCCAATCGAAGACATCTTCATGGATGGTGTTCCGTCGCGCGGTTTAAAGTGCAACCATGAAAATCTCAAGGTGTGCGGCATGAGCCTTGGCTCTGAACAGGCTGTTCTGGTTTCGAACTACCAGGGAGTGGCGCCTGGCACGAGCGTGACCATTCAAACATTCGCGGGACCCGGAACTCCCATCCAGGACCTGCACACCGGCAAGAGTTGTGGCACGATAATGCAGGACGGTAGTTTTACCGTAACCATCGATGACATTACCGCTCATATGTATTACATAGGACGCACCTATGCAACGGCTGTTGCTCCCTGATTGATTCCGCTTCGTAAGGTGCAAGACATTGAACACACACCACGCCAGGAAAAGATAGTTGAAGTAATGGGAAAACCCCCGACGCGAAATGGAATTATTGACTAATCTGTATGTATGCGATCTGGTGTAGCGTTTCTGATCCTGCTTCGGTAATTTTTTTGAACGGATATGAAATCGAAATGAAACCCATTGCTGCCCTGCTCTTATTATCGTTGGTTTATCTGCCTGGAGGCTCGTTGGTTGCCGCAGAACGACGGGCGCCGGTGACGGCGGTATTTCTCGACCCGGGAGCGTTAATTTATGGTATTTACCCGTCCAAACGCAAAATAACTGCTACGGACATGCGGGCGAAAATTGATGCATTGCACGAACTGGGCATCAAGACGGTGGTCATTACTTATGTCGAATACATCGGCAATCAATGGGGCGCCTTCTATCCTTCAGAGTTGAAAAAGTTAAATCAGTTCCCCAATCTTTTGGGGTTCGATCTCATCGAAACGGTTTTGAGTCAGGCGACTAAGAATGGCCAGTCTGTCATGCTGGGCATCGGCCGGGGAGGTGATGCGTTCCTGACATATAACGGTTGTAAAGATTCAACCCGTTTACAGGTGGCACACTCGCATGCCAAAAAGGTAGTGCGCGAACTACACGCGAAATACGCCACCCGTCACAACAGTTTTGGTGGCTGGTATATTACCCACGAATGCCGCGACATAAAGTATGCTTCGGCTTACTACAACCCCGTGGCTGATCTATGTCATGAATTAACGCCGGGCAAACCAGTGATGATCGCCCCGGATGGTGCACCGGTTGCTGATGCTGAAGTGATCGCATCCAGCCATGCTGATATCTTTGCGTATCAAGATGCTGTCGGAGCCGGTTTTGTTCCGCCCCCGAAAGAACGTTATTCATACAATTCCGAAAAAAGACTGGATACACTCAACACTATCTACAAAAAATACGCCAGCTGGCATGCAGACAATCCGAAAAAGCAGATTTGGGCCACTGTTGAAATCTGGCAGATGGACGGCCCGAGAGTACACCGGCGCTTACCCCGCCGCCTGGTCACGAGTGAAACGTCAGATCGATGCGGCCAGCCCTCATGTCTCGCAAATGATTCTATATGAATCAGGTGGTTTCCTGACATCTCCAAACAGCAAAGTACAAACCGGTGGCTCCAAAGCCGTACACCTTTACCAGGCGGTGAAAGAGTTTCAAACCTCTCCGAAAAAATAACGAACCAGAACAGAAACCCATTAACTCGCAAAAGAAAGTCATGAAATGATCGGGCGTTCTTTTATTCTTGGCTCATTTTGATAATGCATCTTTGATCAATCTCTTCCAATAAGCCGAGGTATGCCACACTGGAGAGAGTAAGACGCATTTTGAACAGCAAGATTTTTCCCAAATCAGATTCCCCGTGCAATCTGATTTGAATGATGAAGACAACGGGAGCGTTTCAGAATCGTGCCCATTCGTTTAAAATTAGTCATTGAATGAACACACTAATACACAAATTTTAGAATCTCCATAAAGAACGATCCCATGATTTCACAAACACTGACGCATCTCTACCGCACTTCCGTTCTGCTTCTCCTGCTGCCCGTAACACTGTTCTCGCAGAAAACACCCTACGACGTCTATCCCAAAGCGGACCCACCTTACTATCGCGTGCGTTATGAAGCTTCAACACAACCAGGCGCGTTGACTTTCCCTGTCAACTATACTGTCTGGATCCCAAGTGAGGTGAAAACACTGCGCGGTGTAGTGGTGCATCAGCACGGCTGTGGTGAGGGATCATGCCGCTCTGGTCTGACAGGTGCATTTGACCTGCACTGGCAAGCTCTGGCAAAAAAGCACGACTGTGCTTTGCTGTCTCCGTCGTATGAGCAACCACAGGGAGCCAACTGTCAGATGTGGTGTGATCCGCGAAACGGTTCAGACGCCGCGTTCCAAAAGTGTCTGGTTGATCTCGGTAAAAAGTCGGGACATCCTGAGTTGTCCAAAGTGCCGTGGGCATTGTGGGGACACAGTGGTGGTGGTCACTGGGCAGGTGGAATGGTGATGCTGCATCCGGAACGTGTAGCCGCAGCCTGGCTCCGCTCCGGCGTCCCGCTTCTGAAACCAAACCCGAAACGTCCCACTATCAAGCCTCATGCATTACCTGACGCCGCGCTCAAAGTGCCGGTCATGTGTAATCCTGGTACGAAAGAAGGAGTCACAGTCAAAGACGGACGATTCGCCGTCGTATGGCCTGCCAACGAAGCCTTCTTCCACGAAGTGCGAAGCAAAGGCGGCTTGATCGGTGTGGCCGTTGATCCACTGACAGCGCACGAGTGTGGCAATCAGCGCTACTTTGCAATTCCGTGGCTCGATGCCTGCCTGAGTATGCGGCTTCCAAAAGTCAGCGGCAATCCACTCTTGTCTATGCCCACAGACACAGCCTGGCTGGCCAGCCCAACCGGTTTCAAAGCCGTCCCCTCTGCGAAGTTCGAGTGTGATCCACTGAAGGCAGCATGGCTGCCAAACAAGGACGTCGCGCAAGGCTGGATGCAGTATGTCAAAGACACGGCTGTCATCGATACGACACCCCCTCCCGCGCCTATGAACTTAATAGTAAATGGCAATGAACTGTCTTGGGAGGCTGAAGCTGATCTTGAAAGCGGCCTGGCTCATTTCATCATCGAGCGTGATGGGCAATTTCTAGCCAACGTTCCGGAGCAAGGTAAGAACCGCTTCGGTCGCCCGATCTTCCAGAACCTGCAATATAGCGACACGCCTACACAACCACTTAAAACAATGCACTTTTCCGATACCAACGCTGAGACTGGTAAAAAACATGCCTACCGCGTGATTACTGTGAACACAGTCGGACTGAAGTCTCAACCAGCGGCAATCACCTCTGCTGACGGAAGCGCAGATTGACTCTGCCTCCGTTTTACCTTGAAGCTTGACTTCAAGCCTTGAAGCAGCAAATTCGAATCAGGACAATCTAAGCTATGATAAAATTTCCAATATTCAATATTTTGGTGCTGTCTGCAGCATTCACAGCCTGTTCCGAAATTGGTTTGAGCGCAGAACCGATTTTTCTGGAAGCAGAATCATTTACAACTTCTTCTGATGGCTGGAATGTAAATGAAAAGGCGCGCAATGCTTCAGGTGTCAAGGCATTGAATGGTGCACACGGTGATGCAGAGGGAACGGCAGCAGCGAAATTCACGATATCTGATTCGGGAGACTATCGAATCTGGGTGCGACACAACTACAGCACCTCTCGACGCGGACCTTTTCATGTCGCGATATCGAACAATAAAAAGACGATCACTGAGAATATTTTTGATCTCGAAACCAAAGCAGGCGTCAAAAACTGGGCTTACGTCTGGGATCATTTTGATGCTGCACTTTCAGCGGGACAGCATACACTGACATTGAGCAAACATGAATCAAAAAACTGCTCGGGATACGTGCGGAATGTCGATTGTTTTTTGATCACAAGAGATAAAAAAGCGAAGCCGGATCATTCTCCCTACGGACCACAAACCTGGTTGCGGGTAACACTGGCGGATATTTATAAAAAACCGCTGCAGGTTCATATTTTTGCGGATCACTATCGCTCCCCCTGGTACGGGCACTGGCATCTTTCACGAGCAGGAGCAAATCGCGGATTGCAACCGAAGAAGGGGCAATTACTTGCCAGCGGCGAGCAGAGTCCATGGTGCAATATCACGCCGATGTTGTATCAGGACAGCGGTGCGATTCTGAATATCACAGCGCGCTATGCCTACACAGATTGGGCAGATCGCCTCAAGGCAAAATTTGAGTTTGCAACCGCACCACAAGATTCGGCAATTGTCAGGAAAATGGACGTCGACAGCCAGCCAAACGGTCTTGTTGTAGTAATGCCACCAAATTTGCTGACTGCTGAAAATCGGGACCGACTCAAGCGAGACAAGGAGTTCGCAGAAGCAACCGGGAAAATTGCAGATACCTACGACTGGCCTGTCATTGGTAAAAAGCCATCAAAAATACCGTTTTTTGTCAGTGCAACGGTAGGCGGCTACAGCACCGAGGTGGACAAATTGATTACTGATCGCGAGTGGAAAACGCTGGATTACTTCGGATTTTCGAATCGTGATAAACCATATATTCACGGCGGTATCTGGTTGAAAAAAAATAATTCCTTCTGCCAGCCTGACCTGGAAAGAATGCAGAAAAATGCCGCAGTTCACGCGCATGAGTTTTTCAAATCGGGAAAAAAAACCGAGGATGTCGTATTCTGTATGCTGACCGATGAGCCGACTGGACAGCCTTCGAGCTTTATGGTAGCAGACCCGGCATATCACGCAGCCTTCCGCAACTGGTTGAAGAAACTCGGAAAAACACCAGCCGATTTACTGGTCAAAAACTGGAATGACGTGAAGCCGGTTTTAGAAAGTGATCGCGATCAGTTTCCCGCACTGCATTATTTCACTCAGCGATTTCGCACGCGGGCACTGGGAGATTTCATGGCCACTCAACGTGCCATTTTAGAAACGTCTTATGGCAGGGAATTGCCAACGCTGGTAAACTTCAGCGATGGCGCGACTTACAGTGCGAATTTTTACTCGCAGGGCGTTGATTATTTTGAACTACTTGATGTCGATAATCAGAATGCGATTTGGAGTGAAGATTGGGCTAACGGCGCGTCAAGTTATCAATGCGGCGCATATAACGTCGATTTAATGCGAGCCGCCGCTCGTGAGCGCGGGCAAACTCTAGGACATTATCTCGTCGCTCATGCAGGACGAAAACCGTGGGATATCAAAACGAAAGCGGCGAGCGAGACAGCACGCGGAATTCGAATCTGGAAAAATTTTTCCTATGGTGTCAGCTGGGGAAGCCATGAAGGCGGCCCAGCATGGCGGAGTCACACCTGGTACAATCACCCTGAAACCTGGCGGGCGAATGCTGAAGTAACTCGTGAAATCGGTGGAGCAGAAGACCTGCTCATCGACGCAGTTGCCGATCCAGCTGAAGTCGCCATTCTATATTCATCTTCGTCTGATGCATGGACGGTAAAACGAAATCATGCTTACGGATTCAATCGTATGCACACCTGGATGGCATTAGCTCATGATCAGATACCTGTCGATTTTGCAGGTGAGGCGCAAATCGAACGAGGCCTGCTTTCGGATTACAAAGTCTGCTATTTTTCCGGTCCAAATCTGACTCGAGCAGCAGCGAAAAAATTGATTGAATGGGTAAACGATGGTGGCACGCTGGTGCTCACTGCGGGTGCGGCGATGCGAGATGAATTCAATCAGCCTCTCGAAATACTAAATGACCTGCTACCCGTGAAACGAGAACCGGTGACGGAACATCAGGCGTTTCTCAATTCTGGTTCCTATGTTCATATCTTGCGACCAGAGGGTATCGTCAAAGTCAAAAAAGCTGAGATGGAAGTGCTTTCCGTTTCTCAAAAACAAGCACCAAAGACAGATCGCAATGTCGAAATTCTCACCTCGAAAAATGTAGGTGAAACAACATCTCTGGTCGGAGAATTCGGTAACGGGAAGGTCTATTCGTTCGGCTTTCTTCCGGGGCTTTCCTATATCAAACAGGCCCTGGATGCCCGCCGTACCCTGCAGAAGAGTAAAGTGCCCACTACTACAGTTCAGAATGAAAATCCGACACCAGTCCTCGAATTGTCAGGAAAAACTGTTACACCGCAGCTACCTGCGACGCGGCTCGAAAGGTCTTATAATCCATGGGAATTTTCGGCAGATGTCAGAAAATTTATTCTCCAGCCCGCACTGAAAGCTGGCATCAATAAGCCGCTGACATGCAGCCTTCCGCTTGTGGATGCCGTCGTTTTAAAGTCGGAGAAAGGCATCGTCATTCCACTCGCGAATTACACACTGGAAACACAAGCGAAAGTTGATTTCACTGTTCGCGTTGATCGACCGGTTGACCGAATCGAAACCGTACATCACGGGAAAATTAAATTTCATTCCCCGAAGAAAAAAGTGGTCAGGTTTTCGATTCCCCTTGAAGCTTCCGATTACGTTAAAATCTATTTTCGATAACAGATAAGTGATGAAATAATTCTCAGAAGGGAGACGTCTTCAATCAGGGATTGAAATCAAAAGTCCTGATGGAACAGGAGCGGAAGGATGACCAAACGGCCTGGCCTCACAATTCTCCAGGATAACAGTCTCCCAGATTTGAGGCAAAACGGTACGATTGAACGTTATTTAACTGGTATTATCGCCTTTCTTACTCTTTTCTTGACCTCAACTTTATTTTCATTCCGGTACCCAGCGAAAGAACACCGATCATGACAAAACACGAAACCCTAATGCATAAAGCATTTGACATATAAGGTGATCTGATGTTAATATAGACAGCGGTTTCAGTCTCAGCCCAGATGAGAGATCATATGATTCAGGCTGCTGGTGAATGAAACGGGGCTTTTCTAATGCATGATGTTCACAGCGGGGAGAATAGATTATGCAACGGCGGCAATTTTTGGTGGCTTCAGGACTCGGCTTCGCAGGAATGCGTTTCGGAAGACCAGCGCAGGCAGCTCCAGCTCCGCAGGCAAAAACAGCACGCACACATAAAACTGCAAAATCAACCATCCTGTTCTTCCTTTGCGGCGGAGCGTCTCACCTTGACATGTGGGACCTGAAGCCTGACGCACCTCTTGATTATCGAGGTATGTTTCAACCGATTGAAACTTCAGCACCGGGAGTCCGTCTTTCAGAGCATTTGCCAATGCTCGCCAGACAGGCGCATCATTTAGCACTCATCAATTCGGTGGGGGCAACGGTCAACACGAATGACCATCACGCTGGATATTATCACAACCTGACCGGGCATATTCCCGATCAGACATTTGTCACGCGGGGCAACAATCGCACGCCTCTTCCGGATGACTGGCCTTATATGGGTTCAGTGGTTGCATCACGTCGTCCCGCGCATCCCAATCTTCCGAATGCCATTTCGCTGCCACACATGCCAAGTCGTGCACCTTACACGCGTCCCGGTCAGTTTGCGGCGCGGCTGGGTGTCGAACACGATCCCATGTACATTATGGGAACCAACGCAGAGCCACTCAAACTGCAAGCTCCAGCATTATCACTGGAAGGTAATATCACAGTCGATCGAATGACAGATCGAATGTCGCTCCTGAAACAACTCGATACAGCCCGCCGTCAGTTTGAGGGATTTACCAATATTGCAGCAATGAACCAGAATCAGGAACGCGCCCTGTCATTGATTCTATCCTCGCAGTCTACTGCAGCATTTGACCTGCAACAGGAATCACCCAAAACAATAGAACGTTACGGAAAAACACTCAACGGAATGAGCCTGCTTGCCGCGCGTCGTCTGGTCGAAGCCGAGGTTCCCTTCATCACCGTCTTTTGGAAAGGCAATCTCGATCTCCTCGGCAAGAAGTGTAAGAGTGCCGGGAGTTGGGACACACACGGCAATAATTTCAATTGCCTTAAACAAAATTTACTTCCGGAATTCGACCGCGCCTATTCCGCCTTGATTGAAGATCTGGCCGCACGTGGTCTGCTTGATGAAACGCTTGTGATGGTCACCAGCGAAATGGGTCGTAAACCAAAGATCGGTGACCCTCGTTCTGGCGGAGTTTCAGGAGCCGGTCGCGATCATTGGACACACTGTCTGACCGATGTCCTTGCCGGTGGTGGAATCAAGGGAGGCCAGACATTTGGTGCCAGTGACCGATATGGCGAATATCCTCTCAAAAGTCCGGTTACTCCGGCGGATATCACACATACGGTTTATCATGCGATGGGCATCAATGACTTGATGGCCTACGATAAACTGGACCGCCCCTACCATCTACTGGAAGATTCAAAGCCTTTGACCTCCCTCTTCTAATTCGCAACGTGCAGTCAGCCGTCTTTCACCCAGGTCAGGTTTCGTGAGAAAGACAGCCCGCAATCGGCTCGAATCTGACCGTTTTGATTTACAGAATCAATTCTTAAAAAAAATGTCCCCTGCCCTGTCGTTCGTTCGCCATCAATGTGTACGATCAACTCGCATCAGCGAATTTCAAGATTCCAGGAAAGGACTATAAGATGCCTAGATTTATGTTCTTACAACGTGGAAGTGGAAATTGTGAAAATCCCCCCAGGATGACACCCGAACAAATGGATGCGCAAATGAAATCCTGCATGGAATGGATGCAGAGCGGAAAGGATGAAGGGTGGTTGCTGGACCCGGGTGCGCCGCTCAGTGGAAGTAGTGCCGTGGTTGAACCTGATATGACAGTCATTGACGGTCCCTTTGCGGAGTCAAAGGAACTGGTAGGCGGATACACTATTGTGGAAGCACCCGATTTGGCTGCTGCATGCGAACTGGCAAAACGAACCATCAAAATGGCCGGTGCCGGTAAGATCGAAGTCCGCGAAATTGCGAACGTCGGCCAATAAATATGTGAGCTTGTAGCCATTTGCTGCCTCCAGTGCGCACCGGATTCGTGATCGTGTCGAATGCCGGTAACCATCTGGAAGGTTACAAAAACACTCGCGTTCAGCTTCATCGGGAGTCACAAAATGTCAAAGTTCGTGTTTGTTTATCGCGGTGGTCGCGCAGGCATGGAACACGCTTCACCCGAACAGATTCAACAAGTAATTCAGATGTGGATAGATTGGATTCAAACCGGTATCAAAGCGGGCTGGATGCTGGACGGGGGTGATGGATTCAAACCGGACGGCGCTGTGGTGAATGCGGATTTTTCTGTAACCGATGAACTATTCACCAAATCGAAGGAACTTATTGACGGATACTCGATGGTCCAGGCGCCCGACCTGACTACTGCCATCGAATTGGCCAAAGGTTCTCCGATACAAAAATCAGGAGGCACCGTTGAGGTTCACGAACTGATCCCTATTGAAAAGCAAGACCAATGAAACAGTCGACCAACCAACTGGTCGAACACTTCTTTCGACACGAGTCAGCAAATCTGATAGCAGTGCTGGCACGTGCCTTCGGCATGCGCCGCATTGACCTGATCGAGGACATGGTCCAAGTCGCCATGTTAGAGGCAATGCACGCATGGAAACAACGCGGCATTCCGGAAAATCCTGCCGCGTGGATCCATAGTGTAGCAAAGCACCGTATTCTCGATACGATACGACGCGAAAAAACATTCAAAAAAGCCCTCGCCTTGTCTGGTCAATCAATCGACGATCAAGAATCGATTGTCTATCAATGGCTGGAAGAAGAACAGATACCCGACAGTTTACTTCGGATGATTTTCGTCTGTTGTCATCCAACACTCGAACGAAAAACACAAATCGCGCTGACACTGAAAACGCTTTGCGGATTTGGAATTTCCGAGATCGCGCGCGGCCTGCTGCTTCCCAGCGAGACCGTGAAGAAACGAATTCAACGCGCGAAGCATTCTCTGGCAACAGCAAACGTGCAACTCGAACTTCCCGGCGAAGACCAGCTGACGCAAAGATTAGACGTCGTACACGATGTACTTTATTTGATGTTTAATGAAGGCTACAGTACTTCGCATGGCGCCGAACCCATCCGCGATGACATCTGCGAAGAAGCAGCGCGACTATGTCATCTGCTTTGCGAAAGTTCGTCCTCATCGCCGGCAACGAAAGCATTGCTGGCTCTGCTGTTATTCCATGCTTCCCGCCTTGATGCACGAATCGATGAGGATGGCGCGATCATCTTGCTGGAAGATCAGGATCGCAAAAAGTGGGATCGCTGCCTGATTGGTACCGCTCAAAGCTGGCTGTCGCAGTCAAAAACTGATCAACCAACGAACTTTCATCTCGAAGCAGCAATTGCGTTACAGCACTGTGTTTCCCCCAGTGTCGAAGCCACAGACTGGCACACCATTGTTCTCCTTTACAGTCGACTTCTGCAACTGCGTGAGTCCCCGGTTTACAGATTAAACCGCGCAATCGCCATGGGTCAGGCGGGGAAGACACGCGAAGCCATGTCGCAACTGGAGTCAATAAGAGCGCGAGAAGATATGCAGGACTATCTGCTGCTGGATTGTGCGTTTGCCCGCATCCATGAGTTGGAAGGCAACACAGAAAAAGCAGTCGACTCTTACCTTGTCGCGTTATCCAAAACTGTTGCTCCACACGAAAAGACGTTGCTGGAAAAAAAACTTCGCAGGATTTCTGACTCTTTACATTCCTGATACAGTCTATTCAGGTCACTACCTGGAATCATAATCAAACACAGGATTAACTGTGAAATATCGCTTTGATTTTTGATAAATTTCTTCAGTTTCATCAAAATCAGTGCTCATTGTGCTAAAGGTATTTTGATACCTGACGTAGTAAAGTAACAATCCAGATATTCTCAACACGAGATTGAATACTGGTTACGAGACAGTGTTCAAAAATAAACTTTTTTAAGAAACTTGATAACACCATTCTTCATCGACAGCAGACAAACAATACAGAGAAAGATATAATAGAGCTGTGTCTAGTCACCAGCTCACGCGTAGTCTGGAAGATTGATACACTACGTTGCCAGATTCCTTTTTTGATCACCCCCCAAATGGAAATACCATGAATAATCGCCTTGTCTTTTCCGCGATCTGTGTCGCATTGTCGATCAACATCACCGCCCATGCCGACAACGATGGCTTCACTCCTCTGTTTGATGGTAAGACACTCGATGGTTGGGTCCAAAATGGTGGAACAGCAAAGTATGAAGTGGTTGATGGTATGATCGTCGGCACATCAGTTCCCAAAACAGGTAACAGTTTTCTTTGTACAAAGAAAAATTATGGCGACTTTGAGCTGCAGGTTGAATTCAAAGTCGACCCGCTTTTGAATTCGGGAATTCAAATCCGTAGCCAGGTATTCGCAAAAGACAAAGTCGTTGTGACAAAGGACAAGAATGGTAAAGAGAGCAAGCGGAAAATCCCTGCTGGTCGCGTACACGGATATCAAGTTGAAATCGATCCTTCCAAACGAGCCTGGTCGGGTGGAATTTACGATGAAGGTCGACGTGGCTGGTTAAATAATCTGGCCGATAACGAACCTGCCCGCAAAGCGTTTAAACAGAACGAGTGGAACCATTACCGCATCCTCTGCCAGGGCGACTCGATCAAAACCTGGGTTAACGGCGTTCCTGCAGCTGACCTCAAAGACAGTTTGACTCCCAAAGGGTTCATTGCCCTTCAGGTTCATGGCATTGGTAACCACCCCGAGAAAATCGGCAAGCAGGTTAGCTGGCGAAACATCAAAATCAAAGAGCTTGCAGCGAAGAAGAACGCGAAGCCAAAGAACCCCGTCGGAGCCGCTATTGGCGGTAACAAGGCAACTCCCATTGACCGCATCAAAGCGGCAAAAGGTTTTCAAGTCGAGTTGCTCTACTCTGTCCCTTCAAAGGAACAGGGTTCCTGGGTGAATCTTTGCACCGACGATAAAGGACGGCTTCTCGTCAGCGATCAATTTGGTGGATTATATCGTATTACTCCGCCACCTGCAGGAAAGACGGTTGAACCTGCAACGGTTGAAAAAGTACCCGCGGATATCCGAGCCGTGAATGGTATGGTCTGGGCATTCGGTGCACTCTATGTTGGTGTCAACGACTACGAACAGAAGATCCCATCTGGCCTGTACCGGATTACCGACAGCGATGGCGACGACCATCTCGACAAGGTCGAGCTGCTACGCAAAGTTCAATCAAAGAGTGACCATGGAGTACACGCGCTGGTACCAACGCCGGATGGCAAATCTCTGTACATGAATACCGGTAATAACACGCTTCCACCAGAACTGGCTGAGAGTTCTCCGGTTCGTCGTGTCTGGGGTGAGGATCATTTACTCCCCAGCATGCCCGACGGTCGAGGGCACAACAAAGGAGTACTGGCACCGGGAGGTATCATCTATCGCGTATCTCCAGACGGAAAAACATTTGAAGCCTACGCTTCCGGATTTCGAAATATCTTTGATGCTGCCGTCAATCGGGACGGAGAGTTATTCACGTACGACGCCGACATGGAATACGACTTCAATACGCCCTGGTATCGTCCCACTCGAATTAATCACGTTACCAGCGGAGCAGAATTTGGCTGGCGAAACGGTGCTGGTAAACGCCCCCCCTTCTATGCTGACAACCTGCCTGGAGTGCTTGATATCGGCCCGGGATCACCAACGGGAATGACCTTTGGTTATGGCGCAAAGTTTCCGGCAAAGTACCAGAACGCATTGTACGCACTCGACTGGAGTTGGGGTAAACTCTACGCCATCCATCTGAAGCCAGGTGGTTCTTCATACACTGCGACAAAGGAAGAGTTCGTCACAGGAGCACCGCTGCCGATCACCGATGCTATTATCCATCCTCAAGACGGTGCGATGTACTTCACAATTGGCGGACGACGCGTGCAGTCAGGTCTGTACCGCGTGACTTATGTTGGCGACGAATCGACTGCCCCGGTTTCTAACTCTCTTGTTCAGGAAACGCCTTCTACAATCAAAGCAAGAAACACACGTCATATTCTCGAAGCATTTCACGGAAAACAGGATCCACAGGCGATCAGTGTTGCCTGGCCTTACCTGTCTGACCCGGATCGCTTCATTCGTTTTGCAGCACGAACGGCAATTGAACATCAACCGGTAGAGACATGGTCAGAAAAGGCATTACTGGAACACGACCCCGCCAAACAGGTCGAAGCATTGCTGGCTCTGGCACGAGTCACTGGCGTCTGCCCGCAACATCGAAACGAAAACACTCCTGCAGTTGATACCGCCATGCGAGACAAACTGCTCTCAGCAGTGACACAAATGGATGCATCCAAGCTGAATTTACCGCAACAGCTCACACTACTACGCACCACGCAAATCATACTCAATCGTTTCGGCCGTCCCGGTGATGCGACAGTTCAAAAAATGATTGACCGTTTCGACCCTCTGTTCCCTGCGAAATCACCCGAATTGAATTGGCTCTTGTGTGAAACACTTGCATGGCTTCAGTCACCCACTGTTGCACAAAAAACCATGGCACTGATCCAGGCCGCTCCGGCTCAGGAAGAGCAAATGCAGTACGCACGATCGATTCGAATGCTGAAAACTGGCTGGACTCCGGAACTGCGTACAGCGTATTTTGAGTGGTTCCTGAAAGCTGCCAACTATAAAGGCGGCGCCAGTTTCGAAAAATTTATTCAATTCGTTCGTGACGACGCAGTCGCATCCCTCAGTGAGTCAGAAAAATCATCATTGAAAGAACTGCTGGCAAAGAAGCCGGTTAAAAAATCAGTCCTTGAGAATCTGGGAGAAGTCTTTAAAGGACGCCCCACGAAAAAGTGGACGCTTGCCGAACTCTCTGCTGCCGCCCGCACCGGTTTGAAAGAAAGAAACTTCGAAAATGGCCGACGCATGTTTGCGGCTACCGGATGTTTTGCTTGTCACAGATTTGGAAACCAGGGTGGTATGACAGGGCCCGATCTGACATCTGCTGGCCGCAGGTATTCCCCGCACGATTTACTGGATCAGGTTATCAATCCCAGCAAAGTAATCAACGAACAGTTTTCTGCTGTTTCGGTCGTGACAGAAGATGGCAAAGTTCATACCGGCGTCGTCGTGAATTTGAGTGGTGACTCAATCATGCTCAACACAGACCTGACCCAACCCAATAAACAGGTCAGAATCGACCGTAAAACCATTGAAGAAATGGTTGTTTCCAAAACTTCGCCGATGCCAGTCGAACTATTCAATCGAATGACCAGAGACGAAATCCTCGACCTGATTGCTTACCTGATCAGTGCCGGCGATCCAGAACACCAGTTCTTCAAAAACTAAATATAAGATCTGTTATCGCAGCAGGGGCGAGGACTGACTTTGCTACCCAGCCACGTCACCAGCTCAAAAGTAGTCGCTCCGCTTCAGAGCGCTACGCTGGGGAACCGTTCTGCGACTATTATTGATCCAGATTCTGCTTACGAGCAAAAAAACTGAGAATTCGTAACCAGCCAAAGAATAACAGGGTCAATAAAAACACACCCAGGTAGTCGATCACCGGAATCCGAAATACTTCATTCACATGTGAAAATCCACGTTCACGATACACCAGAAAAAGAGCGAGCAGATAAAACGCGAGAATAACAGCGCGCTTCAGTCGACTCCAACCCAGACCATGCATTTGCGTAATGACAAAGATAGAACCAAAGCCAAACGCAAACATAGGCCACATACCGCCCCCCTGAAGACGAGCGACGACAACAGCATGCACCAGTACAAGTGATTCCAGGAGTAAGGTCCAATACCGGTTGGTGTGAATTCGGGTAAAGAATAAACTTCCCTGGAGCATGATGAGCAGTAAGTAGAAAAACCCCCACAGATGCCCCAAAGAGGCCTCTGTGGGATGGAACCAAAACGTATAGATAATGGCCCAGGAGAAATAATACCCGTGATATTTTCTGGCAAAATCTAACAGCTCCGTGCGGATCGGAACTTTCACTCCAAAGAATAACCCACGCCGGGGGGTCTCCATCATCAAAACCCAGATCAGTAAAATGGCAACAGAGACGAGTGACGAAAACACGTGGGTGTCCTGGGCCAGCCCGTCGTACCACAGATGAGTCTGAACCAGATGTAACAGTATGAAGACCGCATTCACCACTAATGCAACGATATTTATTTTGTGCAGCTGGTTTGAGTAGCGAATTCCTCCAGATTCAACCGAACGAGCCGATAGTTGTTGTGCCCGATAGATCAACGCAAAGTTGGCAAGCTGATGTAGCAGGTATCCTCCCCAGGCAGTGAGACGCCCCATCGTCGTCGGTTCCCTCAACTTCCAGAAGTACCATGCTGCACCCTGGTCTGGAAGATGAGGAACTTGAGTCAGACGCGGCCCTAACAACCAGATTAATGCGACGTACGCCAGAATAAAACCGACACTTGCCAGCAAAACCCGTAAATCAGCGGGATACGAATTCCCTGTTTTATTTTCAGACATGCAGTATTATTTCAGCAGGCTTTCATCAATTAACGAACCTTGGTGGCACTCTCGATACGACCCCAATGATCGACAAAAATCATATCTCGATTTGAGATCGATCGAATCGTAAACGATAATAACTGGTTCACTCTTTCAATACGAATTGAGCTGAGAATGTGAGCCGTCATAGTACCATTTTTAACAGTCCACGTTCCACTTGATGAGGGAGTCTGCACAAAGGACTTGTGAAACAGACGGAGCTGTTGATATTCCCGCACTGTACTGAATGTCCCATTGGCGTTAAATTTAATGTAAAGGTGGCCTACGGAGTCCTTCATTCTCCAGTCGCCGACAAGTCGTTTTGAAACTTCTGCATCTGTCAAAATCCGTGCTGTTTGCCCTTCTTGTTTCGGCTTCTCAGAAACAGTTCGAGACTTGATCGTCGTCAGTGGCTCTTTTGCTCGAGGAGTTGTTCGCTTTAAAACCATCAACATCCGTTTCGAACCGGTCCTGGCAGAAAAATCTTCTGGTTTCTCTGCTTCATCAGGGTGAACTATGCAGATCACCAGTCTCCCATCATCGAAACGATAAATGCCTGTACTGGCTTTTTCATCGGGTGAAATAATCTTAATGCTTTTGGGATATGTTGTGGCATCAACAGAAAATACTTTCGCGTGTTTTTTACCATCAAGACGCGATTTAAATATGATGGCATTTTCAATAATTTCAATTCGACCACCAGAAGGCAGCCAGTCTTTGATTGCTTCTTTGGGAATCACGTTTCCATTCTCGACAAGTGATTCCACCTGCCAATGTCCCTGGAATTGATTTAATTCCGGACTCTTGTCCTGAGCAACGGCGGGACTGATGAAAACAAGGCTAGCAAGTAACACAATACGGTTGATCATTTCACAGACTCCATTCATTAGATTGATATAAGACCTTAATTGTCATACGAGAGTCAGTATGATAGCACTCTGAAACAAACTGACAAGTATTCTGACGAGCACTGCAGAAGTGCTCTCACATGCACACTTTTTTATCCAATCAGTCTTTTTCTGAATTCTGTTTGAGTAAATCGATGACATGCAACAACACCGCCGAGTCTGCTTTGACGGAATTTGTATCGAGTAGTTTTTTTTGTTCAACCTGCGACAGCTTTGCACCTTTGTCTCCATAATTTGCGATCAGCCGTCTGGCAGTATCACGAGGGGCGCTATATTTTTTGTCGCCGTCCACATCCAGATAAATCGGGTTTGTGATTGCCTGCGTGGCTTTGCCGTATGGTGTCCAGCCGGGCAATGTAATCCCATCCCCTAAGACAAACGCCACAACATAAGCATCATGGGTCGGCTGATCGAACGAGAATTCGAGAGTCTGATCTGTGGGCTGACCGGGATGAGATTCAATCGTCTTCTCTGCAACGCGTCGACCATTAACATAGATCATGGCTTCACGCGGACGCACCCACGAGGGCGCAGCAACTCGTAAACTGGCAGTCAACGCTTTGCCTTGATTCTTACTACCTTTTACGACTGTTGCCGTTGAAACAAGATCACCCATACCATATTGCCTGGAAATCGTCAGATTGGCAAAGATACCAGCTGCCACCGCTGCACGGCCTTCAAGAAATGCACGATAGACGTCTTTGCGATCGATTTTAGTAACATCGTCTGTTCGGCTTTTGAGATAGGTACGTGCTTGTCCAACCGGATCATTGACCGTATGGGAATCTGTCGCCCCCACTGCGGTTAACCGTAATCCTCGATTCAATAACGACATCCAATCTTCAAGTGCGTAGAAATAATCAGGGGTTTTATTGGCTGGCTGTGCCACTTCGAAACCATCGAAATTGAACGGGGGACCATCAATGCGCCCGCCTGTAGAGCGAGTAAAACGAAAGCGGCCGAACGGACCTTTCGAAATCGTAGGCCAGTATGGATGATTCAAAATCACAACCTTCGCGCCTTTGTTGCGCATATCAGCTATCAATTGAGTCCAGTCTTCCGTTTTCAGAAAGAGAGGATTACGCCCTTTGACACCGCCGGGAACCGCCTTGGCAGAATCGAGCGGGAAGGCAGTAAAATGCCCGTTGTGGGTTGTAACTTCATCACCCGATATCGAATGAAAGTGAGCCTGAGTACCCGAATCACGTTGATACTTTCCATACTCGGAAATGTGATTGTGATCAGTGGCGATCGCTACTTCGATTCCTTCGCCGGCAATCGTAATCATGCGTTCTGCATACGTGGCATTGCCGTGACCACTACCAGGCAAAGTATGGATGTGACTGTCGCAGGCCAGAAATCCTTCTGTATCAACTTCACGTGAAATCTTTAACGTGTGACGCTGTGACTGAAGACCATCGACGACGATGGACTGTTTTGCAACTCCCCACTCCATACCACGCGTTGCAAACAGAGTATACTTGCCTGGAGGTAATTCGAATGACTCCCCCGTTCCCAGCGTGTAAAGAATTCCTGGCCGCACCGCATTCGTCGCTTTGCGCACGTTGTATAGTTTTGCAAGTTGCCCCTGATCATTCACAACGGTAATTCGAGCAGGCACGTGTTGCCCCTGCTTTGAATTGACTTCGACTGTCACTGTCTCCAGTTGCAGCGCCTGTTTTAAGGGGCAGAGTTCCAATTCAATATTGCGTAGTACTGCAGGCTGTCCACGACCAGTAACCGCCAGGATATTCTCGCCATCTTTGAGAATATGAGGGGGAACAGCCAAGCCAATTCGATGAAATTCGTCTTCCGGTTTTTCAGTACCAGACTGAGGAAGATGTGCTTCCAGTCGGCCGAGTACCTTGCCGTTAATTGAGACATTCCAATACCCACCCGAACTTTGTTTCATCAGATTTTGCTCAAAGAGCAGCGTGTTTTCAGTCTGATTCACGGAGGCAGTAAAGGGCTTTTTATAAGTGAGCTTACCTTTAATCTGATGAGCATCACGATCAATAGAAATTGATTTCGCTGCAGCTTCTATCGTATCCGTGAAATTGAGAATACCACAGACGGTTAAAAGAAAAAGCACTAAAGTATGGCGAACGTCCATTCACTGGACTCCTTCTTCATATCAATTGTTTTCAAAATGGAAACGACAGATTTTTCTGATTAATTACTATCGGAAGTGAGTGCTGGGAAGGCCTCGGTACAGACTTTCCTGCAAGGTCATATTTTATCATAAATTCTGGAATCAGGAGAGGGCTCGATTTAGAACAGGTTTCTAAACGGTAATTTACCTTCATCTTATTGTGATCTCAGAGTTGTTCTTCTGGAGAGAACAAATTTTTCGATACCTGGTTCAGATTTTCCACGGCGTGCGATACGGGCGTTGCAGCATTGCATTTGCTTCATCGTCACCGATAAACACTTCTTTTTCCGGGTCCCATTTCAGTTTTCGTTTTAAACGCATCGCAATGTTTCCCAGATGACATACACTGGCTGTACGATGTCCTGCTTCAACAGGTTCGATCGGGTCCTTTCGCGATTTAACGGAGTCGATGAAGTTCTGATAGTGATTATTACTGACTGGCATATGAAATTCTTCGGGCTTGATAACAGAATTTTTTATCGCGTCGGAGGAGGCTTCGACCTCTCTCATGTTATTAACACTGAACTGAACCCACCCTTCAGTTCCTTCAATGCGCGCCCCGAACCCGGGTGCCTGCGTACGGCATATAAATTCAATACCGTTGGCATAGCGGGCTCGAAAATCCGTTTTCATCGCTGTCGTATAGAGATGTCCTTTTGGCGGCCAGACAACACCTTCCTGATTTTCAAATTCAACAGGACCGGTGTTATCCATGCCGAGCGCCCATTGAATAATATCCGTTGAGTGCGCACCGGTGTTAGTCACCTGACCACCCGAGTAATCAAGATGAAACCGGAATCGGTACAGGCAACGGTCGATGTGATACGGCGCCACAGGTGCGGGACCTAACCACATGTCATAATCAAAACCATCAGGTACAGGCATTTCTTTCCATCCCGGTTGGGGCCCGGCACTGCTGCCATTGATAATGGAAACAACTCGCTTTACTTCACCAATTCGACCATTGCGAACCAACTCGCACATGCGGCGGACCACTCGATTGGATCGGTACTGGCTGCCAGTCTGTAAGATGCGTTTATGTTTGCGAACCGCTTTAACCATTTGCTGACCATCGTGAATTGTCAGTGACATTGGCTTCTGACAATAAACATCTTTACCCGCTTCACACGCCTTGACCGTTGCTAGTGCATGCCAGTGGTCGGGCAATACAATCATCACTGCATCGATATCTTTGCGTGCTAAGACATCACGAAAGTCACTATAAGCATCACACCCCTGATACTTTCCCGAACGTGTTTTGCCAGCGTAGTACTCGTTTACTTTTTTCTGAGCCGGCTCGCGTCCCAGAAAATGTTCTTTTCGAGCATAACCATGACTGCCACGATTCACATCGCAAACAGCGACAACCTGGGCATCAGCCAAACGCAACATATTGGGCAAATCGGCACGACTCTGGTTACCACAACCAATCAGAGCAACGTTGATGCGGTTACTGGGAGCATTAGCACCAAATACGGAACTGGGAACGATGGTCGGTGCAAGAACCGCTGCACTGGCAGCGGATAGAAAATCACGACGCGTCAGCTTGTTACTATCGCTCTGATCGGTAGGTTTGAAATCATTATTTGTCATGCTATTCCACCCTCTTGTTCGTTATGTCAATGATGAGAAGTTCGAATTGATTTGCTATCAAACAGATTATGGGCTTGCCCACAAGTAATCAACCCTCAATCGATTTATCAACTCAACGGCACCTGTTTGTTCGCTGACTAAGAATCGCTCAAACGCTTGAGCGGAACCTTCATAAAATGAACGCCATCTCTGTTCATGAAAACAGTACCAACATATTTATCATCAATCTGAACCGTACGAGCCGAATAGTAACGGGCTGTTACAGCAGTCTTTGGCAGTAGAATTTTTGTTTGACGCGCATCCCATGTCTGCCCGTCATCTGACGATAAATTGTATCTTAAACCGTAATTTTTAGAACCAATCCCCCAGGTAACGAGGACGCGCCCATCGGAAAGAGTGGTCAGATACCGCCCTTCTGCATTATCACGTTTATCGGGAACAGCAGGGAATCCATCGATCGAAGTCCAACTTCGCCCATTGTCAGTCGAGTACAGCAGAACGGGACCCATCGCCAGCAGCGAACTCTTTGCCGTGCGCACGATTTGCTGGAACTCATGTTGAATCTGATCTGGTCCAACGAGAGGAAAACTGGTGAGTGTTTCGGTCTGCGGATTGAACAGTCGCGGTGATCCAACACGCAGTGGCAATAACCATCTTCCGCCGTTCCAGGCCAGCACGTTGTGACGCACTGCGCCCAGATGTTTACCATCAATGGGTCCAATCAGCTGTTGCTCACTCCAGGTACGTCCTTCGTCTTTACTAATTGCATAGAGTAATGCACGCTCATAATATCCGTCATTTGACTTATCGTCGGCAATATAGTTCCAGGTAACCAGAATGCGGCCGTCAGGTAGAGTATCAACGGTCCCCGGATACACCTCGAACTTCTTCACCTCGCGAATGACATCGGGACGTTTTGCAGATGTTGAAATCGGAACAGGTATTGACCAGGACGCACCCGCATCCGTCGAACGGGAACACATCAAAACATTTGTTCCTTTGAATACAACAATCAAAGTCCCATTAGTTGCAACAGATCGAGGGGTGTATATGGCCGCCAATCCGTTTCGCAAGTATCGATACCGGTTTGTCATCCGCGTAAATGAGATTACATGATGAAAGAACCACAAGCGCAACAAATCGAAATATTTTGTGAGATCGTATCATGTTTCATTTTGTCCTGTTTGCCGTTGCCGCTTGTCGTAACAGCGTCAGAGCAGCTTCGACCAGCATCTCGCCACTGCCCGGTTGCACTGTGGAATTGGTCACTTCGTAACTGCCCCCCGCATAAGCGGCCCGATGCGGAATGTAAATCGTCTCAACATGATTCGATAGTTCGACAATGATCGTAGTGGGGAACGGCGAAGCCTGTTTAATTGCCAGACCCAACTCAACGAAGACCTCACCCGGCAAACAGACTATCGCGACGTCATCGCCAACTGTCATGACGGTGACATCAACCGGTAGAGTCTCCCCAATACCGGAGAGCGAACGACTCAACCCCCATGTGATATGATCGGTCGTCTTGACATGCGGTTTGCGATGACGAAACTGGTCGAGAATCAGTTTTTTGTAAGCGGTGACATGGTCAAAGAAATCCACTTTACCACCTTGATTGGCAATCTTGAGAATCTTCACAGAACGATCGACTTCTTCACGTGTCGCATCCTGTAGTGGTAATTGCACAACCTGTGAACCGACGGTAAGGTTCGCATTTTTAATCGGCTTTAATTTTGTAATCTGCTTGATAATTGATTTGCCTATCGAGTTTCCAATAAAGTCCGTCTTGTTTCGTACAGAAGCCGCTGGATTGGAATGATTAATATCACCACAACACCCGGCCCCAAAAATTGAAACCACGTCAGAACCAAGTACATCACGCAAGGAATGTTCAATGAAATAAGGATAATCGGCACTCCATTTCGTCCCCCCTACAGTATCGAGATGTAAGGCGAAGTTACTGAAAACGCCACGGTGCGTACCATCATCGGGATTTCGAATTGAGAGTAGTCCAATTTCAGTGTCGATAGGCCCAGCAGGACGGATGACATCCGGATTATTGAATTTCTGCCAGGTGCGCACACTACCATCGCGCATTACGAATCGTCGGTTGAAAGCAACCGCTGTCTTCTGCGTCGCAGAGCCAGCTTCCAGTATGGAAGGCTTTATACTCTGATCAGCCTGCAGAATCGCATTCACCGGGCCGTTAATCAGTTTTTTAATATACTTCGCTCTTAGAGTCTGCTGTTTTTCTTTCCCGAGATACAAATATAATTCTTTCATATAATCGGGCGCAGTGTGCGAATGCGTTGCCGATAACACAATGTTGCTTGCTGGAATCCCGGTTTTTGCAGAAGCAATTCGTCGCACTTCTTTGGTCAGATCGGCAGCGATACCAATTAAATCGCAGACGACAAGCGCGGCGGCTGTGTCGCCGTCACGAAATACAATTGCTTTGGCCTTCAGTGGATCAATCGTCCCTTCGGCCAACCGCTCGTGATAATAACCCGCCATCGGGAAACCTTCTGGAGGCGTGATGTCAATTTCCGCAATCCCGACTTGCAACCCACTCTTCGTTTCTGTTTTGGCAAGTGCTTCGCGCTGAATTGCTGTCAGCCACATTTTCGCAGCATTGCGCTGACCAATTCCGGAAAAGTGACGGCGTGATTTGGCATCACCCCGGTTTTCTCCCTTGAGGGTATCTGTGTCTGGTCCGGAGAAAAAACCGGGTTGCTTTATCAGTAGATCAATCGCATCACGAATGCGTTTTTCTCCGGCAGGATCATTATAAACCGTCGGATGATGGGTTGATTTGGCTAGCATCCACACAGGCTCATTTCCCCAGGCCTTCGCAGCCGACTCGCGGATCGTTTTCAGGTTTTTGACATATTGTGCTGTTGAAGTTTTACCCAGTACATCCGATTCCCCCTGCTGCCATAAAACCGCTCGAAAGTCCCCCAGAGTCTTGCCAACAGATACCAGTCGCGGATGTAGCTTCCCGGCAGGCATCCACTGCGTCGACGAAGTCGACCCCACGGCAACATTCGCGAAACCAACTGGTACCCTCAACTCAGCTACTAAAGCATCTCCAAGAGGCGGCCAGATAGAACCACCACTACTTCCATCAGGAGCAGGCTGCGGATCATTGGCAAGTGCCCATGAGTGTTTCGACGCATCGAAGGCAACGACTGCATCATTCACTTTCAACTGTTCATCGTTGCAATTAGTTGCGTACGATTGGCCTGCAACAAGAAAGACTTCACCGACTCCAATCGGTTCTACATTACCGACATTTAATATTTTGTCATTCTCACGGCAACGGACCTCCAGGCGATACCAGCCACCCGCTTTGATCCGCACCGGTCCATTAAACTTCTTACCTTCCCTGTGCGGCTTGAAGATCGTCCAATCAATGTTCTGTGTCGGGTAGTCGGTAAGTGGCACAGCACGGTATTCCCACGTTGCATTATCACTTCCGTCAGGCAATACTCCTGTGATTTGAACATCTGCAAATCCCGCTCCCGGCGCGACACCTGTTCGTTGAATAACCTGCGAGGTTTGCGGGTGCTCGATCTGTAACGGATCTGCTCCATAAACAGTTAAAGCAGTCAACAAAAGGAATCCAACGAAAATGAATACACGATAAGTTAACAGCATTAGACTTCGGACCTTTTTTCAACAACCGGAAATTGCCACTTGAATCGTTCCTCATCTTATTATGGACAGGTTTACCGCAGAGAACAACTTCAGACGCCTTGCAGCACGCAAAACTAATGACACCATCATTTTGAGTATCGAGTCATTTCACGGATTCCGAACCATTTGGCTACTGAATCACTCGGATTGAGTTTGTGATTCTGTAGAATCGTTGGCTGGTACAAGTTCTTCAATTTGCAAATCGGCGAACCAGGCCGGTCCGCCTTCGACAGAGAGACGAATTTCGGGCAGTATTGATTTCCGTTGTGAATTCACAGTGCCGATCAACCGTTCGTCGAAGAAGACCCACCAGTTCCCGTGCTGAAATTCCAGCTCCACAACATGATATTGATTCATCGGATTATCGATATTGACGGGTGCAGACAACTCTGAAAGCAGGCCACGATCATTCGGTCTTTGAGTCAGGACAACATGCTCCGGAGTCAATCGCAGAACAGATCGGGGACCATTGCGATTCGGGTCAGTCTCAATTCCAAAATGAAGCTCGATCGCAGTTGCTTGATGCAGACGAACAAATAACAGTAATTTATAGTTTTCCAATGGCCGCGGTTGATTGAGGTCAGTTCGCAATAATGGTCGACGAATCATGCCGTTGTTTCCGGCAATCACAACTGCCCCTTCGTCATCATTATCAACAGTCCAGCTTCCACTGGATGGCATCGCGCCCAGAGTCTGACCATTAAATAAGGGTTCACCCCATCCACTTGGAACCATGTCGCGTGCGGGTACTGTAGATTGACTCGAATTGAGAAACAATGACAATCCAACGAGTACTAAAATGGCGATCCCAATGGATGCCGTTATCAGGTATCGCTTCCGGCTAAGGCGGGGACCAATCTGACTTACTTCAGTGGTGGTCGTTACAACTGGTGGATCTGACCTCTTGAAGATAGTAGTCTGGGCATCGCCGCTCGATTCGAAACTCGATGGCAACGTCAGACGGGACTGCAGCACTGCATCGATTCGATTGATCAGATGACTGTAATCATCAAGGCGGTCTTCCAGATTCAACTCAAGCATTTCATTGACCAGTTGTGACGTCTGCTCCGAAATCAAATTTGGTCCGGCACTTAATGACGTCAATTTACCACTCAATTTCTGGGTAATGATCTGAGGGACCGTATTCCCATCAAAGGGGGGGCGACCTGCCAGCATATGGTACATCGTTGCGCCCAATGCGTAGATATCAGCGCGGTGGTCGACATCGAGACCATTAATTTGTTCCGGTGACATATAGTGCGGGCTGCCAACCGAGGCGTTCGTGGCTGTCAGTCGAGTCTGCGCGGTTTGATCTTGTGTCAGAAAAGCCAATCCAAAGTCAGCGATCTTGACCAGAGGCACGCCCGGAGGTAGTGGAAACCCTTCCGGTGGATCGACAAGCAACAAGTTCGCAGGTTTAATATCACGATGAACGATGCCGTGTTGTTTCGCATGCGACAACCCGGAAGCGACTTGCCGAATGATCCCCAGGGTGGTTGCTTCATCCAGCTGCTCTTGTTTTTTAATCAGCTTTTCGACGTCTTCACCATCAACAAACTCCATTGCCAGGAACAGTCTGTTTTCATGTTGGCCAAAGTCATACGCTGCGACAATATTCGGATGCGTTAGTTTTGCAACGGTAACTGCTTCACGCTCGAAACGACTGGCCATATTCGGGTTGCCCATCTGGCTGACCAGCACCGTTTTGAGTGCAACGATCCGATCCAGGCTTTGCTGTCTCGCGCGGTAAACAACACCCATGCCCCCTTTCCCCAGAACATCAAGAATTTCATAGTCTGGCACGATATCAGTTGAGTGGAGCAGCGTTTGCACAATATCAATCTGCACATTATCGAGCAGTCCCTTTTGCAGGATAATTTGCGTTGGATGCTTGTTTCCAGCAGAAACTTCTTCACTTAACTGCTGAGCCATTTCTGTTGAAATCAGGTTCAGCCTGGCAGCAATGGAAATGAATTCCTGACTCTCTTGCAGCGACTCTTCAGATGACATTATTTGCTCGATTTGTCTCCAGAAGCTGGCGTGACGGGATTAAGTTTGTCCAGCTGTTCAAGCATGGCCTTAATAGAAGGACGATCGGCCAGCGTGGAACCAACATAGGCAAACCGAACCTGCCCCTGTGAATCAAGGATATAGGTGGCTGGCTTTGACAACTGATGCTGAATCCCCAATTGATTCACTGCTTTCAATTCAATGTCAAACAGAACTGGAAAGGGAACTGGCATATCTGGTGACGACAGCTTCTTTCGAGTCACAGAGAGAAATTCGTCCCAGCGAGGGATGTCTTTCTCATTACCCAGAGGATAGACAACGATGACTTCCGCATTGCGGTCAGTAAAACTCTGATAGTTGGAAATGAGACGTGATGTCTGTGTTGAACAATAAGGACAGATCGTGCCTGCAAAACCACGGGTAAAAACCAATACCAGATTTTTCTTACCAAGAAACTCACCAAGTTGAACAGATTTGCCGTCAGTATCAACGAATGCAAGCTCCGCCAGACCTTTCTCAATATCAGCGTTAGACTCTACGGAATCCTGAAAGGCAATGTTTTCCACAGCACCATAGCCGTAATTATAGGCCCCGGCCGGCGCGTTGGCTTGTCGTGGTTTTTTGACAGGTACGCTGTCGCTGCAACCAGTGAACAGCAGGCAGATACTGACCAGCAAAACGATTCTAACACAACCGAATGTCGACATGAGCATTCATCCTTGCGCGCCGATATAGTGTCAGCACTCCTCTTAACTACATAATTATTGGGCCTTTACGCGACTGCAGTTGATAATAACAGAAAGCAGTAGCAAGTCAACATATTCCCCGAGACATCCTGCATGCCTCTCAGAACCAGTATTCAGCAAAGTCATTCATGACGGGAAACCTGGTTTCCTCAGTCAGAAACTTCTTCATAAACGATCTTCGCTCAGATACGTTCCCAACGGCTTGGGTTCATCCCCGGCGCTTCACGTGCCATATTCAAAGGTTTGTTGCCACCATGAAAATCCCACTCACGATAATTGCGATCACCAAAGAACGGACGTACTTCTGCCGGCAACGACGCTATTAATTCCGGGCTCCATGGCGATACTTCTTTAATGGGACCAGCCCAGGCAGGCCGGTAGCCAATCGCTAACAACTCGCGGGGACGATCACCCACATTAGGGTGAGTTCCATGAAAGACCTTATGATTGATCAATATCGCCGACCCCGCTTTAGCAGGAACCATCACCTCTTCCGGGTGCGCTTCATATCGTTTATAAGGATTCGCATCGGCATGCATACAAAGATGGGACCGGGGAATCACTCGAAACGGCGACACCTCGGGGGTCAAATCATCAAGGTAAAATAAAACGCGTACCGTCCATGGGCAGCTACCATCATAACCAAATATCTCTGAGCCATAAGGTTGTCCGTCGGTATGTAAACTGACGCCGGGATGACCGGGAGCTGAGCGAACAAATGCGTAACTCATGCAGATCGCATCACCACCGAATAACTCATTCAGAAACAGAGTGATCACCGGATTGGCAATCAACTCGACTAACTTGCCTCCTTTCGTTTCGATATTCCGTGCACCCTGTTGATGAACGCTGTAATCAGCGGCCTTGGTTTCGAGTTGTGATGTTTCCTGCTTGAGAGCCGCAATCTCTTCCGTAGAAAGCAAGTCGGGAATCAGTACGTATCCTTCCAGTTCGATCTGGCGAATACGCTCCCCCAAAGTCAGTGTCGACCAGTTCCGTTCATCAGTCCGTGGTTGCGTACTCATCGAATTGATTTCTCCTTTCAGAATAATTGAGCGTTTTTCATCTCGTCTCATCAGCCGAAGGAAAGAAATTCCCTGCCCAGCATCTATGATTCTAATATTGAACCTGGCAGAACTTCCACTCTACTCTCGCAACAAATGAATATCTTGTTATTTTACATATAGAGTTATCTAATAAAATACTTGCATCAACTGAATATTTTGAGGAACCAGCTTAATGCGTACCGTCGCTTACATAATAATTATTACCCTGATGCTGCTTAGCACATCCTGCCTTTCGGCCCAGGCAGAAACTTTCAATATCCCAAAGCTCGACAATATAAAAATCGATGGTGATTTTAGCGACTGGAATCGTGACCAGGGATTCGGTGTCGAAGTGCTCTTACAGGAAGAAGGAACATTTAAAAGCGCCGACGATCATAATGTCAATTTTCGCGTTGGCTGGAATGAAAAAGGCATTCTGATCTATATCGAAGTGCAGGATAACAATTGGGTGGAGTATCCTGAAAAAAGAAAATATTACAGCGCTGACGTCATTGAAGTCTTTCTGGCAGGCAAGCGCGGTGACAAGGATGTCTGTCAATGGTATATCACACCGGGCATGACGGACAAAGTGAAAGAACCAGGTGTCAGATTTCGAGAATTACGTCGTGGCCCTACAAAAGGCATGCCGTCCAATCTGAAAGTGGCACGTGAAAAATTAAGCGATCATAAATACCGCATGGAAATCTTTGCCCCCTGGTCTGGTATAGGCAAAGAGGGTATCCCTGGTACCGTCTCCGCATTTCAAATCTGGGTTAACGACAAAGATCAGGGCTCTCGACTCAAAAGATACATGTCGATTTTTTATCCTGCTAAAGGCGCCAGTTACACAACCCATGCGATGCATAACATTCGATTAGTCGATGACAACAAATCTTCGCTGCGAATTACAGCGTTGGGAGAATATGATACAAAAGTGTTTCAACCGTTCGTACGCCTGTGGGCTACCGCTGAACGAGCCGGAAAAAAAGTCACTGTAAAACAGGGAAACACCGTACTGGGCACTTCGGTTTTAAATGAGACGGACCCACCGGGCCGCGCCACTGCAAAAGTTCTGCTCCCACCCGCACCTCCGGGAAAACCCTACAAGAGACTGGGAGTTTATCTTAAAGACCAGAAAGTGAACTCCATTTCTCTACCCTACTCAGACGTAATCGGTGCATTGAAAAAAGTATATAATAACCGCTCTCAATATCGTGACATGTTCAAACTCGATGAACCATGGGTCGACATTAACAACGCCCCTCTCCTGAAACGACATCGCGGACTTGCTGCAGCAGGCCTCAATCTTCTTGAAGAAAATCCACTTCCCAATACGGAAAAGGAAATGGAGATCCTGTCGACAACAATTGAGATGCTGGCAGATCTGGAAAAGGGAGAAGATTATTTCGGCAAACAGCGTAATGGATTGTGGGGCTACTATTACTGTAAAGCAGACGCAACAGGTCAGCGGTTTTCCATGACGATCCCGAAAAATTATGATCCGACAAAATCTTATCCGTTATTTGTCAATCTTCATGGAAATGGCGGGCGGCCATTGCCAACAAAAAGCGAAGCCCGCTATGACAGTTTTTTTCAAATCAGACCTTGGGGAAGAGGCGATATTTCCTATTTTGGACTGGGAGAAGTCGACGTTCTGGAATCAATGAAACATGTACTCAAATGGTATCCCATCGACCCTGATCGAATCTGTGTTGGTGGGCATTCAATGGGCGGTAATGCAACCTGGGACCTGGGGTCGAAGTACGCTAATTTATTCGCCTGCATGGCTCCGAAAGCGGGACGTTCTGGTGACGACTATTACGAAAACTTTCGACATCTTCCCGCTTTAATCCAACATGGTGCTAAGGACAGTTCTCAACCCGTCGATTTTGGTCGTTATTCGGTAAGTCGACTGAAACAACTCGGATTTCCAGTCATCTACAAAGAATTTCCTGAAGACGGACATGGTATCCGAAACCCCTACCCGGTTCATGAATGGTTTGTCAAACAACGCCGACCGCGCAGTCCAGACATCATCACCTACACCTGTGATACGACAGTAAACGGAGAAGCTTACTGGACCAGGATTCGGCGTTTTATTGATCCCCATCAAAGCGCGACAATTGACGCCAGAGTGAAGGTGCAGTCCGGAAATACCGTCGTCGATCTCAAACTCAAAAACGTCGAAGTGATTCAATTGAACTTGAGAGATCTACCCTCCAACCGATCCCAAACACTGATATTAAAGTCTGGTACGAAAAAAATTGTCATACCGACTCCCCATCCAGAAACGGCCACTTTGATTTTCGAAGATGGTCACTGGAAGTTAATCGATTCCTGGACACCTCCTTCAGGCAAAATCAGACCCTATCTGCCTGGTGGAACCGGTAACATGTATTCGGGAGAACCACTGTTGATTGTTTATCCAACAGAAGGAAAAGAGACAATCCGCAAACTAATGGAAGATGCTGCCAGAAACATTGTGCGTTTTGGTGGTTACGGGAGAGATATGATTACTGGCAAAGTTCCCATCAAAGCAGATAAAGACGTGACAGAAGCCGATATTCAGAACCGAAACCTGATCCTCTTCGGCGGCCCAATATATAACCTTATCACGCGCAGACTGGCAGAACAGCTTCCGGTGAAAGTGAATAATCAGAACCAGTTCGTCGTTACGGGACACCCTCCAATCGATGTCAATCAAAGTTCAATGCTGTTGACGTACTATAATCCTCTTGCACCAAAACAGTTGATCCACCTGATCTGGCAAGATGATATCCCGAATAAACGAAGAGCACGGTTTTCTCAATTTGCCCGCAACCGACTGCCAGGTGCCAGTGGACGCTATCCGCATAAAATTCCCGATCTACAGATCATTTCCCGACAACCTGGAATGTCGATCAGGCGACAATTTACCTACGGCTGGAAGTTAAAAGAAAGAGTGGGCGCCGATAAGTTACAGTCTCCTAAAGCGATCAAAGAAGGAATCGACCTCACCAAATTACGCATTATGCAAACTAAGGCGAATGTGGATTTTGCAATCAGCCCGGTGATTGGGTCCTGGACCACAGGCAACAGTACACCGCCAGCATTAGACCAGTTCCGATATCGCAATTATCGAACCACAACATTCAAGGCCAAAATGAAAGGCAAAGATTTAGAGAAACTATTCGACAGCTCATCTTCTTACAAACTTCAGTCGTACCCCCCCTTCCCCCAGGGCGGACTGGAACCCGACAAAGAATATAGTATCGTGACACCCGAAGGTATTTTATGGGCCGTAAAATCAATCAGAAATATCTGGACACAAATGGTTGCTGGCCCCGATATCCTGAAATCGGATATGATCAAAGAGATTTATGGAGTCGATGAATAACCACTGTCACACGTCATTTATTACTCAAAAATAGACCTGTGCGAGACAAAAGCATATCCACAAGCACAGATATGTTGAATCACCTCATTAGATCTGATATAATTAACTTTCTTCAGAATAATACCTTCCAACATCGATCATCCTACCACCGATCGTTTCGGAGCCCGCCTTATGAGAGTAAATCGTCTTCTACTGAGTTCTTTGTTCGTATTATTGAGTGTGTGCCTCTCATCGCCGGTTCACTCTGCGGATTCAGACACGTATCTCAAAAAAATCAAACCGCTTTTAAAAACGAAATGTTTTTCATGCCATGGCGCATTGAAACAGAATTCCGACTTCCGGGCCGATACAGCGAAGTTTTTACAACGAGGGGGTGAGTCAGGAGCTGGCTTCGAACGAGGTAAAGCTGAGGGAAGCCTGTTGATGGGTGTCCTGACTGGTGATGCCGGTTTCAAAATGCCCCCGGAAGATTCAGGGAAAGCATTGACTGCAGATGAACTGAAACTGATTCGTGACTGGATCAACTCAGGAGCAAAAGCACCGCATGATGAGAAAGCAGAAACGGATCCACGACTGTTCTGGTCTTATCAACAGCCCGTAAAATCAACAGTTCCCCAGCCAAATAATAAAAAATGGGGGCGAAATGAAATCGATGCTTTCCTGGCAGCAGAGCATGAAAAACAGGGACTCGTCCCCCGCCCCCCTGCAGCTCCAGCTGTGTTACTCAGGCGTCTGTATCTTGATTTGATCGGTCTCCCCCCCACACGCAAAGAATTAGACTCGTTTGTCTCCAACCCCTCCGATGCTGCTTATGCAAAGCACGTAGACAAGTTACTCAACAGTAAACAGTATGGCGAACGCTGGGGACGACACTGGATGGATGTCTGGCGCTACAGCGACTGGTATGGCAGTCGAGGTATCAACCAGATCCGTTATAGTCAACGGCACATTTGGCGCTGGCGCGACTGGATTGTTGAATCGGTTAACAGCGATAAACCTTACGATCAAATGATTGTCGAAATGCTGGCGGGTGACGAACTCGAACCGAAGAATGCGGATATTGTCCGCGCTACTGGATTCCTGGGCAGAAACTGGTACAAATTCGACAGGAATGTCTGGCTTTACGAAACCGTCGAACAAACATCTGTTGCATTCCTCGGCCTGACAATGAAATGTGCCCGCTGTCATGATCATAAATATGACCCGATAGATCAGGTCGATTACTATCGGTTTCGCGCCTTCTTTGAACCACATAATGTCCGTACCGATGCGATTTCTGCTCAGGCAAAAACACAGAAAGATACGGGGAAAGATGTCCTCGCCGAAGGCATCGCGCGCGTATTTGACAAAGAACTCAAAGTCCCAACGTTTCTGTTTCGTCGCGGCGATGATCGCCAACCCGATAAAGAGCACCCCCTGGCACCTGGTGTCCCTCCCACATTAGGTAAAGCAGAGATTAAAGTCACACCCGTTTCGCTACCTTTGGAAAGTTACTATCCGGCGATGCAGCCAAAATTTCTAAATGAAAGTCTCACTCTTGCTGAAACGAACATTCAGACTGCACAGAATGAATTGAAAAATTCACAAAAGGCCATTACCACTATTCAGGAAAAATTGACCGCGTTCAAAAACACGAAATCCAAGCAGGCCATTCAAAGTAAACCGGAAATCAAACAACAAGCATTTTTAACTGACAATTTCCAGAAGATGAACCCCAAACTCTGGCAACCTGTCTCCGGAAAATGGGAATTCAATGAGGGGACTCTGACTCAATCACAAGTCGGCTCTTTTCTCACGATGGTTTCGAAAATTGACCTGCCACTCAACTTCCAAGGACGACTGAGGTATAAAACCTTGAAACCGGGTGGTGCCCATTCAGTGGGGCTGTTCTTCGATTCAGTCAACCTGTTAGATGCTCAGGCAATTTATACTGCCATTAATACCAAGACCAAAAAGGCTTCAATTCAGGCCTTCCATCGTAAAGGTGGAAAAGAAAGCTACCCGCGAGCAGGCATGTTTAAATGCGACATCAAATTCAATGAAGAAGTCGTTCTCGATTTCGTCGTTCAGGGACAGCAACTCAATGTTTGGATTAATGGCGAATTGACAATTGTTTATACAATGCCGATTACTCGAAAAGCGGGAAAATTTGCATTATGGAATCATTCTGCCACCGCCCAGTATTCAGAGTTACGAATCGAAAAAATACAACCAGGATTTCAACTGGCAAAATCGTTAACAGAAATGAAACGATCACCATTTGAACCACCATCAAAAGAATTATTAGAACAGGAACTCGCAGTTGCTACTGCAGAGCTTCAAGTGGCTCAACAAAAAATTCTCTGCAAAAAATCAGAACTGGCAGCGCTTAATGCACGCGTCACAGCCGAGCAGGCAAAGCTGAAGAACGCAAAAACATTTGACGCACTCGCCAAAACAGCCAGCCGATTGGAACGGGAAGCCGCTGCAATGCAGGCTGCTCTTGAAGTCAGCCAGGCCAGACGAAAAATCGTAGCAGTCAAAAACTCAACGACGAAAGTGAAGCAGGAAAAAAAACCGAACAAAAAAATGGTCGAGGCTGAGAAAAAATTGACCGCTGCCCGGAAGAAACTGGACGCTGCAAAAATCGCTGCCAAAAAAGAGGGGAAAGATTATAAACCCCTGGGTAAAATCTATCCCAAAACCAGCACCGGCCGACGACTGGCACTGGCACGCTGGATCGCCAACAAAAAAAATCCACGTACAGCGCGAGTGGCCGTTAATCACATCTGGCTACGCCACTTTAATAAAGCCCTGGTCCCCACGGTTTCAAACTTTGGTTTAAATGGGAAATCACCCACGCATCCTGAATTACTGGATTGGCTGGCTGTTACCTTTATGGAACAGGGTTGGCAGATGAAACCAATACACAGGCTGATGGTGCTCTCGAGTGCTTATCGCATGAGTACAGCAAATGGTGAATCAGAATCGAATCTGGCGACTGATCCCGACAATAAATATCTGTGGCGCATGAATTCCCGCCGCATGGAAGCTGAGGTGGTTCGCGACTGTTTGCTCGCAACAGCAGGAACCCTGGACAACAAGATGGGAGGCCCTGAACTGGAAGAGAAACAGGGTGAGACCAACCACCGCCGTAGTTTGTATTTTCGAATCACACCAAACGAAAAGATGGAGTTTTTGGAACTCTTTGATCTGGCCAGCCCAAATGCCTGCTATGAAAGACTTGTCAGCGTCGTACCTCAGCAAGCGCTGGCTTTAACAAATAGCTCTCTGGCACTCGATCAGGCACGAATTTTAGCGGAAAAAATAACCAGTGAAACCGGTACAAACAGCGATAAAGCCACCGAATCCGCATTTATTCAGGCATCCTTCAAACAAGTGCTTTCCCGTTCCGCAACAGATGCCGAATTAAAGACTTGTCTGAAGTTCTTAAAACAGCATACCGAACTTCTCAAACAAAAAGGCAATCAGGCATTCCCCGGTGGAGGGACATCCCGACGACCGCCTTCAAGTGATATACATCAGCGTGCACGTGAAAATCTTGTGCACGTATTATATAGCCATAATGATTTTGTAACCATCCGCTGATATCATTACAAACTGATCCCAGTCAGAATTCATTTTGAGGAATCCAGAAATGTCAGACAGTCAAACATCGAACTGGTTCAACTCGTGTGGTCGAGTCACGCGACGATCATTTCTTGCTGGTAGCGGCACTGGACTGACAGGTATCGCGCTCGCTGACATGCTGCATCGCGATGGGGTTTCCCGCAATCCTCTGCAGGCTGCCGAATCGCACATTCCCACAGGTCAGCCCCACTTTGCTCCCAAGGCGAAATCGGTTATCTGGTATTTCATGCTGGGTGGCACAAGCCACATGGAAAGCTTCGACCCCAAACCGGCACTCAATAAGCATGCCGGAAAGACCATTGGCGATACTCCATTCAACGATCTCGTGGTGAAGTCCCCTTACTACCGTAAGAATGTCCGCGATTTCTCTGGTGTCCCACGAAAGCTGATGGGAAAGCTTTTCCCCTTGCAGGCCGGTTACCGAAAATGGGGCGAAAGTGGAATCGAAATCAGTGACTGGTGGAAGCATCTTGGCACGTGTGCCGACGATATGGCCATCGTCCGCTCCATGTGGACGACCGATAATGACCATGCAGCGCAACTCCAGTTTCATACAGGCCGACACATATTTGACGGGTTCTTCCCCTCCATCGGCTCCTGGGT
Source organism: uncultured Planctomycetaceae bacterium (assembly GCA_942492165.1). GTDB lineage: Bacteria > Planctomycetota > Planctomycetia > Planctomycetales > Planctomycetaceae > Gimesia. The sequence goes on from CALOEF010000011.1 coordinate 63,526, forward strand.
ACATTATGGTCTTGGATCGCTCAATGATAATCTGCCGCAGTATCTCGTCATGGGAACTCCTCCCGGTGATTGCTGCGGCGGCAAAGGAGCCCATGATGGAAGCTACCTTGGTCCCGAACATTCAGGGGTCAAGATGTCCGTCAATCCAACAAACCCATTACCCTTCGGCACACCCGGAAATAAAATCACACAGAAGGAACGCCGTAGTCAGCTTGAATTACTGGGCGAACTCAATTCAATCGCAGGTGTTGAATACCCGGATGACCCGGAAATGCGTGCCAGAATTAAATCTTATGAGCTGGCATTTCGAATGCAGATGGCAGTACCGGAAGTCGTCAATATCAGCGAAGAGACCACTGCGACTCAAGAACTATATGGGTTGAATCATAAAGAAACAAAACGCGTCGGTCAGCAGTCTCTGGTCGCACGGCGACTTGTAGAACAAGGAGTACGTTTCATTCAAATTTATGATGGTGGCTGGGACGCACACACCAAACTAAAACAAAACCACAGTCAGCGTATTGGACAAGTCGATAAACCAATTGCCGGTCTGTTGAAAGACCTCAAACAACGCGGTCTGCTCGACGAAACACTGGTTGTCTGGGCAACGGAGTTCGGCAGAACACCGGGTACAGAACGTTCGGATGGTAGAGACCATCACCCCTACGGCTTTTCGATCTGGATGGCCGGAGGAGGCATCAAAAAAGGTGTCACACACGGCGCGACGGACGAAATTGGTTTCCATGCTGTCGAAAATCGCCATTATGTCACTGATTTACACGCGACAGTTCTGCATCAACTCGGACTCAATCATCACAAACTTGAAGTCCCGGGCCATAAACGCCTCGAAATCGATTTCGGTTCCCCCATCAAAGACATTATCGCTTAGACAAAAGGGAGCGCCACCTGAAATCATTTTTGTAGTGGGTTTTCCAAACAGAACAAGGTGCCCCAAATTATCCCTATTTGGCTGGAAACTGTTTCATCAAACTGATGGCTGCTTTTTGGGTTTCTTTCCAGTCACCGGTTTCGTTGGGGACTGCTTTCACGATCACTGTGAAGTCGAGTTTCTCACCCTTTTTAAATGACTGCCCACTGTTATGGCGCAGATAGTATTTGTGATAATGCTTGAGGTCCCAAATGTGACTGGCACTTCGGTTACCTGCGATGACTTTGGGAGTGTAACATAAAAGACCAAGTTGATTCTTCTCATCATACTGCGCAACCCAGGACGTGTTTTTGTTGACTGCCATTTTCTTTGAATGTAACAAAGATCCTTTTTCAAGTGATCCATCGGGAAGCTGGGCAATCCACTTTGTTGTTGAGGGAGGAAAGCAGTGCATAAAATAATAAACGAGATCTGTTTCACAATCTTCAAGGGCTTCCATCTCTGTTTGTTCTTCAATGTAACTATTAGTGAGAATGATTTTTGCCCGTACTTTGAACTTCCAAACAGTCGATTCTTTGATCAATTGAATCCGTTTCCCGGTAATTGTCTCCCCAGTTTTGGTGATGGCAACATCTTTTCCATCAACGATCAGTTGTAAGCGATGGACTGTTTCTCGCCCCCCTTCTTTGTGTCCTGTACCCCACCATTGGCCCCCCTTTTGGTCTTAATACGGTTCCATAATGGCCGTTGCTCAGACCAAATTGATGACCGTGAAAGCACATCTTGTCAATAGTCCAACCACTGGCAGCATCAATGGGAAGCGTGTAGTTCTCTGTTTTCAGAGTCAGAAAACCGGTCTCTGGTACCCCCGCATCATACAGGCGCTGCGAAATTTCTGTTTTGTCTGTTGTTTCAGGGTTAGCCGACAGGACGCAGGTTGCAGAGACAAACGTGATGGCTAACGAGCTGGCAAGAATGAGTTTTTTCATAGTCATAAAGTGGTTTCTCTTTAGCATGAAGAAATTGGTAACACGACACTCGAATCGGCTACTTTGAGATTTGTGTCTGAATTCTTTAATCCAGTTATCATAGTATCTGTTACCAATTCCAGTTTGTAACCCAAAGTATGAAAATGACGCGATGATTTTAGGCTTTTGAGCAATATTGTCAAAATGTTGAATAAAGACAGACGGTCGCTCATCAAAAGTCAAATTTCTGAATTCATCTTTGATGATGATCAGGACACTTTCTATACATTCAGACATATTCTTCTGGAAAACAGGATGGGACAGTCATGTGAATTGCGAATGCGCGTAGCAGAAGGTACTCCTTTTTGGGCTCGAATACATGGTACTGTTATGGAGAGTCCGGAAGACAATATTTCTGACCTGCCGTTGACACACTCAGCGAAAACAATGGCAGATGACGTCAGATCGATTTGCACGCGTCATCAGCTGAAGGACACAACCTCGAGATTACAGTACGAGATTTTTCAGGTACTTATTTAAGACTTTAACGATTCAAGCAAAATTCTACACTTCACCCATCAAATTTCGCGAGGACTATGATCGGTCGAAACACGGCTGCCTGCTCCTGGATGCAAGTATGCCGGAAATGAGCGGCATTGAACTCATGGGAAAACTTGCTGACGAAAAAATCAAACTGCCAGTCATCATGATCACCGGACATGCTGACTCAGATTTACAAGAAGAGTTGAGAGAGCATCGTGTGATAAAATATTCACAGCAAGCCGTTTAAAACTGAAGAACTCATGGCAAGTATTCGCCTCGCTTTCTCAAAAACATTTGATTCTTGACAATCGAATTTGAATGATCATGTGTTCTGCAAAATGCTCAGCCCCTTGTTTGTAAACAATGCTGCCAAAAATTCATTGTATCAAATGATTGCAGCATCGAATGCACTTTCCTCATCCAGATTCCCTTCTAAAAGCAATACCAGATCGAAGTACAGTACCCGATATGGCACCGGTAATTCAGACGTATTCACGATTCTCTGAATTCCTCAGGAACAACAACGCGGAACAATCGTGATCGTGTAACATCTGGGCAAACAAGGCATGCGACTTCCGGTAATGTTAAGAAAATAAAACATCCACCTCTATTACCTGAGCCTGTAATGGCTTGACAAGATATGAATTCCGGGTAAGTTCAATTCATTGGTGTGGTCGATGAAATTGATTCCGGAAAAAATTGAATTCTGGCTCAACCATTGGCATCGCATTGAAAAGAGGGTAAATTGCTGCAAACCATTAATTGCCAGGAATTCGGGAGGAAAACAGATGAACCACGTGATGAGCACATTCTTAATTGGTCTCAGCATTTTCTGCGGAGGACAAATATCCTTTGCCGCTGATCAGGCAAAAGACACAGCAGCAATCGAAAAGTCGATCAAGTCTTATACAGCTGCCTTCAATGCGGGTGACGCGAAGGCACTGGCCGCACACTGGGCGCCTGATGCAGTTTACAGTAACCCGCTGACTGGAACACAGGTCGAAGGACGTGAAGCAATCGCGAAAGAAATGGCTGCCGTCCTGACTGAAGTCAAAGGTTCGAAACTGACTGTTGACGTCCAGTCAATTCAGTTCATTTCACCGGGTGTCGCTGTCGAACAGGGAACCTCAAAATTGATCTCTCCGAAAGGAGATCCTCATGACTCCACTTACACAGCGGTTCATGTAAAACGGGATGGGAAATGGTTTTTAGATCGCATTACCGAAGAAGAAATCCCCGTCATCTTATCAAATTATGAACATCTGAAAGACTTGGAATGGATTATCGGCAGCTGGACTGACGGCGATGAACTGGGCCGTATCCAGACAACCTGCACCTGGACAAAAAACAAGAACTTCATCAAGCGTTCCTTCACCGCTTCTACACATGACCGAATTGATCTCTCAGGCGTGCAAATCATTGGATGGGATCCGTCAAAAAAACAAATTCGTTCCTGGGTATTCGATTCCGACGGTGGTTTTGCAGAAGGGACCTGGACCAAAAAAGAAAAACGCTGGTATGTGCAGATGACAGGTACACTCCCCGATGGTCGTAAGGCATCATCAACAAACGTCTTTAAAATGATTGATAACAATCACTTTAAATGGCAGTCAGTCAATCGCACTGTTGACGGTAGTCTGCAACCCAATATCGATGAAGTAACCGTTGTACGTGACGAAGCTGTTGAATAAACTGATTCCAATCTAAATATATATGGACCTTACCATGAAAACGATCACCTATTTTCTTGCACTATGTTCTCTGATTATTTTTGCTTCGTCACTTGATGTCCAGGGCCGCGGAGGTCGTGGTGGTGGCGGCCGTGGAGGCGGCGGATTCAGTGGTGGTCGTGGTGGCGGAGGTGGCTACTCGCGCCCTGCTCCCAGTCGCTCTCCCTCAATGAGCCGTCCAAACACGAGTCGGCCCAGTTACAGTCGGCCCAGCACAAATCGGCCCAGTACAAATCGGCCAAGTAACAACAGACCCAGCACGCGTCCTTCGGCACCTCCCAGCCGCCCCAGTGGATCGCGTCCAAATACAGGAGCACGTCCAGGAACGGGAGCACGACCGGGCCAGGGCGGCAGACCATCAAAATCGCAGTTAGACAACTTCTTAAACATTCCGAATAACGCTTCCGGTAGACCAGGAACCGGAGCTGCGAACCGACCTGCCGGAGGTGGCGCAGCGGGTGACTTTTTACGCGATAGTAACGGAATCCAGAAACCGACAACGGATCGTGCAGGGAATCGTTCAGATCGGGTGAATAACCGAGCTGAAAACAAACCTGGTTCCAATCGCGCAGAAAATCGAAACAACCGCGCCGAAAATCGTAGTAACCGCCGTGAAAATGGTCCGGCTGGTAATCGCCCCGATCGCATTGAAAATCGTGGTGAACGTCAAACACAACGCAACGATCGCCGCAACGAAGTCAGGAATCAGTTCCATGATAATCATCCACGTGCCGACTTCTGGAAAGATCATCCCAACTGGGCGCGATATCGCTGGAACCGCCCGTATCGCTGGGCTACCTGGGGTTTAATTGCAGGTTGGTTCCCGGGATATGGATCCGGCACCGCAGAATATGACTATGACTATGGCGAAAACATCTATTATCAGGATGACCAGGTCTACTATGGTGATGAAGTTGTAGCATCAGCCGATGAGTACGCCGAGCAAGCACAAGAACTTGCTGAAAGCGCCCCTGAAGTCGATGAATCTTCCGAATGGTTGTCCCTGGGTGTCTTTGCGATGACTAAAGATGATGAGGATTCAGGTCCGCCACCCACGTTATTCATCCAATTAGCAGTCAACAAGCAAGGGATCATTGCTGGAACATTCTCCAACACGACTACTGATAAAACACAACCGCTTGAGGGAATGGTCGATCAGAAAAGCCAGCGCGCTGCCTGGAGTATCGAAGGTAAAAAATGGCCCATCATGGAAACCGGGCTCTCGAATTTGACGAAAGACACTTCAGCAGCACTCGTCCATTTCGAAAATGGTGAAACGCAACAATGGTTACTCGTCAGAATTGAAGAACCAAAAGAAGATCAACAAAAGACTTCTCCTTAAATCCTTTTAAAAGAAACCTTAGAAACCAGGGTGTCAGTTCGGTAGCAGAAAAAGGCGACCGAATTTGACACCCTTTTTCATTGTTCCAATTCACAATTAGAATTGAGCCGCACTACAGTTCTGGCGTTGAACATTTATCCGCTCTTGAAAAAACGATCACTGTACGATTCGAGTTTATCCAATTGTGAAATTTATGAGAAAGGTATCTTTGCATTCATTATCAATTTGCTTTTCTATCAACTTATTCTTAAAGTGAAATAATACATTTCTCAATCAGTATTGATGCTCTTCAAAACTGGTTTCTACATTGAACAAATCAAAACTATCTCATCGATCTTATTATGGAGCACTTGCAAATGAAAAAAAACACCTTGATGACGCTGACCCTTGTAGCACTCATTGGCTGCTTCTCTGTAGCCTTCGATTGGAATCAGGAGGGTCGTGCCGATGACAAGCCTGCCAAAAAACAACCAGTAACTCAAAAAACACTTGCTCAAGCGCCCCGCTCCACCGCACTAGTATCGACAACAGCTACTCAATCAACGGGTAAAAAACCGAACATTATTTTCATCATGGGTGACGATATAGGCATGTGGAATATCGGCGCGTATCATCGTGGAATGATGGCAGGACGAACGCCGCATATCGATCAGCTTGCGCGTGAAGGTGCGATCTTCACGGACTATTATGCAGAGGCAAGTTGCACAGCAGGCCGAGCTAACTTCATCACCGGCCAGCTTCCCATTCGCACCGGCATGACGACAGTGGGACAGGCAGGCGCCGATATCGGCATGCCAGACAAAGCACCGACCATTGCCACCGCCCTCAAAGATATGGGTTATGCCACTGGCCAATTCGGCAAAAATCATCTGGGTGACCGAAACGAATTCCTGCCAACATTACATGGCTTCGATGAATTCTTTGGATATCTCTACCACCTGGATGCGATGGAAGATCCGTTTCACCCTGGATACCCACAAGCTCTGAAAGATAAAATTGGCCCGCGAAACCTCCTCCACACCTGGGCAACAAACGTGGATAATCCCACGGTCCAACCACGCTGGGGTAAAGTAGGAAAGCAGAAAATTGTCGACGCAGGACCATTACCTCCACACCCCATGAAAGGCATTAAGCATAACATGGAGGATATCGACGATCATATTTTAAGTTTAACACTCGCATTCATCGACAAAGCGCACGCAGATGGGAAGCCATTTTTTATCTGGCTCAACCCAACGCGGATGCACGTCGTCACACATCTGAATGATAAATATGAAGGGATGCGTAATTCTGAAAACTCATGGACGATTGAAGAAGCGGGCATGGCCCAGTTCGATGATATCGTCGGAGCCGTAATGGCGCATTTGAAGAAACTCAGAATCGCCGACAACACGATTGTGGGAGTGACTACCGATAATGGAACCGAGAACTTCACCTGGCCTGACGGTGGCCAGACACCTTTTGCCGGTGCAAAAGGAATGGTGCAAGAGGGTGGATTCCGAGTACCAATGGTTCTGCGTTGGCCAGGAAAAGTGAAACCAAACCAGGTGATCAACGGAGTGATTTCCGGAATGGACTGGTTCCCAACTTTTGTGGCTGCAGCAGGGAATCCCAATATCATCGAAGAGCTCAAAAAAGGGAAAGCCCTCAATGGAAAAACCTATAAAGTGCATCTGGATGGTTATGATCAGACCAACATGCTAACCAGGGGTGCCAAATCGGCACGAAATGAAATCTGGTACTTTGCTGAAACGACGCTGGGTGCTGCTCGAGTTGGAAACTTTAAGTATACATTTCTGATTCAACCAGACGGCTGGTTTGGTCCCAAAGTGCAAGCTGGTTGGCCGGGAATCGTTAATTTGCGTTTAGACCCTTTCGAGCGTACAACGATTGGACAATCATTAAATGCCTATAACTGGTGGGCATACGAGTTCTGGCGTTTTGTACTTGTGCAAAAGGCAGTAGCAAAATTAGCTAAGACGGCCATTGAATTCCCACCGATGCAGGAGGGAGCCAGCTTCAATCTCGATGCAGTGAAGAAGAAACTCGCTGAGGTGCAGTCAGCACATGCGAAATAACTGTAAAGAATTCAACGGGCGTGCTACCAGCGCGCCCGTTTTTTTATAACAACAGGAATAGTATATTTTCAGATGTACCTTTTCAAAAAACCGAATGGAAAACAGATTCAGCAATTTATCGAATCGCAATCGCATCTTGAATTTACTTACCCCTCAGTGGAAGCAACCAAGAATGGCAACCACCCTGCCCGGTATGTGCTGGACCATAACCGGATTTGTCTGGGAACAGGTGAAGCCACGTTTGAGATCGCAAAACAGAAATTGTGCGAATGGCAGCACTTTCAATTCAAATGGATTGAGCTGCACCATACAGAAAACTATCCTGAGCCAGGACAAACGGTTGGCATATTGGCACACGCTCTGGGGCTCTGGGTTCTGAATGCATGTCGCGTTGTGTATGTCCTCGAAGAAGAAGAACCCATTCATCGATTTGCATTTGCCTATGGCACATTGCCACAACACGCTGAATCGGGAGAAGAACGATTTCAAGTGGAATGGCATCCAAATGACAATTCTGTCTGGTATGACATTCTCGCCTTCTCTCGACCGAATCAGTTTTTATCGAAGGTCGGTTATCCCTATGTACGCAGAAAACAGAAGCAGTTCGCCAACGATTCAAAACAGGCGATGAAAAACGCTGTTGATTCCATAAACACAGACAAGTGATGAGAGCGAGTCGTTAACGCGTCCAGGCCAGCCACTTCTTGAACAGCGACTTGATAAACGGCGTCAATCGAGTTCGACTGTACTGATCGCCTAATTTACGAATGGCTTCCGCCTGTGTTGGATAGGGATGAATCGTGCCGCCGATCTTTGACAGGCCCAGGCCACTGGTCATTGCAACGGTGATCTCGGAAATCAGATCGCCTGCGTTTTCGGCAACAATTGTCGCACCCACCATTTGATCGGTTCCCTTTCTGGTATGAACTTTTACGAAACCCTCGTCTTGCCCTTCAAGAATGGCGCGGTCAACATCGCTGAATTCTTGAATATAGGTATCAATATCGACGCCTGCCTCTTTCGCTTCATGTGAGAACATTCCCACGTGTGCAATTTCGGGTGACGTGTATGTGGCCCAGGGAATGATTAAATCGCTGGCTTTCTTTTTACCAAATGGTCCCATAGCAAATAACGCATTCTGGATGACGATTCGTGCCTGAAAATCCGCAGCATGCGTAAATTTATACTTCGAACATACATCGCCCGCAGCAAAAATTCGCGGATGGGACGTCTGCAGATTGTCATTCACATCAACTCCGGCATGATGATACTTCACATTGACGGCATCCAGATTCAAACCATCAATATTCGGCGCACGTCCGACTGCAACCAGTAATTGATCAACGATCGTATCGACCGTCTCACCATTTTGAGTCACCGTGATACAAATTTGATCTTCGTCCACTCGGCTCAGTTGCATGTCTTTGCTGTTAAACATCAAATTTACGCCATCCTTTTCAAACTGCTTCTGAACAATCACAGATGCATCAGCATCTTCTCGAGGCAAAAGGTGCTCGGATCGTTCGAAAAGAAAGACTTCGCTTCCGAATCGTGCAAACGACTGCGCCATCTCACTTCCGATCGGACCGCTGCCGATAATCCCAAAGCGTTTTGGAAGCTCCGTAAGGGTGAAGAGATTTTCATTCGTCAGATAATCAATTGTGTCAAGCCCGGGAATGGGAGGGGCAGAAGCGCGTGCTCCCGAGGCAATCACAGCCTTTTTAAATTTGAGTTCCGTGACAGAACCATCGGCGCATGTGACGGAAATGGTATTATCATCAACGAATGCCCCCTGTCCAAAGAAAACATCAATGCCCAGTTCCTTGAAACGATCTGCAGAATCATTGGGACTGATCTTGGAACGCAGACGACGCATGCGTTCCATTGTCTTGCCAAAGTCTACCGTTGAACCATCGGGAACCTCTACTCCGAAGGGTTTCGCGTCTCGAACGGTTGCTGCAACACGAGCCGCACGAATCACCCCTTTGGAAGGTACACAACCCACATTAAGACAATCACCTCCCATCAATTCACGTTCGATTAAAGCCACACGTGCTCCCAGTCCCGCAGCACCCGCGGCAGAAACCAGACCAGCTGTTCCCGCACCGATTACAACAAGATTATAGCGGCTCGCCGGAGTCGGGTTACTCCAGTCAGAAGGATGAACGTTGGCTTCAAGTTGCTGATTATGTTCATCTTTGGGTAAAAGTGCGACGAGTTCGTGTTCAGTCATTATGTTCCTCATTTGACAAGTTGTGACAATCATTCAAGTTCATCTTCAGATTGAGTTACTGAATTTTATGTCATGGTACCGTTGTCTGTTTCAGGCAGAGACTTCGAACGATTCATCATTTTCATAATCAATCTCACTATCAAAGGAAAAATTCCGAGCAATATAAAAGCGACTATGATTTGTGTGAACTGACTTGGAGTAAACACAGCATTAACCCCCTTGTCAGCGAGTGTCTGTAAATTGGGAACACTGGAACCGGCATACACATACACAATTGTTCCAGCCAGCATACCTGCCTGACTGACCCACCAGAATGTGAGCGTGCGAATCGGCGTTAAGCCCATAACTGCATTGATTACGAAAAAAGGGACGGCTGGAATTAACCGTAATGTAAAAAGGAAAAAAGGCCCCTCCTTTTCCAAAGCCTGATTGAAGCTGGTTAATCGCGTACCAAACTGATTCTGAATTGAATTACGAAACAGGAAACGACTCAATAAAAATGCCAGTGTTGCACCGGATGTGGAAGAGAAACTAACCAGGAGCACACCACGCCAAAGTCCAAAAAACCAGCCATACACAAGTGTCAACACAGCCGCACCTGGTAACGAAAGCCCGGTTACTACCACATAGATCAAGAAAGCAACACCATAAACCATAACGGGATTTTCCTGCTGAAAACTGAGAAGTTGTGACTCCCGTTGAGCCAGGCTTTGCAAGGTAAGGCTATGCCCAAACTGTGTGTAGACGAAATAAATCACACCTGCAACCAGCAAAACGACCGCTGATTTCTTGAGCAGTCCAGGCAGGCTTTTTTCGTCAAGATTTCGTAACATCTTTTTCCAGTTCCATAAGACAGGATTCGGTATGTGCGGCTTTCACTGATGTGTACTTATATACTGAGCTATAGGAGTATGTCGGTGCTACGCACATTTCCTTACAAAAACACACAAAATTTTTCACTTTCGAGTTTCTGAGCCCAAAATCTTTAAAAGCGAGAACGTGTTTCAAAACCTGCTGATTGCTGATGATTGACATTGACGAATCAAACAGACGATCATATTTTGATCAAAACTAAAAAGTCAGGGTTCAACATATCTTACGTAATAAGTTATCAGTGAGGACTACCAAGTATCCAAAACAAATACATCCCATTGAAGGGAAAACCAAAAACCCCACGTTTAATCTCATTGAGAGAACAGTATAACTCGTAAATCATTTCACTGTCAGATTATCCTGAACTCAGGAAGCATATTATCAAAACCATCGAAAACAGACTGAATCTAGCGAAATGCTTGAGATATCCTGCTGTTTTTAACAGGTCGACAGCCCCTTACCCAATCCTGTTGAACACAAAATATTTTGACGAATATCGTGAAGCAGATTAAAAACACTTCTACTGTAAGGAATACGATCCTGAATCGTCCTCCTCTGAAAACCATGCTGTAAATTGGATTCCGCAATAAATACTCAAAAGGATCTGCTAAATGGAATTTCAAAATTGCCAGACTGTCGATGATTTCATGTCGGGTTTAATGAAACGCAATCCGGGTGAACCGGAATTTCACCAGGCAGTTAGAGAATTTGCCGAAAGCGTCGTGCCTTTTATATTGGAACACCCAAAGTATCAGGAAGCGCAAATTCTGGAACGTATGACAGAACCAGATCGCATTGTTATCTTTCGAGTAACCTGGGAAGACGATCAAAACCGAATTCGAGCAAACAGAGCATGGCGTGTCCAGTTCAACAATTCAATAGGCCCCTACAAAGGCGGAATGCGATTCCATACCAACGTCACACAAAGTGTATTGAAGTTTTTGGGGTTTGAACAAACTTTTAAAAACAGCCTGACCGGATTACCAATGGGAGGTGCCAAAGGCGGTTCCAATTTTAACCCCAAAGGAAAGTCTGATTCCGAAGTGATGCGATTCTGTCAATCCCTCATGACAGAATTACATAGACACATCGGCGAAGACACGGATGTTCCCGCAGGTGATATTGGTGTCGGCGCGCGCGAGATCAGCTACCTGTTTGGTCAATACAAACGCCTGGAAAACCGATTTGTGGGAACACTTACCGGTAAAGGTTTAGCATTCGGCGGTAGTTTGATCAGGACAGAAGCCACTGGTTATGGCTGTGTCTATTTTTGTGAGAATATGTTTAATCGTATCGGAGATAGTATCAAAGACAAAACAGTGGCAATCTCTGGATCAGGGAACGTGGCAATCTACGCTGCTGAGAAAGCGGTCGAACTGGGCGCGAAGGTTCTCACACTGTCTGATTCCTCTGGCTTTATACACGATCCTGATGGGATTGACACAGAAAAAATTGCATTCGTCAAAGACCTTAAAGAAGAACGACGAGGCCGAATCAGCGAATACACTGATCAATTCCCGTCATCAACATTTCATGCAGGGAAACGCCCTTGGAGTGTACCCGTTGATGTGGCGATGCCATGTGCCACCCAGAATGAAGTCAGTGGTGAAGAAGCAAATCAGCTTCTGGCAAATGGTGTCAAAGCAGTTTGTGAAGGTGCAAACATGCCGACTGAGCTGGAGGGCGTCCATGCTTTTGTCGAATCCGGAATCCTCTATGCTCCCTCAAAAGCAGCAAACGCAGGCGGTGTCGCTGTATCGGGACTTGAACAGAGCCAAAATGCATTAAGACTCTCATGGAGTCGAGAAGAAGTCGACACACGCCTCAAAACAATCATGCGCGAAATCCACACACAATGCGAAACTCATGGCACCTCACCAAATTCTGATAGTGTCAACTATGTTGATGGTGCCAACATTGCTGGATTTGTCAAAGTGGCAGAAGCTATGCTCGCTTACGGTGCTGTTTAGACCGAAGAAATTCTTGAAGGATGACAGATTTTTTTGAGCGAAACCTCATTGTTCACGAGTCGCTCCAGGGAAAAGCTGGCATTGTAGACAAGACACCTGTGCGTCGGCAATCAGTGAAGAAATGATAATCACTACCACTTTTTCCAAAGTGGCTTTACTGAACTGAGCAATCCTTGTAAGCAATTCTACTATGTTGGAAGCAGAAGAAGTAAAATTTCTAACTGCTTTCTATACTACTTCTATCAATTCAGTAATATACAATCGCATTTTGAGTTGACCATTGCTATGATTCCCATCCTGGCCATCAGCAAAATGACTTTTAGCTGATACTGCTGCTCACCATTCATTACAAGATCTATGAAAATGATCGCTTAGATACTTGCCATGAGTTCGATCCGAGCACAAATGACGATACCGTCTTCCAATAACTAAAACCAACTTTTTTCAGGGATCAAAGTTCCGTGTGGTCACAGAAGGTTTCTCAACGGGCCATTATTGTGGCCGGTTGCATGGCCATGATATACACTCAGTTGACGATGTCACCGGCGACGATTGAGTTCGCCCGCTCACTGGGAGCAACAGGTTGGCATATTGGAATCCTGGGAGCAATACCCACATTGATGCTGTTCATGCAGTTCGTAGCTGCAGTGCTCGCAAATCACCTGCAATATCGCCGCTGGACCTGGTTCTCATTCACGATCCTGCAAAGATTAATGCTGATACCCATTGCAGCAGGCCCCTGGCTTTTTCCCAACCTGACTGATCAGACATGGCTCTGGGGGTTGATCATTCTGACAGCCATCAATCATGCATTAATTCATTTTACGACGCCCTTATGGCTCTCCTGGATGGGAGATTATCTCCCGCATGAAGGGTTGAACCGCTATTGGGGAATTCGGCAACTCTGGATGTATTGGAGCGGAGTTCTCTCCTTGTTAGGCGGAGCAATTTTTCTCGCGGAAAGTGGACTGGGTATTCAGCAGGGATTCGCAACACTGATTTATCTGGGTGGCATATTTGGAATCATTGACATTCTTATTTTTCTTAAAGTCGATGAACCACCCGTTACTAAAATGAAAGAACCCAAACTGAAAGAAGTCTTGTTGACACCTTTCAAGGATCAGAACTTTCGCTCGTTTATTTCATTCACCTGCTTCTGGCATTTTGCCGCAATGCTTGGGGCACCCTTTATCAGTTATTACCTGCTCGATTATATCGGCATGGACGTCTTTCGCCTGCTATTGTTATGGACTTGTGCCTGGCTTGGCGGTGCTTTCTTTTCGAAGCGACTGGGTCAGATGGCAGAACATTTTGGTAATCGACCCATGTTGATCCTATGCACGGCTTTCAAGTCCACGAACATGGTTGGCCTCTTTTTTTTACCTCGTGATCCCACAATTGCTTTTTGGATCATGGTCCCCATATTCATTCTTGACTCGCTACTGAATGCGGGTATCGCCATCGCCAACAATGGATTCATGCTTAAAAATTCTCCCGCTGAAAATCGAACCATGTACATCGCTGCAGGAACAGCTGTCGCAGGGCTTGTGGGAGGTTTCACTTCGATTGTAACCGGTGCTTTTCTGGTATTCTCTTCCGGGTGGAGCATGACTTTAGGGGAAGTGGAATTCAACAATTTTCATATTGTTTTTGCAACTAGTTTTATCATGCGTTTAGCTGCCGCCGTGTTTGCTCGCACTATTCGTGAACCCGAATCACATTGGACTGCTCAGGTTGTCGTGCAAATGGTCGGAGTGACCCCGTTTCGGATTCTCCGTTTTCCTGTAGGACTCTACCGGTCTTTTCGCTCTGATGACAACACTTCTCGTCCTCGAAAAGCAAAACGAAAGCGCAGCAAACGCTCCGATTCAGAGAAAAGTATATAAACTGCTATAATCTGGCAGGGAATCCTGATGAGTCGAATTTCTCTGAAACCATTGCCCTGAATCCAGGTAATAACATTCAATGGTACTTTTTTTGTAGATTTTGTATTTATTCTGTTGTCTTTTCGACGGGAATACGCCTTTACTGAAAGTAAGGTTGTTCACAAACTGGTTTGTTGAGCAGACCAGCAGGCTCACATGCAAATAACAACGATATTTCCGTAAACAATCAGGAGTTCTCTCATGCGAAGCGCGGCTATTATGGCAGCATTAATTGTTGTTTTCTCATATTCGACACAGTTTACCACTGCTGCGCCATTGGCTGAGCAGTATTTGAATTCAGGTGAATTGAACAAAGGAGCCAAAGCTCTTGAGGAACTAATTGCAAAATCGCCCCGGGATGACGAAGCTCGATTCGGATTGGGCGTGGTTCAATTTTTCCAGTCATTTGAGCATCTTGGCGCCAATCTCTACAAATACGGTTTACGGACAGAGGGTGCTTTTCGAGGGATGCCTCGTGAATTTCGACAGTTACTGCCTCAGAATCCAAATCCAGATCAGATTTCCTATGCCGATGTCCGTCAAATATTACAAACCTGGGTTCGTGATTTAAAACAAGCCGAACAAACACTTTCGGCGGTCAAAGACCCCAATGTAAAACTACCATTGCATGTGGGCAAAATAAAAATCGACTTGTTCGGTGTCGGAAAACCCGTTGATGCCGCTTTCCTGTTTGGTCAAACCGGTGCAGCACGACAAAAAGCAGCCGCAGAACAATTTGTTATCGGCTTTGATCGAGGAGACGCCGACTGGCTTGCGGGATACTGTAATTTCCTCTGTGCGTGGGGAGAAGTCATGTTGGCAGTCGATGGGCAGGAAATCTTTAACTGCACGGCACATCTCTTTTTTGAAAACGTTGACACACCCTACCCATTCTTAATGGAAAGCTCACGTAATTTTAGTGATGTGATTCGATTCGATCG
The DNA here is from genome assembly GCA_942492165.1 of uncultured Planctomycetaceae bacterium. GTDB lineage: Bacteria > Planctomycetota > Planctomycetia > Planctomycetales > Planctomycetaceae > Gimesia. The sequence continues at coordinate 79,018 of CALOEF010000011.1, forward strand.
ACCACTCATCTCTGATATTCTCGCGTTTATTCACCTTTGGCGATTTGAAATGAAAGAGCCAGCGCGAATGAAATCCGCACTCGCACATCTGGAAGACATGCAGTTGCATGCCAAATCCATGTGGAAATACTATCAATTAGAGACAGATGATGAAAATGAATGGATTCCCAACCCGAAACAGACAGGAGTCCTGCAAATCAAAGTCACCCAGGAAATGCTCGATACATGGCTGGCTGTACTGGACGAAACAGGCCTGGTGCTGCAAGGTAAAAAACTAATCCCCTTCTGGCGTGGCAAACCGGGAAAACAAGGCGTCAATTTAAGGCGCGTCTTCACTGAACCAAGAATCATCGACCCTTTCCTCTGGGTCCAGGGAACAGCAGCCGCCCCCTACCTCGAAGAAGGCCCGATTACTGATTTTGCCTCTCCTGAAATGCTGGGAAGAATCAATAACACATTCGGCGGTGCCAACTTCTTCACAATGGCATTTTGGTTCAACTAAGATATCTTTAGCCAAAGTGATTTTGATCTTCTTAAAAGAAAAAAAGAACCGGTGAATTCACCTCACCGGTTCTCATTTTTTGTCACTCAACAATGATCAATACCGTGCACTCGTTACGAACCTTCTCACCTGGCTTCTGATCGGTCCAATCCGAGACCATTCTGATCGAAATTCAGATACAATCGCGCATTGGCATTTCGCGCCAGATCACGCAAAGTCTCTAATTCCGCCATTCGCAAGAGCGCCGGGTGCCCTTCGAGTGCTTCTGCCGCTTTGACTCGCTCTTCATAGGCACGTGCTTCAGCAGCTGCCTGCATCTGCAATGCTTCCGCATCGGCTTGCTCTCGCAAATTGCGAGCTTCCGCTTCGGCTTCAGCCTCGCGCCGCGTCGCTTCTGCCTGTGATTGCGCCTGGATCTGTTCCACTTCCGCTTGTGTTCGAGCATCAACTAACTGTGCCTGGCTATTCCGTTCTGCAGCCAGCACACGATTCATTATTTCCTGCAGATTTCCAGGAAATATCAGATCTTTCACGTCAGCACGTCGAATAGTCACACCGTAATCACTGGCCGACTCGCTGACATCTGAAAGAATGTCTTCACTCAGTTGATTTCGATTCGTAAGAATTTCTTCAAGAATCATCGAAGCCAAAGAACGTCGTGCCGCCAGTTGCACGTCGGTATAAATTCGATCCTCGAAATTATCAACGGTGTGGATAGCCGCTTTAGGATCGGTAACACGAAACTGCACCAGGATACTTACACGAATCGCAACCTTATCAGCAGTCAGAATCTCCTGCCCTTTGATCGTCAATTCGCGCTCGCGCACATCAACCAGCAGACACTCAACAAGCGGTAACTGTTTGAACAACTTGTTTCGTGGAGGAATCTCATACCGACCCGATTCAAGTATCTTGGTCAGTTTACCATCTTCATACCACAGACCGCGGTGTGTATCCTTGACGATGAACTCGCGTCCCACCTCTTTAATTAACATAACAACATTCCTTACTACTCATAATAAAAGGCCTCGGAGCGGAGCCGATTTGGAGAACGAGTTTCCAGATTTGGCAAATCTGAGCGTTCCTTCCGAGAGGTGAACGCAGGATCCATTTGTAGTCTCGCTCCTGACTCCGCCGAGGCGGATTAGCCCGTCCAGGAATTGAACCTGGTCCACCAGCTTCGCAAGCTGATATGCAATCCGGCACACCCACAGGCTATATTTTTAAAACGTACACAACTCAATTTAAAAACACAAGATATTAAGACATGTTCACCCCAATCATGATTACCGAGCAAAATATTTACTGATGAAAATCACTGACTTTGGTTTAACCGATCCCAAACAGAAAATTTTGACTGTGATCGCCATCATTGATGATTAGTCACATGCCAGGAGAACGTGCAGACTGTCAAAATCTTCCGTTCAATTTCTCTAAAAATTGAAATGTTTTGATAAACGAACAAGGGTAGATGCGATTCTATGAAACGAACAGACTACCAGCACCCATTCAAAATATCATAAATATTCAGCGGAAGGCATGGGATTTGAACCCACATGGCCCGAAGGCCGCACGGTTTAGCAAACCGGCCCGGCAAACCGTATCCGGCTACCTTCCGAAATGAAATAAGTGGACCGGATGGGAATCGAACCCAACACACCGACTTTGCAAAAGTCAGTCGCCCCCAAGGTACATGCCAGCCCCTAAGTTGCAGATCCCGGTATTGAGCCGGGCGCACCGGCCATATGAAAGCCGGTTGGGCACCTGCCGCATCTGCAATAACATTAGCCAAGGCGAGATTCGAACTCGCAATCCCGAAGGAACGACTTTCTAAAAGTCGCGCGTCTGCCAGTTTCGCCACTTGGCCATTCTTCAAAGTGCGTCGGGACGGAGTTGAACCGCCACAGCCCGAAGGCGGGTGGGTTACAGCCACTGGGGCTCGCCAATGCCCAGCCGACGCATATCATATTGAAGTGACACGGGCGGGAGTCGAACCCGCAAACAATCACGAAGTTTTAAGCTTCGTCGCTTTTCCAGTTTGCGTACCATGCCAGTTTTAAGCGTCCCCAACGGGATTTGAACCCGTGACCTCCTGTGTGACAAACAGACGAGCACTCCGGACTGCTCCATGAGGACGTATCGTTTTCCAGTAGCTCGAGTGGGATTCGAACCCACAGCATCTCTGGTTCTGAACCAAAGTGGTCTGCCAATTGCCTACCGAGCTGTGTCCATTTTGAAATCAACAAGCATCAACTCACACTCAAGCACGCCCCCAAGGATTTGAACCCTGATCAACTGAGTTGGAATCAGTTATGCTGCCGTTGCACCAGAGGCGTCTATTCTCATCTAAAATCAGCTGCGGAGGCAGGAATCGAACCTGCGTCAGGGCGGGTAACAACCGCCTGCCCATACCAACACGAGCACCACCGCATCAACATCAAACCACCAATGGCGGAGTCAAGGTGACTGGATTTGAACCAGTGATCTCGTGTTTCCAAAACACGCGGGTTAGCCAGACTTCCCTACACCCTGAAATTGAGCCCCTAATCGGACTTCTATTTTTTGTCTCCCAGTCTATTGGAACCATGTATCATCTATTAAAAAGCGATCATGTTTTCTTGTACGCTTCAGAGCACCCAGCGGGAGTCGAACCCGCACTTCCGCCATGGCAAGGCAGTAGGCTACCGCTACATCATGGGGCTAAGTATGTTTATGTATGATTGTCAAAGAACAAGAGCACCAGGTGAGACTCGAACTCACGTAACCGCTTTACAAGGGCGGAGTCTTAGCCACTAGACGACCGGTGCGAATATTAACTTGCTGATCAATCAGCAAATTGAGGTTGAAGGGATTTGAACCCCCACCCGCCTGGTTAAAAGCCAGGGATGCTGCCGTTACACCACAACCTCCTCGTATGGGTCGGGTGCTTCTGTTTCAAACGCTGAATACGACACATCTTCAATTCTCCTTTAAAATGTTAAAAAATAGCCCGTGTGGGAGTCGAACCCTACCTGCTCGGCTTGAAAAACCGATGACCTCACCCGAAGTCGAACGGGCCGCTTTCATCGTGCAACCTGAGCGCAATGCAAATCAGATAAAACAGTTTTTCTCTGATGCTGACGACAATATTATCGAGATTGATTTTGGGGAAAACGAAAAAACCCGCTGCCTTGCGACACCGGGTTATGACCATTTTCAGATTGGATTGACCAGGCGTTACAAGCGCAAATATTTTCCGAGCAAACTATCTGCCGGGAGATTGGCAGACAGATTACCCATCGCATTTTCACTCAAATCACTTGGTCCTAATGTAAAAAACATGAAATCGCTTCGTTCATTAAATTCTATTATTTGTTGACTACGTAAAGGACTAGATGCGCAACGACCATGATTGGTTCACGCTTTTTTGACTTTTTTAAGAGATCGTTTCAAATATAATTTTGATCAATCGCACGAATATCATAGATCTAAGATCATGTGAATCGCAGACTTTCAATACTTCTTGTCCTCAGAGGTTGGTTTTGTGAATTCAAAATGAGTATTCTATGTTCATACAAAGTAGAATGGCAGCAAATACAATTGTTACACTGCCCTGCTCTAACCTTGTCACAAGCTGGAACTCACACTTAAAACGCGAATTCACACTGAGAATCAACCATGTCAAACCCCAACCGTTATCGTGAAATAGAAGTTTCTGGATCACCTCGGGAAATGGGGCAGCAAATCGGCGAAGCGGCGCGTGAAGAAATACGTGCGTTTTGTGCAATCGCATTGGAACGACTGAATAAAACCGTCAATGTCACACACGAAAAAACAAAAGCCATTTCGGAAAGCTGCATTCCTCTTGCAGAAAGCTACAGCCCGGATTCGATGAACGAACTCCGAGGAGTAGCAGAAGCGATCGACCTGCCTTTATGGGAAGTGATGCTGTTACAAATTCGAAACCAGTTTTCAGCTGACGCCGATACGGGATGCACATCACTGAGCTTATCAGCCAACTCAAAGCGCGGCATGGTCGTCGCGCAGAACTGGGACAGTGATCCTGCACTCGATCCATTCACAATTGTTCTAACTCGTCGCCCGACTGGAAAACCGGCTTACATGAGTGTCACTCAAGCTGGACTGATTGCTTATGTGGGCTTTAATGACGCAGGCATTGCCGCCTGTTTAAACACACTACCGGCACCAAGCCGACCGATGGGCGTTCCCCATTATTTCACCTTGCGTGAACTCTATGAAGCCAAATCGCTCGAGGGTGCAGTAAACGCAATTCAACGCGCCAAGCGAGCTATTCCGGTGAACATCATGCTTGCCACTCCTGAAGGTCCCGCTGATATTGAAGCCTCGATCGACAATGTTTATGTTTTGCGGCCCGACACTTCAACCTGGATTTCACACACCAACCATTGCCTGCACCCAGAAATCTGTGAATTTAACGAACAGTTTCCGGAATTGATCGAATCGCATCCCCGCAAGGCACGCATTGACAGCCTGCTCGGCTCAAATGACAGTGAGATCAGTATTGATGATATCAAGACCGCTCTCACAGATCATGAAGGACATCCACGTTCGATTTGTCGACACGTCAATGACCATGAAGAAACCGGATTCTGGCAAACGGTATTTTCCGTCATCATCGAGCCCGAACAAAAACAGATGCACGTTACACGAGGCACCCCCTGCAATTCCCCCTATGAAACATATCAACTCTAGCGAGAAACAGGGCAACAAAACCATAATAGTGATGCCAATCAACGCGTATCGGCGGAATGTCTTCATTCAGAATCAGTTAAGCTATCTAAAGCCCCCTTTTTTTTATAACTCGATGTGTTTAATGGCTCAACCCAATAATAACAGTACATACTCACCCGGTCCTGACTTGAAAACAGTTCGCACCTCTAACGGAAAAATCGTCACAGTTCCTGAAGGATGGGAATTGTTACCACCCGGTGATGCAGCTTTAACCCGGCGCGTGAAAACCGCTGGCGAACACTGGATAATTCAAGAAAAAAAAGGGCGCAGGACTTTTTCAAAAGGCGTCTGGGCGCCTGTAGCCACGATTTCCCGAATTCGTGAAGCGCTGGAAATGGAACGTTCCAAAGAGAGCTACACCAGGCGCAAAGCAGCAGACGCACAACGTCGAGCAAAATTACAAGCCGAATACGTCGAGAGTTTTTATCAGGCTGTTCTGAGTTTTCTCAATTTCCATTCTGATTATCAAGAGCTGGCAGAGCAATTGGCACAGGCCATCACTCAACATGCAACACCGGTGGGAAGTGGTACTGTCGCTCGAACAAAACGAATTCCGGTAGAACAACGGGCAGAAGCAGCGGTCATTGCCTGGATGCGTCATCAGACGACGGCTTACGACTCGATGTCGATTCCACGCGTCAAAGGAAAACGGCGTGAAGTGCGGAGGATGCTGGCACAACGCTCAAATGAATTATTGAGTCAGTATCGACGAGGCACATCAGCATCGACTGACTGTCCCTTGCAACAAGCGATCAAAGAAATCCAAAAGGGAGAATGACAATGCAACCAGGCCGCTATCGACACTATAAAGACAAAGACTATATCGTGATTGGAGTAGCCCGTCATAGCGAAACGGAAGAGGAACTAGTCGTCTATCGACAGGATTATGGCATGCGAGGTCTTTGGGTGCGCCCCAGGAAAATGTTTCTGGAAACAGTAACAGTCGGTAGCCAGGAAATACCTCGTTTTCAATATATCGGACCTGAGCATGAGTAACCTGATCCATGATCTCAATCTCACTCCCCAGCAGACCAGATCTGGACCGTGCCATCCGGTTCGACATTGATGTGAATGACGTTGGGGTGACAACAAACCGGACAATCTTCGACATATTCCTGTTCAGCACCAGCCGAAACATCAATGGGAATAACAATTTCTTCACCACAAGTATCACAAATATAGGCGTTCTCTTCCTGCATGGCTGATTTGAATATTTCTGTGATTGATGCTCATATTTTTAATAGAGAACTTTGAAACATTGATTCGCGTAGAATTCGTGCTTCAATTCTTTTCAAATCGCAGGCGAACCTCTAAAATGAATTCTTGTCTGATTCTATCATAGAACTCATTACTCTGATAGAATCATAAAATACAACGAAACTGAATCCCATAGAGACCAAGATCGAAAGATCATTCAAATCACTGGAGAATTGCCAAATGGCTAAAAATAAACAACAGAAAAAGAAAGATCGGGAAAAACGCGTTGCCAAGAAAAAGCATGAGGCGGACGCGAAAAAACGTACTCAAGAAAAAACTGCGAAAGAGACTCAGAAAAATATTCCCGAAAGAGCAAATCTGATGAAACCGGCAGTTCCAAAAACCAATAACATTCCTACCAGTAAAAAAAGCACGTTTACACAACGACGCACCGGTGGTTAAATCTGTTTCCGTTTCTTTAACACAATAACAATTAAAGCATGTGCACAGAGAAACAAATTGTACCCGGCATAACCATTTCGGAATCCGGGGAGGCGACTGTCGACCCACTTCTTGCAGATACGTTATTTGATCTGGCAGTTCAACTCGAAGAGCCGACGAAACTCCCCGTTGATGTAGAGCACGTCCTGGCTGCTGTCGTACTGGCGGTACGGAGTGGTGAGCTCGATTCAAAAAAAATACTCACTTCTGAAGATCCATTAGTGATCAGTATCTTAACAAGACACGTTAAAACGGTCTTTGCAGATTTCAACGGGAATGTCGGCGCTGAGGATTGAGGTTCGTTTTGCAGGTTCAATAATCCAGCTGAACAGTCCGGTCTTGAAGCCATCGACATAATCTCAATTTACCAGCATCCGCAATTGCGATACCTGTATCTAAAATCAGTACAGTACAGGAACTGATATTAAAGTCGGTATCATCGCCATAATCTGCCAGTCTGTCATAATTTCAAGTCTCGCGATCAGAATGATAATGATTGCAACGGGTCATTCAACGGATATGATTGAACAATCGAAAATACTTGTTAGCAAGGCGGCTCATTCATTCTTGTATTTTAAACCTGGGAGTTTTAATGAGTCGTATTGGATTAGCTTTGTCAGGTGGTGGATTTCGTGCCACTCTCTATCACTTAGGCGTCATTCGATACCTTAGAGATGCAGGTACGCTACAAAAGATTTCGCAAATCACATCCGTCTCAGGTGGTAGTATTTTAGCCGCGCACCTCCTGTTAAATTGGGACCGCTATTGTGGTACGGATTCAGAATTTGAACAAGCAGCGGATGAAGTAATACAATTCACCAAAATGGATGTACGAAACCGAATTGTCAGACGCTTCCCGTTTTCTTCGTCCATCAATAGTCTCAGACGCATATTTCGAAGAAAGATCCGTCGACAATTAACCCGGCCTGGCCTCCTTGAAAAACATTATGAACAGTTTCTCTATGGTGATGTAAGCCTGAACCAGTTACCTTCAAAACCGCATTTACATATGTTGTCAACAAATCTCAGCGAAGGTTGTCTTTGCTCGTTTGACAAATATGGCTTATTGTTTCAAAGGCGTGCACCTGGAAAACGCGACCATTTCGAGCGTGTCCCCATTGGGCTGGGAACAGTTCCGATGGCCGTAGCTGCCTCCTCCGCTTTTCCTGGATTCTTTCCTCCCCTTGTTATCAAAGGTGAGGAAGTCGGAGCCGATACAGGAACCTTTGGAACACAGGCATTTTCCGATGGGGGCGTGTTCGACAACCTTGGTTTGCGCATGTTTCGCTGCATACAACAATCCTGGATCAAAGACACCGTACCACTATCTAAAAACGATTTTCATGCATTAGATGACGTCATTGCCGCTTTAATTTCTGCGAAAGAACTTCCAGAAAACACTCCGTTGCGTCGACTAAGAGAATTGGTTGACAAGAACTATCCTCGAATTGAAAAAATACTTGTTTCCGATAGCCCTCATTCAGTCATCAAGCCATTTATTGATGGTTTATGGGAGGTCATTCGATCTGAAGAGCTGTTCCGTAAACCTGCATTCCAGGGACTGGAGTTAAACGATCCCAGTGCACAATCACTGCTGTTTTACCTGAATAATTCGAGACACGTTGCTGAAATGAGTGATCGAATCTGGCTGAATCGCATCATAGTTGAAGCAGCATTACAACAAGTCATCGGCCAGCCCTGCTTACGACAGCACAGTGATGGCTTTGATGCAATCATCGTCAGCGATGCTGGTAAAATGTTCGAAGTCAGTGCGAATGGTCGAGCCGGTGGTGGCCTCGTCAGCACTGCATTCCGCTCGACTGATATTCTCATGGATCGTGTCTATCAACTGGAACTGGAGTCCTTCCAGAATTCCAATGGTGTGATTTTCATACCGCTGACAGATGTTGTCGAACACTCACAAGATCGCTTTGCTCCCTGCCCTGAAATCCAGCGTCAAACAGCACGGATTCGAACTGACCTGGATCGGTTCTCCGACCTCGAAATCTCTACTCTTGTCCAACAGGGATATTGTGTCGCACGAAAAGCATGTCGTAATAATTCGCATGTTCTCAAGTCGGAAATACCTCAAGGTCCTCCCTGGGATCCAAATTCCAATATTCAATCAAATTCGAAGGAGCTTCCCACCCCCAAATGGAATTTGGCAGATGAAAATGAGGCACTCAAAATAGGGCGCCAGATACAAGGCTCTGCAGACCGTCGCATCTGGAGCACGCTTTTTAGTCTCCGCGATTCATTTACTTATATCTGGGTACCCATGATATTATTAATCGCTTTTATAATTCCCTACTTCTATTACAAATTACATAAGGAAGCCCAGTATCAACAGACCGTCATAAACGCGATCACAGAAACCAGCCCCGTGTACCGGGAAGTGGTCAGATTATTGAAGATGACTCCAGTCACATCAATTAACTCGCTGCCTTTTGAAGAGGTCAAAACGATCAAGCCTGTTGATTTCTCTGGATTTAAAATCACTTCGGATTCTCGAATCATCGATTTACGTAATTGGTCATTCCTTGATAAAAAAACATCGGCCCTGTTTGTACATGAAAGGATTCGTGTGCAGAGAACAAATGAAGGTGCTGAGAATAATCATCTCAGACTACAGACATCAACGATCTACCAGGACCTGAAAATGCAATTCAAAAATAAAAGACTGAACCCGAAATTATTTAGAATGCAACAGGATGATGGCAGTTATCTGTGGGAGCTCGATCTTGATATGAGCCGCATACCCATAGGCCAGGATACGGAAATTATCCTCGAATTAATTGGGAAAACGGAATTAACCGATGGCGTCCATGATGAGGGACGGTTCCAGTTTACAGTCCCGGCTGCAATCGGCCTGGTCGAAATGTGGATACTCATGCCGGAAGGTCATACATATGAATACTTCGAAGTGAGTCGTTACTTAATCGATAAGCCTGACCTGGTCTACTCAGTAACCCCTGATGTGAAAGTGGAATTACCATTTGGATCAATTGCGACTTTTCGTTTAATCAATCCTGAAACGAAATCACGCTATGAATGTCGGTGGAACTGGCTTAATGATTGAATTTATGTCTATACTGATGATTTCATCTTAAAATCGAATCCTCATCTTAACTGGTGAATGATTGACATGAATTCAGAACCAACGAGCGAAAACTCTCACTCTGATGATTCCATCTTATTGATGCCGAATAATTCGAAATATGCCGGCCAGAAGATAGATACATCAAGTCGACGTTCGATTCAGATCGAATCTGAAATCATTGCAACTGTCAATCAACCGTTTACACAGCACAAAACGGTCTCTCCTCAAACGACGCATCTGATCGTCAATTATTTTTATCACCACGATAATTTCTGGCGAGCAAAGATTCCACTTGATGGTGTTAAAGAGGTTTTAGGACAATCATTCAACTTCTCTCAGATCAAAACGAAACAAGGTCAAAACGGAGTCGAAAAGCAATTTCACAAAAACGGGCTGCCGAAACGAAAAATTAAAAGTTTGAATCATGTTCAAAGCCGTATAAAATTCATGCCTGACCAGCCGGTTGAATTGTTCGCGATGGATGACTCTGACTGCAATTCTGCTGTGTATAAAATTCACGATATCGTTTATTCACTCGAAGCGATTGGCCCACTGGGTGTGTCGTACAACCTTGTTGATGGATTACAAGGTAATTTGATAGCCGCTCATCGTTTTTTCTCTACCGAAGAAATGGTATTTGAACGAATCGTTGTTCAAAACCAGTACGTTTCGGAAATAGCGATTCCTAATCTCAATGATTTGCATAGACGGGATCTCTTGATCAAATCATTATTAAGAAGTCATAAAGCAGGTATGTCGGAAAATTATTATCTTTATCGCATCTGTGGGACAAATAATTGTACATCAAGTCCATTTCAAATATTAGACAGCGTCGTAGATTATGGATTCCTGCAACGTATTGGTGCGTTGCTTTATCGATTTCCTTTCAGTCCGATATTTTACCTGCGTGTCCGTGGATTGGCACCTTCCTCTACAAAACAATCTTTGGTTCGCGATGAATTTCAATCCTATATCCAGAAAACCGATACACAGAACAGAAAAAGAGATTATGTAAAAAACAAAAATCAGGAAAAAAGAGCAATCAAAAAGAAAATGCGTACAGAGTAACCTCAGAAAATAATCATAAGATTTCCTGCAAACAAGCGTTCAATTTTTGAGGACCCACACAGTTTCACAATACGCGCCCTGTTCACATCTTCGTAAACACAAACTTTGCCGTTTGAAATATTTTGTCTGTCGAAAACTCAAGCGTCTTGTGACACGTTCACTTTGTCGTATCGCATCGAATTGCTTTATACTAAATCATTATCAAGACGAAATCATCTGAAATATCAGTATCCTGGGGAGTGAAACCATATGGTAACACTTGCGTTAATCACTAACAGAGAAGAGATCCGCTTTGTCATTCCCTGGGCTGCAGAATTTGCATACGTAAGAAATTCGTCTCTTACCATCATGTGCATGACTCGTTCCTCGGCTATTCCGCTGGATGAAGAAGCGCTCAAGATTAACAAGCTGATCTCAGAGGTACATGATTTTATTAATCGTTCTGAAAAAAACAGTGAAGTTTATCGATTAAACAATGCAAAACAAATTGAAATCCGTGAAGAGTTTCAATCCCAGGCATCAATAGCAGCAGTGAATCTGGCACGAACCAGTGACATTGAACTGATCGTTGCGGCGGCTGAAGACCAGACAGGAGAAACCGGGGCCACTTACAGTTCCAACTCTTTATTGAGAGAATCACCTTGCAATACCGTCATTTTATTTGGTGGACCCGACCGTTCATGCCAGAACAAACGCATCTTCGTCGGGGTGACTGATTCGCCACACGATGGATCAGCCCTCTATCTGGCAAATCAAATGCTCGAACACTCCAACTCATCAATTACGCTGGCGCGGGCTGAGATGGATTTCGAAAAAGAAGTATTTGAAGTTGGTAGACGTGAACTGTTACAGCTGATGCGTGATACAGGCGTTGAACAAAATGAGCGTATTGAATGTAAGGTCTTCAGCTACGACGATCATGCCGGGGTTGCTGCGTCTCTGGACCAACATGATCTGTTCATTGTTGGTGCCAATTACAAATACGTGCATATTGTTCGAGAATTAACGACTAAACCAACAATCGCTGTGTTTAAACGTGCTCCACCATTACGACCATGGAATCGTAATAAAAACTCTTCAAGCTGGAAATCGACACTCAGTCCGGCAGACTACGCTGATTTAATCCAGGGTCTGCGGCGCGGGTCGCGTTTTGACGCTGATTTTCTAATTATGCTGAGCCTCTCTGTCATCGTCGCGTCAATGGGATTAATTCAAAACTCTCCAGCAGTCGTCATCGGATCAATGCTTCTGGCACCTCTGATGACACCCATGCTCGGCTGCGGACTGGCACTGGCACAAGCCAATCCGAAATTAGGAAATATATCACTCATCACTGTTGGAATTGGCTTACTTTGCGCGCTTGCTATCAGCTTTATCATTGGAGTCCTCACACCGGGCAGTGAACTGACGCCGCAGATTTTAGCGCGCGGAAACCCAACTGTATTAGATCTGGTTGTCGCTTTGGCATCAGCGGCAGCGGCTGCTTATGCCCTGGCTCGTCCTAACCTTGTCGGTTCCATTGCCGGAGTTGCTATCGCAACCGCACTGGTCCCTCCATTGTGTTCCACGGGATTATCACTTGCGTACATGAACTATGTGAATGCACAAGGATCGGCTCTGCTTTTCATTACTAACTTTGTAGCCATCGTCTTATGTGCTGCAGGAACATTTCGTTTGATGGGGGTCACATCCATTCGAGCAAACAGGAAACAGCGAATCTGGGTCTTTCGCACTGTCTCAATTCTTGTAACCACAGTGATATTACTCTGTGTACCATTGCACTATGCGTTAATGAAAAACCTTGTCGAAGCAAAGCCTCAGCCTAGAACCTATCCTTTGGCAACCAGTGTCATCGATGCCGTTGAAAAACACCTGGAAAAAGAGACCGATATCGAACTTATCTCGTCTGGGCAGCCTTCTTCACCAAATGATGAGACCGATGTGATTCTCATTCTGGGCGCCCCGCGTGACCTGGATCAAAAGATTGCGAAAGAGCTGATCGATATTGTCCGGCGGGAAATGATGGATGACTCGCTCGTAGTGGAAATCCACTGCATTCGCGAGCTATGGCAGGAGAGGGGAGGCCGGCCGGCACCCCAGCAAAACAAACTCCAAACAATGAGCCTATTTGGTACGCAAAACAAAAAAGAATGTTGAACTATCAGCGAGTGGTCCACTTGAATTATTATCACTTGTGGCACTCGCTGAACAGCGGGGCACAACTGGAGACGCTTCTGATACTGAAATCCAGGAGTTTTTTATGGAACTATTTCAGAAACTGTAACTGAAGCAACATCATGATTTCAATATCGTTTGTAGATCTTCGACATTTCCAGCAACTCTTGCAGATAGCTTGCAGAATGCTTGATCACGGCGTTCTTAAAGACTTCACCCTTTTCAGCCGTCGCCTGCGTTGGATGCCCTGTGTGCCCTTCCCCGTCTGAGAGTGTATGCATCGACCACATATCCTGCAGAGCTGCTTTAAAATGAGGTGTGGGATTATCAGTTCGCTCCTCTTTAACATGCTCCGGATTCAGTGCCAGCATTAATGAGGTTTCAACATCGCCACAATGGACTTCAAATCCACGTGCAAATGTATCATAAATTTCTTGAGGCACTAACTCCCAGGGATTGAGATAGAACAAATGACACTGTTTTTTTTCACAATTGAGTTCTCGAATAATCGGCTTCAGAATAAAATTTCCGCCATGCCAGGGACAGACGATTAAATGTTGAATCCCTTCGGCTTCCAGAGAATTCCAGATATCCCGAATCAGGGAACGCATGGTGATGGGGGTAAAACTGATTGTCCCTTTAAATCCTGTATTTTCTTCTGAAGAAGAAATCGGCAGTGTCGGTAAGAGATAGACATGACCGGGCCAGTCAACATCGGTCAGGATCTCAGTGGAGAGTGCATCTGCCAAGATCGTATCAGTGGCAAGCGGTAAATGCCGCGAATGCTGTTCGGTCGCTCCAATGGGAAGAAAAGCCAGGTTCGGCTTGACCTCATCCAGTTCAAACGCTGTGTTTCGATCGTTTAATATCAACATAACTTTTTATTCTCACATCAGAAAATCACTTGACGATCTGCTCAGTTCAACTATTTCAAAGTATATCAAGGTTCCCACTGATTGCGATGCAGAAGAGATCTCTGGATGACCAGATCAAATTGAATTTTAACTCGATTATATTGTTAAATATTAATACATAAATTCACACAGCGCTCAATTTTTTAAGTTTTGCATGAACACGCAACACACGTTATCATGCAGAGATCCAAAATACATACAGGCTCTGTTTTTAAGTGGAATTCCTTCCTCTGTCTGTCAAATGAGGTGTCCCTTGAAAGTATTACTTTTCATACTGGCAATGACGAGTGCGCTATCCGCTGCGGACTACTATGTCGCCACCACCGGAAACGACAAAAACCCCGGCAGCAAAAGTCAACCGTTTCGATCAATCTCACGTGGCTTGTCTATCGCGCGGACACCGGGTGACAATGTGATCGTGCGCGAAGGAGTGTACCCACAGTCTCGAACGTTAAACCTTGCCAACGCCGGTAAAAAAGACAAACTCATCACGCTGCGCGCCTTTCAAAACGAGCAGGTCATCATCGATGGCAATAACACGCCGACAGACGCCAACCTCATCGCCGTGGTGACACATCATATTCGAATCCAGGACCTGGAAATTCAAAATTCTCAAGGAATCGGGATCGCGGTCTGGGGGCCAGGGAGCCGTATCCATGATGTCGAAGTAATCGGAAATCATATTCACCATTGTCATCGTAGTGGTGTTTATGCTGGTTTTAATCAACTCAGCGATCCCGTTCGAGACCTCCTCTTTGAAGGTAATACGATCCAGAATTGCGTCCTGATCAATGAAAAACGGCCTCGGACCAGTTGGAATTTTGGTCTGGGGGCGGGGCTATCCAGGAATGTAACATTGAGAAATAATAACGTCTCCAAATGTTATGGAGAGGGAATCGGCCTCTATTTATCTGACTATGGTGTGATTGAACAAAATATCGCGCACGATAATTATTCAGTAAACCTTTACCTGGACAATACGACCAACACTCTAGTCAATCGGAATCTGATCTATACGACCAATGACAATAATTTCTATCGCTTCAATCAACCAGCGTCAGGTATCCAAATTGCCAACGAAAACTACGGCGGCCTGTCTAACTTGTCGTCCGACAATATCATCACGAACAATATCCTCATCGGCAACTATTTCGCCTTCTGCTACGGTAGCTATCAGCAAGGGGGAGGACTTCGAAACACTGTCTTTGCCAATAACACGGCATACGGATCAACGGGCCCTCTACTCCAAATCAATGCCGACGATGGTCATAAGAACTCCCGTATCGTGAATAATATTTTCAAACAGGTGAACGGTGCTCTTATCACTAATATTCAGGGACCGACAAACCAAATCGAATTTCGAAACAACTTATGGCACGGTGGTATTCCACACCAGGCCGCACGAGGGACTGGAGATATCTATGCAGCCCCACTCGTAATGAAAGGCGGCTCCCATTCCGCAGAAGATTACCAACTTCAAAGTAACTCACCAGCACGCAACGCAGGCACTAAAATCAAAGACGCCAACAGAGACTTCGGCGGAAAGCAGCGTCTCAATAGTATTGACCTGGGGGCATGGAAATTTCGACCAAAGGTAAAATAAGAAAACGATTTCAAATTTCAATGTTAGATCTGATGAATTTGACCTGATTGTAAAATGCAAATTGATATTGAAAA
The DNA here is from genome assembly GCA_942492165.1 of uncultured Planctomycetaceae bacterium. Lineage (GTDB taxonomy): Bacteria > Planctomycetota > Planctomycetia > Planctomycetales > Planctomycetaceae > Gimesia. The sequence goes on from CALOEF010000011.1 coordinate 94,904, forward strand.
AGAATTGGGAAATAAAAATCCGGCTCGTGTTGCACCTCAGGTCAGGAAGCTCATCAAAGTGCAGATACAACGGGTTCGGGTCCACATTCTTTTTACCTTGATATTCATTACTTTAATCGTGCTTCGTATTTTCCTGGAATGGATTCCTTTCTGGCTCCAGGTGATCAGCTTTATTGCACTTCCATTTTGTATTTTAAGCCTCTATTGCGACTCTCACTTACTAAAGCACCAAAAGAAGAAACTGAAATTAATCGAAGATATCTTGAACCAGTCTGCTCAGTAAACAGCTTTAAGTCCGAATCGCATCCACGTGTTTCCCATTTCGTTTCACCGGACCAAGTCGGTTATTGACCCCCATACCCCCAAGCATCGTGTTATACACATCCAGCCCTTCAGAGCCGACATCCATGATCTGACCAGTCTTGAATCGTCCATTCGCACCAGTGATCGCATGGAAGACCCCGGACAATTCAAGTTTCACATCGTTATGGCGTCCATCGCCCGACTCGGTCGTAATTGTGATCAGAGAATTTTCAAGTATCGTCTGGCCGTTTGCCTCTTTTGCGTCCTCACCATTGAGTCGCTGCAAGAAATAAGCAACTTCGCGCATCTTCATATGGGCATGAGCCCGCAATGCTTCATTTTTCTTCTTCTCGTTGAATTTGTGCCACCATTCGTGGCTACATCCCTTGTCGCCAGATGCTTTTTGTTGACCTGCATCATCAAACTGCCAGATTTTTTTGCCGTTGTAAACGTAATCACCCTTTAAACGAATTCGTTCGCCTGCTGCCAGAAAAGTCAACGAACCAAATCGAACACGATCCAGTTGAATCGCCAGAGCATAGAGGTCTGCCATCAGTCGCCATTCAGCCGTGAGCTCTTCAAGCGTGATATCAACTCCCATACCCCCCGGATCAGCCGGACCACCATGCTTAATGCGAGAACGCGGAGGGAGCTGGGGTGCATTCGGATTCTTACGTTTTAATGCATACGCACGCTGTTCATATTCTCGAATACGGTCCAGGTGATCAGCAACCCGCGCTTTCGAGGACGAGCCTAGTGGTGAGTTTGCTCCCGTATAAAACTTGTAATCATCGACGACTGAGTCCAGCACACTCAGCTTGAGGCGTTTGCGCCGAACATCCTTCTCATCACCCGACAATGATATCGAACCAAAGACGCGATCGAAAAGATCGCGCGGCTTTTCCTGCATCGTTGCTGCAACGGTACCTTCCTGACTATAACTGTGAACATATCGACCAACTCGACTCCGCCGAAAGAAAGTACCGCCGATCAGTGTTGAGACCATTCCAGACGGTAGTCCCCTGGGATAATGAGCCTTTCGAATCGCCTGATCAATCGAAGGGCCACCCGATTTCGCTTCGCCATCAGGAGGTTCTGCTGTAAACGCGCCGCATGCACCATCATAGTGAGCGTTAATCCCTTTTTCATCACAGCGCACCTGATCCACATTTCGCATGATGAGCAATTTCCTGCTTAATGGCTTAAGCGGTTCCAGTACGCCATCAAAACCTTCCGTTTGTAGAGGTGCCGGAATACCAAGGCCGAAAAAGACATTGAATGCTCTGACAGGTACAGTCTGACCTGGAGCCGCTGAGACCGACGAAGCGAGCATTTCCTCTAATAGAGGTAAACCAACAGTGGCGGCCCCCACTCCCTTGAGCATGATGCGTCGATTGATAATTTGTCTTCTCATGTTTGTAATTCCTGTTATTTGCTTTCAGTTCTCGTCGTCTGAACCAGATCGCTCAGTACGATCGCCGTGATCAAACTGGAGTAAGTCCCGCTATTTTTCTGGGCGGCTTGATGTATTTGATCAATCACACGTGCCTCCGCTGCAACAAGTGGGCGGCCCAGCGCGAATTGTGTGAGCTTCCAGGTAATCGATTTCTGAACGCGCGGACTTTTTGCGAGTAAATCCATCAGTTCGGCGCTGGTTTGATACGAAATCGGTTTTGCAGTCCCCGGAAACAGGATCTCGCCATCATCTCGTAATTGATTGCCGTGTTCATCCTGATTGTGAAATGCACCAAGACCATCGAATTTTTCCAGACCAAATGCCAGCGGTTCGAATTTCACATGACAGCCTGCACACGCAACATTTGCAATCCGTTGCTCAGCGATGTGGCGCTGCGACAAACCCGGCTTCGAAGGCACAGGGGTTGTATCAAGTCCCGGCGGTGGATCTTTCACTGTGCCACGCAATACGTCCTGTAAGACAAATAGCCCACGCGTGACCATCGACGCCTCGTCACCACCAATGGTTAATACGCTGCCCTGTGTGAGCAGTCCACCACGCGCGGGAACAGATGATAAATCGTAGCGCATTAAGCCTGGACCTTTTGGTTTGAGCCCATAGTGAGTCGCCAGTCCTGGAGTCGCAAATGTTACTTGTGCGTTCAACAAATCCGCAAGCGGACGTTTCTGATTCCAGACAACCTCTTTAAAAAATGCTTTCGTTTCTTCGCGCATGTCAGTCGCTAAAGCATCTTGCCACTTCGGAAATTTTTTGCGATTCGGACTGAGATTACTCATCCGCTCCAGATTCAACCATTCAGAAACGAAGAGTAAAGAACGCTCCACAGCACGCGGATCCTTTAACATGCGTTGGATCTGCTTTTCAACCTGCTTTCGATCATTTAACTCACCCGCGTCAGCAGCGCGCCGCAGTTCCTGGTCAGGTGGTCCACCCCAGAGGATGTAACTCATCCGCGATGCAAGCTCATATTCACTCACAGGCCATGTTGTTCCGTCACCTTGCTGGTTTTCAATCCGATAGATAAAACGAGGAGATTGCAACATCGCCTCGATGAGATAGCTCACGGCTTCTTTGTAATCTCCTCCCGCGCTGGCAACCGTTGTTGCAATCCCGCTATATGTTGTTACTTCTCGATCATCAAGCGGCCCGCGTAGAATCCATTTCCCCATACTACCCACAAACTGGCGCATTGTCGCATCGGTCGAGAGCTTTCGACTCTTGGAAAAACGTGATGCAAACTTCATCACATCCATCCGTGCTACAATCATTTCTGCAAGACGAGCGTATACTTCGACATGCTTGAGATCGACATTCAGATTGTATGCTGTGTTGCTGAAACCATCAGCCCTTAAATCGGGCGGCAACATTGTGCGTGCTTCCTTCGCGATATCCACGCCGACCGTACTGCGTACCGTTTCGATGTATTCGGAGACAGTAAGTCGTTGCAACCAGGTAGAACCGGCACGTTTGTCATGTGCGTAGATCGCCGGGTCTATCGTATCAATGGACCAGACTGCACCATTGTTGATCCACTCTCGCAGTTGTTGTTTTTCCAAAGCCGATAACGGCTCACCCTTCGGAGGCATATCACCCGACTCGATCTGCTCCCAAAGTAAACTTTCGTTTGCCTTACCGGGTACAATCACTTTGCCACTTTCACCGCCTGCCATGGCTGACACTTTTCGCGACAAATCCAGCCGACCTTTTTTCGATGCGGAATCATGGCAATCAAGACAATTCTGTGCAAGTAAGGGAGCAATCTTCGTTTCAAAAACATGACTTGACTTGGCCGCAGCCAGCGATTCCTTTGACTGCACTTTGGACTTTGAATCGGCCCCCGCCCTAAAATTTTGCACGATCTCTTTGGCCGCCAGTGCGCGACTATAAACGGCGACTAAATGAAATTCTCCCAGCCAGGGCCGATCACCCGTCAACTCATTGGCTAAAATCAATTGAAATTTCTGATTCCAGTTTCTAAGGTTTCCGGCCACATTCTTCTTTGCCTGCTGTTTGCCGTTAATGTATATTTTCGCTGTGCCCTTCGTATCACGTGTGTAGACCACATGGGTCAATGCGGTTTTTACAGAATTGCCTGGGGCAGCTGTTGCAGGAATGCCATTATTGCTGGTTGATGTGGATCGCAGCCGAACTTCAAACCGCTTGCCATCCTGACCAAGTGTAAAATTGCGCTGGCTCGAATCGGACGAAAGTGACACAATTCGAGCGGGCCCTTTCTGCCGGTCGTTGGCCGGTCTCATCCACGCTTCTACTGTCACACTGCCAGAACGTTTCACGCCATCGATTATTTTCTTTGCTGAAGATGATGACTTGATTTTTGTCGGTGCACGAATAACGAGTGTCCCCTGCTTCCACTGAACCGCAGACAACTTCTCAATTTTTAAATTCAATGGCTGGCCGACACCGGAACGATCTTGAACAACATTACCAGTACCAGCATCGAAAGTGTATAAGACCTGCAAGTCGCGAACAGTTCGCGGTACAGCGGCATCAAGAAAACTAAAGGGAGTCAGGTAAAGTAGAAAGGCAAAGCACAAGACTCTTTTCCAGCTCTCAAAGCAGAACCATTCTGTGAGTGAATTTTTCCTTTTTGACCGATTCACTTTCCACTTCAGCCTGCAACGTATTGCTTTCACCAATGAATCTCCCCATGAAAATTGGCAAGCGGGAACCACAAATGATATCCAAATCTCATCTGTGTATGCCAGACTATTGAATACGGAGTACCTCTTATTTCACTCAGCATTATGTCAGAATGGATAAACGAACGTTTTCATTCGAAAATGCCTGTTTATAATTTATCAATTCTGAACGTCACATACCAGAAGAAAGATCAAACTGAACAGAAAAGTGTCTCATTCTGGAAAGCAACGAGAAGAAAGCTGGAAAATGGCATCACCTGTCCATACTCCTGAAATGGAACGGGGTGAAACAGATACGGTTGTGTTTGCCAGACTTTGAAATGGACTCTTCACTGGATCAAGGACGCATCTTGATTCGCTTGAAAAAACGTTTCTCTTTCAACTCGTTCCTGAAGTTTTACAGGCTCCAACAGGTAATGTGATACGTACCACTGTTCGCCATTCTGGTAGCCGAACAGTTCGGCGACTGCCAGGAAAAAGAGTCGCCAGCGCATGCACCAGCGACGTGCCTGCTGCTCACCATAGGTTTTGGCAAGAACAGGCAGTATTTGATGACGTTGCTGATCAAGATTTGCCAGCCAAGCCTCAGAAGTACGTTGATAATGACGTCCACCCCAGCACCATTGTTTCGCTACCCGCATGTGATCTTCAAACCGAGAGAGAAAATTGTCGCTGGGCATAATCCCACCTGTAAAGAAATGACGGGCCATCCAATCATCGGCATTCTGGTCATTAAACGGGTAGGCAAAATGGCGGTGGCAAAAGATATGCACGAACAGTTTCCCATCATCAGCCAGCCAGTTGGCGATCCGGTTGAGCAGCATCTTGTAATTCCGCATGTGCTCAAACATCTCGACCGAGACAACACGGTCATATTTCTTTGAAGTCGCAAAATCGTTCATATCAGCCGTAATGACAGTTAAGCGATCTGACATGCCGAGTTCTATTGCCTGCTGTTCAATGAAGGCACGCTGTGACTGGGAATTCGACACAGCCGTTAATTGACAATGCGGATAGCGCTCAAGAATCCAGAGTGATAGTGACCCCCACCCGCAGCCCAGTTCAAGAATTCGCATTCCATCTTCAAGCTGCGCATGCACACACGTTTCGCGCAATGCAGCATCTTCAGCTTCATCGAGAGTCGAAACGCCTTCGGGCCAATAGCAACAACTGTACTTACGACGGTGACCTAAAACATGAGTGTAAAAATCGGCAGGGACTTCGTAATGTTGTTCATTCGCTTTTTCCGGAACAAGTGCAACCGGACTCTGCTTAGCAGACTCAACAAAAGATCTGAGACTTAATTCATTGGCTTCTTCGCTTCCCGCATCGAGTGAATCGAGCCGTTTCGTACACAAGTGCCTGATTGCGCGTCGTATCAACCAGTCGGGAACCCAGCCTTTTTCGATTAAATCAATAACCAGATTGACGAAGCGATCCATTTTCATACTGTTACCTTTTCCAATTTTGGTGGCCAGGGAAAGAACGCGCTGGTGGTTCTCTGATATTCCCGATAAGCGTCGCCACGGCTTTTTAACGCTTGCGATTCGGTAGGTGGAATCCCTGTCACATTAAGAATAAAATGGAGCATTAACAACGGTCCGAGCAGGGTCACCCATCCCCAGGGGGCAGCCATTGCAAGACCAACATAGGTCCACCAATGTAACCACTCGAAAAAGTAATTGGGGTGCCTTGAATATTTCCAAAGTCCCGTGCAACAGACTTGACCTTGATTTTCCGGATCGGCTCGAAATTGTGCCAATTGCAAGTCAGCAATAAACTCACCAGTCATGGCCACAATCCAGATACAGATACCAAGTATATCGAATAGTCCAAGTGGTGAAGTACCACGTGCCGCTATCAACATTGGTAATGCAAATAACAGACTTCCAATTGCCTGAAACTGGAAAAACCAGAACAATTTGGCTTGTGCAGCCGCACCCCAGCCTTTTTTCAAAGTCTGATAGCGACCATCTTCCGTCATCGTGAACACGCGCCATAAAATGTAACCACTCAACCGAAGCGCCCAGACAAGCGAGAGAGTTGCCATAATGATCCGGCGTGTCAGATTCCCCTCATCACTTCCCAGAACAAAAAACAAGGACAGCAAGCCCACGCCCATACCCCAGGCAACATCGACAATCCCTGCGTCTCCCGTCCGGCGTTGCAATAACCATAACAGAGACATCACCAATGCCATTGTAGTCCAACCAACGAGTATCATTAACCAGGGATTCACGCCAGTTCCTCCTGTCGAGCATTAACTGATACCCGATTAGTTTGTTTGTAAACTGAGTCAAAACGACATTCAGGTTTAGCCAACAACATTTGAACGGTATTACACTGTCGCTCTTCGAATGCTGCTTCACAATAACTGAAATAATAATTCCACATCCGTATAAACGATTCAGAGTAACCCAGTTTACGAACTTCATTTAATCGATCATTAAACTGTGACTGCCAGCAGCGAAGTGTTTGCGCGTAATGTGGTGCAATATCATCCATTTGTAATAATCGTAAATCAGTGACTTTCGTGGTTGATTGCATCATCGCTGTCACTGATGGCAGGCAACCACCAGGAAAAATATACTTCCGGATAAAATCAACACTACTGATATATTCTTTAAACCTTTGATCCTTAATGACAATACTTTGCAAAAACATCATCCCGCTATCGCGTAGTAAGTTGCTACATTTTTGAAAGAAAGTATCAAAATATTGATGACCGACAGCCTCAATCATTTCGATGGAAACCAACTTATCATATTGGCCTTCCAAGTCGCGGTAATCAGAAAGCAGAACTGACACGGAATCTGTGAGTCCCGCCTTTTGGACACGTTCGAGAGCCAGATTATACTGTTCGCGTGAGATCGTTGTCGTTGTCACGCGGCAACCATAATTTTGAGCAGCATAAATTGCGAGACCTCCCCAGCCTGTTCCAATTTCAACGAGATGATCATCAGGTTGCAGATTTAAACTGCGACAGGCCCGCGCCATCTTCGCAATGGAAGCATCTTTCATCGAATCGGAAGCGTCTTCGAAAACACCTGATGAGTAGTTCATCGTTTCATCAAGAAATAACTGGTATAAATCATTACCCAAATCATAGTGTTCGCGGATATTTCGAGCTGCTCCTAATCGCGAATTCTTCCTGAGCCAGTGCCCTGCCCTTGCCGTAAATTGTCGAAATCTGGCTAGACCAGTATCAAAACGATTTGCGACTTTCCTATTCCGTATAAAAATGCGAACGAGTGAAGTCAGATCGTTACAGCTCCACTCACCATCAATCAATGACTGTGCAATACCAAGTCCCCCTCCCATGACAGCACGACGGTAAAAGCGCGGATGATATACAGTGACTTCAGCTCTTAATGCTGCATGCTCGTCACCAAAATGAAGGGTTTCACAGCCATCCCTGAGCGCAATCTGTCCTTCAGATAAATTCCCCAAATGATTCAAGAGCAGACTGCGCCATGTAGAATCAATCAGTCCCAATCTGGCAGAGAGATCGAAATTGCTATCGTCAATGGTGTTATTCAGTGTGTTCATAATTTTGTAGAATTCGTGCTTTGAGCAGGAGTTTTTGAGTATTTTGGATGCGGATGAAATGGAACACGTTTCATCCACAAACGAAACGCCTGCCAGTAAATTGCCAAAAATACATATAAAGTGATCAGCGGAAAGCGAAGCAGTGACCGCAGCAAATTGAATCCTGTTATTTCACGTCGATTAAGCTGCATAGTCACATCAAATATTTTTTCTGACTTTCGATGGTTTTCTATATTCACAGTTAAATTCTGGTCTGGAAGGTCCAACCGCCAGATGTATTCAGTGTCCATCGGCATGAAAGGCGAGACATGAAACTGTTTATCTGTCGGCTGATTTTCCCCTTGCACACAGAACTGGTTTGCATCAATCACATAGCAATGTTGCTCCCCCCAGGGAGTATTATGCACTTCAGCAACTACGGTTTCGACTTTCTCAGAATTGCGATCAAAACAATAATAAAATGACACAGGATTCATTACGAAACCGAAATAGCGTAAATGAGTAAGTATTCGAATGGGACCTTCAGGACGAGGCCGTTTACTGAGCGTCACCAGTTCTCGTATCGATTCATCTAGTGATTTTTGAGGATCGCCAAAATGGTCCTCTCGACAAAATCGGGCTAACGCAGTTCGTTTTGCTGACCAGAACCAACGCCCGCGAAAGACGTTGTCAAGCTCGCTCAAATCAAGATACATCAGAAATATTCGATTCAGGAATCTGTGTTCAACAGGTTCCCTTCGCTGATGTCTGACCCAACCTTCATAGATGCAGCTTTCCATGTTTCATTCGTTCCGTTTAAAGCTCGACAAACTTTGAGTGAACTAGTAACACCATCTTCATGAAATCCATTTCCCCAATACGCACCGCAAAACGATGTTCGCCGCTGATTAATCACTTCTGCGTGACGACGCTGTGCGGCTGCACGACCAGAAGTAAAAACAGGATGTGCATAGTTGATCCGTCGAATGACCTTACCTGGGTCAACGCGATCCTCGCCATTAAGTGTGACACTAAATGTATTTCGGGACTTCAAATTCTGTAATAAATTCATATTGTAAGTCACTGTTGCCTTCGCGCTCTCCGCATCAGGTACAAAATAATTCCAACAGGCCCATGCGCGACGATTATGAGGCAGAACAGAAACATCTGTGTGTAATTGAGCCACATTATTTTCATAAGGAAATGCTGTAAGCAATTCATGCTCTGCTGATGTTGTGTCCTCACCAAGAATTTGGAGTGCCTGATCACTATGACAGGCAAAGATCACATGATCGAATTGTTCGGGAGAATGACCGCGCGGACAGACTTCAACATAATCTTTTTTTCGCACCAACGAAACGACAGGTGTATTTGTTCGAATCGATTTTTTAAAGCCTTTGATAATTGCTTCCACATAACGTTTTGACCCACCACAGACAACTTGCCACTGTGGGATATCCTTGATCGCCAGGATCCCATGATTGTGATAAAAATCAACAATAAAACGAATCGGAAATTGCTCGAATGTTCCTGGAGGACAAGACCAGATTGCTGATCCCATCGGTAGAAAATATTGGTGTCGAAACTCATTGGAATATTTTCCGCGGGTCATATATTCACTCACAGTCATTTCTTCATCACCCGATTTCATCAGACTGAGACACGCTCGATTAAACCGCAAAATATCTTTCAACAGCCGATAGAAACGTGGATTCAATAAATTTCGTCTTTGAGCAAAAAAACCATTCAAATCAGCGCCACGATACTCCAGTCCTGAACGGTGACACTTCATACTGAAGCTCATCTGAGTCGGCTGCGACTGAATGTGAAGCTCGTTCAGAATCCGAGTAAAATTGGGATAAGTTCGGTCATTGAACACAATAAAACCAGTATCCACTGCATGACATTCACCATTCAGTTCTACTTCAATCGTATTGGTATGCCCACCGATATACTGATTCGCTTCAAACACAGTGATTTCATGTTGATCGTGTAAGTAATAGGCAGCTGTCAGCCCGGAGATCCCACTACCGATGATTGCTATTTTGATAGATTCACCTCATTTATTTCATGAGTCACAGCGTAACAGGAATTTTTTTTATTACAACGCCTCCCCAATTTCAACCTGTTTTTTGCAAATACGGAATATAAAATATCGAATATGCGAGAGACTCCAGGGAGTCTTGTTGGTAATACCAGCCAACCATAACCAACGGCTGTATACAACCTGCGAAATACTTCCACACCTGTGATCCAGGTACCGTCTGAAAGTTGGGCATGAACCTGACTCATCAATTGATCAAATGTTTTACCTCGCGATTTGAAATCAAACTGAGAATCGGCAATATTTGAAAAAAGGATTAAGTTTTGCCTGTCCATACGTCTCAACATGTTAATTTCACGTCGACACAAAGGGCATCCACCATCATAAAACAATTCAATTTTGTGTTGATCAGACATCAGCAAACTCACGTAACAAATCCAAATTTGTTTTTTCCGCCATCACACGAAGTTTTGCGACCGCACGCTTCTCGAGTTGCCTGACCCGTTCTTTCGATATCCCCAGTTCATCAGCCAGTCTTTGAAAAGTTTTCGTTTTATGATCATTCCCCAGAGCAAAACGCCCTCTTACAATTATTTGTTCACGCTGATCTAATTTTTTAATCGTCCTTGAAAGTAGATCAGACAATTCTTGCCATGGCTTCTCTCCCATGAAAGGGCGCTTTTCTTCTTTAGTCTCTTCCAAAACACGATCATGAGATGATTGAGAAAAACGTACTGCCTCTTTTCTTCGATCTGCGATCTTACGATAGGCATGGTTTGAAATTGCGCGATAGGCATAAGTACTAAATCGAAAACCTCGACCATAATCAAATTTGTCGACCGCTTTCATCAATGTCCATGTTCCATCACTTAACAAATCTTCAAATGCGATGTAAGGAGAGGCACACTTTTTGACAATCGATACAACGAGTCGCATGTTACAACGGAAAATATAATTGCGTACTTCCTCTGCCTCTTTCAATAATATATCAATACTATTGATTTTATCTTCATCGGGTAATTCAGGGTCGAGCTGAGAACGAAGCGCGTTGGCGCGAAACTTAAGATAGTTCATCCTGCGAAACAAGTCTTGTTCTGCATCTGCAGTCAGGATCTCTGCCTCACATAGCCGTGCAAGGTTTGTTGATAAACGGTTCCCTCGACTGTCTTCAGTAGAATCACCTTGATCTGTGACCTGACTTAAAAATGGACTCTGCCTGATCTCGAACTCAAGATCAGGATCATTAAATGATCGATTCGAGACAAATTCAATCTCATTATCTAACAACTCCTGGGTACGCTGTTGCAAAACAAGTTGTGAAGAGTTAATAGACAGCCCTGAGTGTACATTAGAGTATAGCATCATATTTTCACCCACCTGAGACATAATTCGTTCAATACGTTCATTTCAATTTATAACAATGTATCGGATAATAGCAACCGGAAAATCAAAATATTAATAGATTTTTTCATGTATAATCTATTTTTAGTGCTATTTTATATTTAAATAAACATACTGGCTAATTTCGTCCGCTGAACTATAATCGATTAGAATTTCAACTTCGACACACTAAAAATACATTCATATCGTTCATTTTTTAGATAAAACAAAGTAATATGAGCGAATTTCTTACTCCAAAACAAGTTGCCCGAGCGATTCAGGTGAGCGAATCCTCGGTCAAACGCTGGTGCGACAAGGGAATCATTACCACGCAGTACACCGCGGGCGGTCATCGACGTATCGCAAGATCAGTGCTGGTCGATTTTTTGAGGGCAAGCAAATATGAGTTAATTCGACCGGATATACTTGGATTGCCGGCAACAATGGGGCCGACGGTTCGTGCAATCGATCAAGCCACATCTCAGGTTACGGATGCACTCCTCAGCAGTGATGAGGAACGATGCCGCCAGATTATATTCGACTTGTATCTGGCAGAGCATAGAATGAGTGCGATTTGTGATGTTGTTTTCGTAAAGGTCTTCGAAACAATCGGTGATCTGTGGCAATGCGGTGATGCCGAGGTATACCAGGAACGTCGAGCCTGTGAAATTGCGCTAAGAATATTTCATGAATTAAGAATGCTGTTACCCCCCCCTGCCTCAGGTGCTCCCATAGCAATCGGTGGTACAGTCGAAGGCGACCAATACAACCTGGCCACAACGATGGTTGAACTGGTGCTTCGCGATAACAACTGGAATGCATCCTCACTCGGCTCGAACCTCCCATTCGAAACCCTTGCTGCAGCAATCAAACAATATCGACCAACGATGTTCTGGCTCAGCGTCAGCCATTTAGTAGATGAAACCCGATTCATCCAAGGCTACTCTGACCTGTATGACGAGTTTGGATCCGATGTTGCGTTTGTGGTCGGCGGTCGCGCGTTAACGGAAAATCTACGCCATCAAATGAAATATGCCGCGTATTGCGATAACGTGCAGCATTTAGAAGGATTCGCGCAGACACTGCTGAGCGCAACAGAAAAACCATCGACACTGTAAAGCAAAATGAACAGAGAGATGAAGATTAAAATAAAATTCATCAAAGACCTTGAAGCAAGTCAAGATTCAGTGTCATCAACTGGAATATATTTGTTATATAGCTCTGCATAATCTTCACGAACAGGACTAAAAACATCAAGGACAACAACGGGACCATCAACGGCGACAGCTTTGTGAGGCGTATTTGGTGGAATAATAAACATAGCGCCAGCTTCAACAACGCGCACTTCATCTCCCATTGTCAATTCCAGTCGACCTTCCAGTAACATACCCCCTTGTTCATGCGGATGATGGTGTAAAGGAACCACTGCCCCCTCATCCATTTCCAGATAGGACAGCATGATATTTTCTCCATAGGGTGTACGCATCCTGCAACCGGGAAGTACTTCCAGAGGTTTGACAGAGTTGATATCAATGAATGGCATGCTACTGATTCCTTTGAGTATGGGGCATTTTATTATTACTAATGTAAATTCTTCATCACATTAACTCACGAGATATTTTTGACAGTCCATGAACTGGTCGATCAGCGAACCAGTCGAACTCGCGCGCTGTCCTCTATCTGCTTGACAGGCACTCGTTACCAATTCATCAACAAAAAGAGTATAAGATGATTGTCCTGAAGACAACACAGAATACGATTATCCCTCAAGATCTTTCAACAGGTTGATTCAAAAATGTATGTACCAGACTCTTTTGCTGAAACCAATCTGAATAAATTACATGATTTTATCGAACAACATAGCTTTGCTACTCTGGTATCCGACCTGGACAACGAACCGTTCGCCAGCCATCTGCCGCTTTTACTGGATCGTAATCAGGGAAAAAAGGGGCAATTGATTGGCCACTTTGCAAAAGCGAACCCTCAAAGCCAAACAGCACAGCACCAGAAAATGCTAACCATCTTCCATGGCCCTCACACCTATATCTCACCAACCTGGTATCAGTCTTCGAACACGGTCCCCACCTGGAATTATCTTGCCGTGCATGTTTATGGAACCTATTGTGTGATAGACGATCCAGAGGAATTGAAAGACGTCATTGAAAGATATGTCACTTTTTATGAAGCATCCCAACCTGATCCCTGGTCCCTCCAAAATATTGATCCAGACTTCACGAATCAGCTACTGAAAGCCATAGTTGGTTTTCGGATTAATATTGAGCGAATTGAAGGGAAATTCAAACTGAACCAAAACCAATCCATTGAGCGACAGCAAAAAGTTGTCAACGTGTTGAAACAGCAGTCGAACGATCAATCTCAAGAAATCGCAAAGCTGATGCAGTCTCAATTATCAGATTAGCGGGCATACTCAATCGTACGCGATTCACGCATGACAGTCACTCGAATCTCACCAGGGTAAGTCAATGAGTCTTCGATAGCCTTTGCGATATCTTTACACATTTTCGCAGCTTCCCGATCATTTATCTGATCCGAATCCACAATCACACGTACCTCACGGCCCGCTTGAATTGCATACGTATGATCGACACCTGGAAATCCACAAACCAGTGTTTCCAGCTCTTCTAAACGACGAACATATTTTTCAAGCGTATCGCGACGTGCGCCCGGACGTGAAGCAGAACAGGCATCGGCAGCAGCAACTAACACGGTATAGATATAATCAGGCCGAATGTCATCATGGTGTCCGGCCGCGGCATGTACCACTTCCTGGGACTCGCCATAACGCTTCAGCAGTTGAGCACCAACAGCGGGATGCCCTCCCTCCATCTCATGGTCTGCCGCTTTTCCGACATCATGAAACAAACCGCATCGACGGGCAATCGTACCATCTAAACCAAGTTGCTCTGCCATAATTCCCGTTAATGCGGAAACTTCTATGGAATGCCGCAACACATTCTGACTGTAGCTTGTTCGAAAATGTAACCGCCCCAACAAATCAACCAGCTTCGGATTCACGCCGGAAATATTCACTTCCTGACAGGCACTTTGCCCCATGGTCTGAATATATTCTTCGAGCTCTTTCTGAGTTTCCTCGACGACTTCTTCAATGCGCGCCGGGTGAATTCGACCATCGTTGACCAGTTTCTGCAGTGACATTTTTCCGATTTGACGTCGCACATTATCAAATGCTGATACAACGACGACACCTGGAGTGTCATCCACAATGACATCCACACCTGTTGCTTTTTCAAAGGCACGAATATTTCGACCTTCGCGGCCGATAATCCGACCTTTCATTTCTTCTTCAGGCAAATCAACAGTAGAAACCGTAGTCTCGGCCACATGACCTGAAGCAAATCGTTGAACCGCCATCCCGATTGTCTCACGCGCAATTTTATCGCATGACTGTTTCAAGTCAGCCTGATGCTTCAATATGAGTGCACCAGTCTCATTTTTCAAATCACCATCCAGACGATCCAGCAGCATTTTTGATGCGGTTTCTCGATCAAGTCCGCTGATTTTAAACAGTTCTTCCTGTTGGCTTTTGAGAGCACGCTCCAGTTCCTGCTCCCTGACTTCGACCGCTTTTGAACGTGATGTCAGCTTGGACTGGGTTGTTTGCAACATCGCTTCCTTCTTGAGGAAGTCCGCCTGTTGATCTTCCAGAGTGGACTCGCGCTTGCTGAGTTTCTTTTCAATTGACCAGAGCTCTTCACGCTGCTTATTGACATCTTCCTCAAGTGCTTCTCGACGTTTTAACAGCTCTTCTTTCGCTTCCAGCTTCTGGCTTTTCAAAAAGTTTTCTGAATCCAGCTCTGCCTGTTTCAGAATTTGTGCATATGACTGGTAAGCAGATCCGCGACGAATCCGATCAATAAAATAACCAATGGTGACACCGACAATAAATGCCAGTGCAGCCCCAATAGTGACGTCAGTAAACATATTCCAGGTGCTTCCTATGCGCCTATGGTGAAAAGTTCCTTTCCGATTGCCTGCCGTACGGCCTTAGCAAACAACAGAGGCAAAACTGAGCCTCATCGATTTTAACCAAACGAGAGCTAAAATCTGATCTGCACTCAGAATACTGCCGGGAATTCCCATGGAATGAAAGAAGCGAAAGAGAGTTCTTAAATTAAATATGTCTGTAAGAAGAAATGAATTTCAATGACATACTTTAATTTTAAACAACCCAGATAAAGAAATCATGTAGAATAACAAACAATCGGTCCGTACGTTAATTTACTTAACGACGTTTAAAGTACCGTCGATCAAAGTGTACCCTCACTGGCACACGAGACCGCTGCTCGATTCCCAAATAAGACAACAGTTGACGCACTTTCTCATTTTCCTGTTTCTGTTGAGTCATCAACTCAACATGCGGAGGGTATTTACTCGAAATTCGAGTAGACTCCGATGAACGAATCAGTGTCGCCACTACTCTCACCAATTTGGTTAGAAGAGTATAAATTGTAAGAATTGTCTCATTGAGAATATCAAACATTGTTGATTTTCCAATTCCACTGAACCTGGGACTGCTTTAAAAACCCGTTAATCACATTAACATCAACTCTCGAAATGAGATTGTCGATTGTCATCGTGACAATGCTCCCCATCAGACCTGAAAATGCCGAAAGGAATCTTAAAAATAAAATAACAACGAAATTGTAATGAAAGAAACTCTCCTGCATCCAGCAAGTGCCTGCATCACGTTCTTATTCCTGTCGACCGGATGTCTTGAGAATTCGAAGATGACAAACACGATACTGATATGAAAAGAGAAACTTCTCTTATAATTCCGAATTTATAGTAACAAGACAATTCTTGTTTCGATAGTATATAGTTGGAAATATTGACTGAAACTCAAATCTCATTTCAAGGCTCATCCCTGCAAATCCCATGTACGTCGCCGCTTTTCAGAATTCCCTTTCGTGATGAATCAATTTCTCCAAACAGTGAAACAGGGTTTGTCCGAATGCCTGCAGAGGATAGAGACAGAAACTCCCGACAACACTAACATTAGTCCACCTGCAGCAGATCATCGAATTCTGATCGCAGTGTCAGGAGGAGCAGACAGTATTGCCTTGATGCGGGCACTACATCAATTGATGACACGAGAAACGAGTAAATTGACTCATTCCCTGATCGTCGCTCACTTCAATCATGGCTTGCGGGGAGAGGCATCCGATGCGGATGCGGAATGGTTGGAAACGGAATGCAATCGCTTTGAGATTCCTTTCATCACGGAAAAACAGGAACTTAACCTGGGTAAAACAGATAAAGGATCTGAAGAGGTTTACCGAAAAGCTCGTTATGATTTTTTAACCCAAACAGCTCAGAAACATCAATGTGCACTCGTTGCCGTTGCCCATACAAGTAATGATCAAGCAGAAACAGTACTGCACCATATCGTCAGAGGGACTGGAATAGCCGGCTTGAAAGGAATACCACGTATCCGATTTTTGCAGAACGGAATATTTTTGATCCGCCCCATGCTGGAACTCAGCCGAGAAGAAGTACTCGACTATTTGAAATACTGCGCACAGGAATATCGCCAGGACGAATCAAACGCTGATTTGAGATTTACACGAAATCGTATCCGTCATCAGCTGATTCCATTCTTAAAAAAAGAATTTAACACGAACGTCGTTCCCGCGGTAAACCGACTTTCTCAACAGGCTGATGAAGTGAGCACACTCATTTCAGAACAGGCTAACCAGATTTTGAAGGCGGCGACATTAGATCAAAATCAGGAAATATGGAGACTGGACTGCGACGTTTTGAAAGAGGTCCCGGACTACATCACTCGAGAATGTTTTCTGAAAATCTGGAATCAGATGAACTGGTCGAGAAAACGCATGGGTTTTGATCACTGGCAACGACTGTTGGAGTTATCCCGGTCGGGACAAAAACTGAATCTTCCAGACGGAATTGAAGCGGAACGCCGTGAACGACTGCTTATTTTACGCAAGTTGGAAATCAATCTCCCCCAGTGAGCTACTGGAATCTAATAAACATTCGCATTCCTGCATATGTATCGTGGAAAATTTAATCGTGGTTGGTTAGAATCTGGCGTTGCTGATGAAAAATATGACACGGCGATATCTCAATTTGAGAATCAGATTGTGTGCCTGTTGTTTGTTATGTCGCGTGATTTAGACCATCCGAAACATCCATTCCTGATCAGCATTCGATCTTATTGTTTTTGCATTACTAATATTTGAAGAATACTTTGCACCTGTTTCTCGCCCTGTTCAATCAAAGAAATTGCAACTATGAATAACAACAAACCACTGTTTATCGCGAGCTTTATGACACTCATTGCCGCCGGCGTGGGTTTCGCCATCCGAGGAGGCATCCTGGCTGACTGGGGTGCACAATACGGTTTTACCAAACTGGAACTGGGTACGATTACCGGAGGCGGACTCGTCGGTTTTGGTATTGTGATTCTGCTGGCCAGTCTGATCACAGATAACGTCGGTTACAAACCACTCCTGCTGCTGGCATTCATTCTGCATGTGCTTTCCGCTGTAATTACTTTAGCAGCAACTCCGATTTTTCAAGCAATGGGTAAAGATGCCACTTACTGGTGCCTATACATCGGAATGTTTATGTTCGCTGTCGCCAATGGTCTCTGTGAAGCGGTGATTAACCCGCTCGTTGCCACACTTTATCCCAAACAGAAAACTCACTATTTAAATATTCTACATGCAGGCTGGCCCGGGGGATTGATTGTTGGTGGAATCATCGCTGCATTCTATGCTGGCATGAAATCAAGCGTTCCCTGGCTTCGCTGGGAAATTCCCATGACAGTGTTCCTGATCCCGACTCTGATCTACGGAATTATTGTCATTAAACAAAAGTTTCCACAATCAGAGGCCAAGTCTGCTGGTGTCAGTTACGGTCAGATGCTGATGACCTTCGCCAGCCCCCTCTTGTTATTCTTACTCTTTTTGCATGCCTGTGTGGGATATGTCGAACTGGGAACTGATAGCTGGATTGCCAGTATTACCGATTCGATATTAACTGGACAGGGACTTAAGCTATTCATCTATGCGTCCGCGATCATGTTCATCCTGCGTTTCTTTGCTGGTCCGATCGTCGAAAGAATCAACCCACTCGGTTTACTCTGCGTGAGTGCCTGCTTTGGCGCCATCGGATTATACATGATCGGCTACTTTGAGTCTGCTATCATGATCTGGATCGCCGTCACCGTATATGGACTGGGAAAAACCTTTCTCTGGCCTACCATGCTGGGTGTCGTTGGCGAACGGTTCCCCAAGGGAGGCGCCATAACGATGGGAGCCATGGGTGGCATCGGCATGCTTTCCGCTGGCTTACTGGGTGGACCGGGGATCGGCTATAATCAGGATTATTATGCGACCAAAGAACTGGAAAAGCTGTCACCTCCAGCATATGAACGCTATTCCGTCGCAGACAAAAGTGGCTTTCTATTCTTCCCCAAGATTAAAGGCCTGGATGGATCGAAAGTGGGCGTCCTGAATAACGATGGGAAAGACCTGGCAGAAACCGTCGCGATCCTCAAAAAAGAAGGCAAAACAGAAAAAAACATTACTGCCCTGAATCAATGGTGGCAAGGTGCGAAAAAATTCGCTCCCGAAGATAAGAAACCCGTTGATGAAGCTGGGATCTATGGGGGTCGCATGGCTTTAAAATGTACGGCTCTGGTTCCGCTTGTCATGGCCATTGGTTACTTGATTCTCGTCCTCTACTTCCGCTCCAAGGGTGGTTATAAGGTTGAAGTTTTACATGGAGAAGACCCCGACGGTGAACGCTATACCGGTGGAGTCGAAGGGCCTGTGGAATAACAGCGGGTGATCAATTGATCTGCAGATATCTGTTGACGACCACCTGAGATCAGGTGGTCGTTTTTCTTCAAAATTAACATTGATTTCGCACAGAAATTAGAACCTTTCGAAAAAACACACACAGCATTCCTCAACATCAATCGTTGACTTTTTTTGTAGTAGCGGGATAACAGAACTATATTCTGACAAATATTTAACGACTTAATTCCCTTATACTAGTACATCGAAAAATCAGGTTTTTTTTAATGCACGATTCGTTTCCCGAGTATCCCACTTTTGTAACCCATCTTGAATGTGGCATGAACCAGGATCAGTATGCTGCTGATCAATTGCATGGTCTTTCAAAGGCAGGCAAACCGCTACTGGTCAAATATGATTTAAACGCTCTCGCAAAATCAGTCTCCCAATCGGAACTGGCAACCCGACCGGCAAATCTCTGGCGCTATCGTGAATTTCTACCTGTTCGCAAGTCAGAAAACATTGTCAGTCTGGGAGAAATTCAAACTCCCCTGATTCCTGCGCCTGGACTGCGCGGAGGCAAAGGTTCTATTTGGATCAAAGATGAAGGACGACTTCCCACCGGTTCGTTCAAAGCGCGTGGACTGTGTATGGCCGTTTCAATGGCGAAAGAATTGGGAGTCACCAAGGTCGCCATGCCGACCAATGGGAATGCGGGTTCTGCTCTGGCCGCTTATGGCACACGGGCGGGCATGAAATCGTTCATTTTCTGTCCCGATGATACTCCTGAAATCAATGTCCGTGAGATTGCAGCCCAGGGTGCACACGTCTGGCGCGTCAACGGCTTGATCAATGATTGTGGCAAGATTGTCGCACAGGGAAAAGACGCCGTAGGCTGGTTTGATTTTTCGACACTGAAAGAGCCCTACCGTATTGAAGGTAAAAAAACAATGGGCCTGGAACTGGCCGACCAGATGAGCTGGCAGGTACCCGATGTCATCTTTTACCCCACCGGCGGAGGAACAGGCCTGATCGGCATGTGGAAAGCATTCAATGAACTCAAAGAGATTGGCTGGCTGACGGGAAAACTTCCCCGCATGGTTGCGGTCCAGGCAACCGGATGCGCACCAATGGTCAAAGCATACGAAGAAGGCAAGGAACACGCCGATCTGTGGGAAAATGCACACACCGTAGCAGCAGGTATCCGCGTCCCTGTTGCCGTTGGTGATTTTTTAATATTACGAGCAGTGCGTGAAAGCGAAGGGTTTGCTACAGCCGTTAATGATGAACAAATTACGGCAGCACTAGATGAAGTCTCTCAACAGGAAGGTTTCCTGATGTGCCCGGAAGGTGCTGCGACTTATGCAGCCTATAAACAGGAACTGGCTTCAGGGCGGATTAGCCCGGAAGAAAGTGCCGTGCTGTTTAATTGTGCCTCGGGTTTGAAATACGAACTCCCCCCCGCTGATCAATCAATCGATATCAATGAACCAGTTGACTACACTCAATTTAAATAAAGCGAACAACCATTATTAAATAAAACAGCAGGAAGTCTTGCAATGAGCGATATTCTGGTAACAGAGAATATTCAAGGGGCGTCCATGAGTCGCCTGATCGATGAACTTGATGTCGAATTCGATGCCCACCTGTGGCAGAATACGGATTTACTCAAACAGAAAATCCAGCATACACAAGCCTTGATCGTCAGAAACCAGACACAGGTCAATCGGGAACTCATCAATTCCGCTCCCCATTTGAAAATCATCGCGCGGGCAGGCGCAGGCGTTGATAACATTGATACAGAGTATGCTCTCGAAAAGGGAATCGTTGTCTGCTTTACTCCTGATGCCAATTCGCTCTCTGTCGCAGAATTGACAATCGGCTTGATGCTTTCCTTGTTGCGAAAAATTCCTGAAGCACGTCAGGATACACTGACCGGCGGTTGGAATCGAATCAAGTTCACGGGCTCTGAACTTCATGGCAAGACGTTGGGGTTGATTGGCATGGGACGTATCGGCACTTTAACGGCAACCCGCGCCCGTGCTTTTCGCATGAAAATCATTGCCGCAGACCCTTACCTTTCAGCAGACGCTCCACATCTTAAAAAAGTACAGGGACAACTTGTTACTTTGGATGACTTACTCTCTCAAGCAGATGTCGTCTCCTGCCATAGTCCCTTGACACCCAATACCAGAAACATGTTGACCTATCAGCATTTTTGTAAAATGAAACCAGACGCATTTTTTATCAATACATCACGCGGAGAAGTGGTCGATGAAACTGGTCTGACGCAAGCCCTTCTGGAACACAAACTGGCTGGTGCCGCACTGGATGTCAGAGAAACCGAACCTCCCCTGCAAGGCCCATTGAACCAGATGGAAAACGTGATCTTAACTCCGCACATTGCAGCGTTTACTGTGGAAGCACAAGACCGCGTTGTTGATTCTGTTTGTGAAGACGTGCGTTTAGTGCTGAGTGGAAAAAAAGCAATCCATGTTTTTGAAACTTAAACTGAGAGAGTCAGCTTGATGCAGAACGAACAAAAAGAAGAAAAATGGTACGACGGGATTTCGCGTTACCAATGGCTCGTCCTGACAATTGCCTCACTCGGTTGGGTCTTTGATGTCTTCGAAGGACAGATTTTCGTCGCCAGCATGAACGAAGCGATGCCCTCATTAGTTCCTGAAGGCACTTCGATAGGTAAAATTGCGAATTACAATAATATCGCCCTGGGAGCCTTTCTGATCGGCGGTGCACTGGGAGGTATTGGATTTGGTGCATTAAGCGACCGAATAGGTCGTAAAAAAACGATGTCATTAACAATCTTGTTTTATTCGTTGTTTACCTGTCTCTCCGCTTTTTCTCAAGATTGGTGGCAGCTTGCCGGCTTCCGTTTTCTTGTTGCGTTGGGTGTAGGAGGTGAATGGGCTGTAGCGAGTACATTGGTAGCCGAATCATTCCCCCCGAAAGCACGCGCAAGGGTCGGCAGTATCTTTCATGCATCAAGTGTCCTGGGAACGTACCTCGCCATTCTGGCTGGTGCGTTTATCATTGGCAATGAAAGTATTCTGGAATATGCCAAAGAAGCAGGACACCCGAGTCTCCCCTGGCGAATCGGATTTGCGTTAGGAGTTGTACCTTCGTTTTTGATCATCTGGATCCGGCGGTCCATGAAAGAACCAGAATCATGGAAACATGCGCAAGCAGCAGCAAAACAAGACACCAGCAAATCAATGGGGACCATTGGTGATCTGTTTTTACCTCAATATACCAGGAGCACATGTATTGGAGTTCTGCTGGCAGCAATCGGTCTGGCAACATTCTGGGGCGTGCATATTTATGGGAAAAATGTCTTTTTAAATGCTGTCAAAAATGACTATCTGATAGAACAGTTTCAAGATCAAACCGATGTCCCGCAAGAACAAAAAGACGAATATCTATTAACAATCAAAGCCAAATTGAAAAAGTGGGAGATGCTGGGTATGTTTCTGGCAACGACCGGAGGAGGACTGGGATTGCTGGCCTTTGGTCCTATCTGTGAATGGTTGGGGCGAAGGGGTGCATTCTGTCTGTTTCATATTGGAGGCTTGATTAGCGCGATACTATTATTTCAAGTATTTCAGAATACGTTTGTCATTGGCTGTTTTCTACCTTTGTTTGGTTTTCTGACATTGGGA
Source organism: uncultured Planctomycetaceae bacterium (assembly GCA_942492165.1). GTDB lineage: Bacteria > Planctomycetota > Planctomycetia > Planctomycetales > Planctomycetaceae > Gimesia. Next base: position 117,778 of record CALOEF010000011.1, read on the forward strand.
ATGCATGCCGGTTATGCAATTTATTTTCCAGAACTCTACCCAACTCGTCTGCGCGGAACCGGAACTGGTTTCTGTTTCAACGCAGGGCGTATTCTGGCTGCTCCGATCCTGTTTATCGGCGGCTGGATGCAAAAAGACTGGGGATATTCGTTGTCACAAACGGCAACAATCTTAAGCATGCTCTATATTATTGCGCCATTCTGCCCTACTTCGCCAAAGAAACCAAAGGCAGCGCGTTGCTGGAATAGTCACTCGTCGCTGCTGTATTCCCTCCCGCATAACAGAGTCATGCAACTTGCGTCACTCACATTGACTTGTATAAACTCATGATGTTTTCCGATCCACAATTGTGGTGCATTGTTCTTTCAGTCGTTTTTATTGCCGCGTTGATTCAGGGGATCATCGGATTTGGATATGCGCTTGTCGCAATGGCGACCCTGCCTTTGGTGATCAATTTTCGTGAGGCGAATTTACTGGTCGCCTTCAGCATTGTCGTACCTGTCATCTGGATATTCTGGTGTTATCGCCAACACTCCAATTTTCGCATTCTGGCAGGCGCGATCATCGGTTCCCTGATTGGCTTACCATTCGGCATGCTGATCTTTACACTGGTTGATATTGACCTGCTGGTGCGAGGCACCGGTCTGGTGATTCTGGTAATTACCATTGATGGTTTTTTCAAACGGACGCCCCCTGATACCAAGGACGAACAAAGCACCACATCTCTCTGGGGTGCGTTTGCCGGTTTTTGCAGCGGATTTTTGGCTGGCACCACAAGTATTGCGGGACCTCCCATTGTGATCTATGCGGTTCGTCAGCCCTGGACTCAAGATCAATACAAAGGGTTCATTTTCGGGTTCTTTATCTTGATCTCCATCTCACGGGCCATCGGCTTATCATTAATGGGGTTGGCGACTTCAGAGGTATTGCTGACCACCGCTGTCCTCGTTCCACTTGTCATTCTGGGGATGAAACTGGGAACACATTTAGGACCGCGCATTAATCCGGTATTATTCAAACGATGTTTGCTATCGCTGCTGGGCGCGTTCTCCCTGTATATGCTCACGATGGGCAGTCCAACTCGTGCTGATTCCACAGAGTTAAAACTCGATCTGACTGCCCCACACTTCCTGAAGAAGCAACATGGCGATCAAGAATAATGCGAGTCCCTCTGCCGAATCCATTCAACAACCTGTTGTTGTTCGGGGAGAATCGATTCTGTAACTCCGGCCTGTCGAGTAATTAATTCCAGTTCATCTACCGTATCCACATCCGTTAAAACGGGAAGCTGGTGGACATCTCCCTGACCCTGAATCTGTTCTAATAATTTTTCTGCAGTGTTAGACTCACTATAAGGGATATTGAGCCATGTTTTTTGGGACAGACACATTTGAGTCCCAAATAAATAAAAACCACCGTCCCTGGCTGGTCCGAGAACAAACTGCGGGCGGTCTGTGAAATCGGAAAGGTAATCAACCGCCTGGATGAGATAGTCAACCGGTAGCTGAGGTGCATCGGCACCGAGGAAGATTACATAGTCATACTTCGCGGAAAGAATTTGATTGACGTGTGCCAGGCGTGCACCCAGGTTACCTGTTCCTTGAGAAAGGGTGGGAAACTGATTCCATGAGGGATCAGAAAGCGCGGTTGCTTCCGCGACGGCCCAATGCGGAAAAACCGGCTTCTGCTTTGCAACCAGCTCAACTACTGCTGCAACTGCTGTTGCAGAAAGCATATGAAACTCTTCTGCCAGCGCCTGCCCTATCGAAGCAGCCAGCCTGGTTTTCAAAGGTGAATAACCGGGAGTTTTCACGAAGATGGCGATTGCGCCTTGCCTGGAATCCATGCAGCCAAACGATCTTTTATTAAAAGGATAAATTGAGGAATCGCCTGACGGACTGTCAACCAAAGATGTCTGGTTGTGATTTTCAACCAACCATGTTTTTGATATTTTCTGGAACTGGTCTCAATGGTCGCCCCGATACATTTTAAGCGTATTCTGCTGCGACGCGTTTTCCAGACGAAAAGATGATCCTCCCCGTAAGAAACGGTTTCGTCATAACCTCCAAGGTTAAAAAAATGATCACGGTTCAGACACAGTCCCTGATCTCCAAAGGGAATTCCGAGTATATGTGAACGAAAAGAAACTCCCCACTGATTAAGGTGCATCAGTAAATTGCTCTGATCCTGAAAATTTAAATCAAAATAATGTAAAGCATTCGGGAACGCGCTGAGCGACTGGACGAGACGTTGAACACTCCATTCTTTCAGTCGAGAATCGGAATGTAAAAATAAGAGGCTGGAATAACGTGCTTTGTTTGCTCCTAGATTCATCTGAACAGCTCTGCCGACTGAGGATCGATACCATTGGCTACGATCATGAATCTGAAGGCGGTTAACCAGTTCGGAAACTCTCGTGGCTGGTCGCCACTCGAGATAAATAAAAACTCAGATGAGTCCGGAAAATGGACCAGATCAGTAATTAATGATTTCCAACAATCATCCCCTGCTAATATCGGAATGATCACGGAAATCTGAGGTTCGGAATTCATAATGTGAACGGAACTTATTTTTTTAGACTTGATCATATAAAATGTGATTTGATTCACAGCTTTTCTATCCATAATAATAGATAATATGATCATGATGAAGTCGTCCTGTCTGTGGAACAACAATGTTTCTCGAATTCTCTGACATTGTTAGATTAACATCTCAATCTAATACAGATCGTACAACAGATTTTTCCGGGATTTCAGCAGACTGAAATGGAATTATAAGGAACTCAGAAAACTATGAACTCAGTAAATACAAATCAACCTGCCACAGAAGAAGAATCGGTTTATTCGCGTTATGCCAGTGCAGCAAAACAAAAAGAACAGGCATTGTGTTGTCCCGTCAACTATGATGCAGAATACTTAACTATTATTCCTGAGGAAATTCTGGAACGTGATTACGGCTGCGGTGATCCCACTCCTTACCTGTCTGCGGGCGATACAGTTGTCGATCTGGGATCCGGTGGAGGCAAAATCTGTTACATTGCCTCACAAATCGTTGGGTCTGAGGGAAAAGTGATTGGAGTTGACTGCAATGCTGAAATGTTGGCATTAGCCAGAAAATACCAGACTCAGGTTTCCGAGCAATTAGGATATTCGAACGTCGAATTTCGATGTGGATTAATTCAAGATTTGAAGCTGGATCTGGATCAGTTAAATCAAAATTTAACGGCCACTCCAGTAAACAGCTATTCGCGCTGGCTGGAATTAAGAAATCTGGAAGAAAATCTGCGACGAGAGACTCCGATGATTGTGGACGAGAGTGTTGATTGTGTGATTTCGAATTGTGTCCTGAATCTGGTACGAGAAAGTGACCGCAATCAACTTTTGCAGGAAGTCTTTCGCGTCTTAAAACGTGGTGGCAAAGCTGTGATTAGCGATATTGTCTGTGATGAAGACGTCCCGCAGCATCTTCAGGCAGACCCAACACTCTGGTCAGGCTGCCTCTCAGGAGCTTATCGCGAAGATGCATTTTTAAATGCGTTTGAAGATGCTGGTTTTCATGGTATTGAAATTCTCAAACGCGAAGAGACTCCCTGGCAGACCATTGAAGGAATTGAATTCCGCTCGATGACTGTTGCAGCATACAAAGGAAAACAGGGCCCCTGCCTTGAACGAAATCAGGCTGTTATTTATCGAGGCCCCTTCAAGACAGTCGAAGACGACGATGGCCATCTTTATTTTCGGGGAGAACGAATTGCCGTCTGCGAGAAAACATTTCATCTCCTGCAATCTGCTCCCTATCAGGGATTATTCGTTCCTGTGGAACCTTATCAGACAGTTCCACTGGATCAAGCTGTAGAAATGGATTGCCGAAGAAATGCCGTCAGACCCCCGAAAGAAACCAAAGGCAAACAATATGACTTGACTGGTGAAATTATGAGTTCCTGCTGCAGTCCTGATAGTGGATGTTGTTAATTTTCTTGTGAATTCGAAGAATCCAGATTAAAACCACGTTATCAGGAAGATTTATGGCACCTCTTACTCTACTGCGACAACACAGCAAACTGGCTGATCCTCAACAACAACTACTCATTTTAAATGAACAGAATCAGTACCCCACTTTCAATCAAAAATTAACACAACACCAACTACCCTTACTTCAGGCAACTACGATCAGCACCCTGCAGGTGAATCTGGGTAAGCTTTGTAATATGACCTGTGAGCACTGCCACGTTGACGCTGGCCCCGACCGTCGAGAAATTATGACGGCGGAAACAATTCAGGACTGCCTGACTGCTTTAGATCATCCCGGTATCATGACGCTTGACCTGACCGGAGGCGCCCCGGAGATGAACCCTCATTTCCGGGAGATGGTTTCAGAGGCAGCCAAACTGAAAAAACAGATCATCGACCGCTGTAATCTGACAATATTGTTAGCACCCGGTTATAAAGATCTGCCTGAATTTCTTGCTGCGAATCAAGTAGAGATAGTGGCTTCACTTCCCTGTTACCTTGAAGAAAATACGGACGATCAAAGAGGTAGCGGCGCCTTTCAAAAATCAATCCAGGCCTTGAAAAACTTGAATGCTCTTGGTTATGGGAAACCGGGTTCCTCACTCAAATTAAATCTGGTTTTTAATCCCGTCGGATATTCACTACCTCCTGATCAATCTGAATTAGAGCTGGCTTATCGAACTGAACTTAAACAACAATACAACATCGATTTTTCAAACCTCATTACGATTACCAATATGCCGATCAGTCGATTTCTGAGCGAACTGGTCAACCAGGGACGGCTCGAAGAATACATGGAGCGTATTGTTAACGCGTTTAATCCTGAAACGGTTAACGGACTCATGTGCCGATCAATCATTTCCGTAGATTGGCAAGGGTACCTCTACGACTGTGACTTCAACCAGATGCTGAACCTGCCCCTCTCTATTCCTGCCCGTCAACATATACGCGATTTTCAATACCGGGATCTGGAAAACCGCAAGATTGTAACCAACCAACACTGCTATGGTTGCACCGCAGGCGCAGGTTCCAGCTGCAGTGGGGCCATCCAAAATCTCGGTTCGGATGATCTCGAAAATGAATCTTGAGTCGTTTCGCTCCCTCGATCTTCGACCAGTCTAACAATCAGCCACACACGCCATTGACCTTGCCACTAACCATCAGTAAACACTTGGTAAATATTGGTTTAGGAACTCATCACTGAACCTGATTTGCAATGAATTCCGTCTGAAAACTATTCATTCTATCAGTTAATTACTCTATAAATTGATTTGAATCAATGCCTCAACGATCAGCGTTTGATTATTTAATCTCTCATCAAAATTAAAAACTCAGGAGTTCTGATTTCGTGAGTTTAGCGGAAAAATTTCCATAAATTAACAGTTCTATTTTTTCGCACTTGACAAAGCAAAATAAATATAATATTGGGAATATCGTGAACTGTATATTTCCTTTTGTCAACAGGGAAAGTTCATTCTGATTGTTGATGAAACCCCACGATTGAACATTGACATCAGGCTATTATTATTTGTAAAAAATCGTTTAGAAATTTGGATAGATTGCACTAAAAATCTACGAGGATCAAACCGTGTTAGTAGCTGATTTAATTCTCATCGAATCCCCTGAAGAACTCGAAACATTTACCGAAACGCCTCCTGTCGTTTTTATGTCATTAGATGACGACGAAGAAAATGTTGGCTTCGATGACCTGGAAGACCTTGACGATGATGAATTCGACAACGATGATGAATTCGACGAAGAAGAAGAAGAAGAAGATGATGATGAAATCTTTGGCGATGAAGAAGATGACGACGACGATTTCGAAGATGATGACTTCGATGATGATGATGATGATTTTTAATTTGCCTCGACCAGTAATCAAAATGACTCATCATTGAATAGACTCGAAGGTAAACGTCTATTTAACTATGCTCCCTGTCAGTTTCGAGTAAATTAACCATCTCTGCGCTGTTTGAGTGCTTATACGCCAGCCAGTCTCCTGTATCCTTTTAATGAAATGTCAAAGTCACATGCAGGGATTGGTCGAAAAAATTAATGCCGCTACTGATTTCCTGAAACCTCAAATGGAACAATCTCCTCGGATTGGTTTGATCCTGGGTACCGGCCTGGGTGACTTCAGTCAACAGATCAGGCAACACGCCTCAATTGCCTACGAAGCGATTCCACACTTCCCCCACTCAACGGTGGAGTCACATGCAGGCCAACTGGTATTGGGAACTCTGGGAGATACTTCGCTTGTTGCGATGGAGGGCCGGTTCCACTTCTATGAAGGCTACTCTATGAAAGAAGTGACCTTCCCGGTCAGAGTCATGAAAGCGCTCGGTGTTGAAACTCTCATCATCACAAACGCAGCGGGGGGAATGAATCCGAATTATCAATTAGCTGATATCATGATCATTGAAGATCATATCAACCTGATGGGTGATAACCCCTTAAGAGGGATTAACGATGATCGACTTGGTGTTCGATTTCCTGATATGAGTGCTCCTTATAATCGAGAACTCATTAATCAGGCCGAACAAACGGCTCTTGAGCTTCAGATTCGGACGCAAACGGGAGTATTTGTTGCTGTGACCGGCCCAAACCTGGAGACCCGTGCCGAATATCGCATGCTGAGACAGATGAATGCCGACTGTGTTGGAATGTCGACCGTACCTGAATGTATTGTTGCCAACCATGCATCGATGAAAGTCCTGGGATTGTCTGTTGTGACTGACATCTGCCTGCCTGACGCCTTAGAGCCCGTTGACATCAGCAGCATACTCAATGTTGCCGCTGATGGCGGCCAGAAACTGGCACGACTCATTCCCAGACTGATCGAGAAAATCTGACAGGCCTCGATCAACTCTGCTGTTCGAGAACGCATCTCATTTCACTTTTGCGCCTGTTGTACGTGTCTCAAAGGACCGTGAAAACGCTACAGTAAAGCTGAACACAGGCCAGCTTCCTGGTTTCGAAAAGGAACTGGCGTTTAATCAGAGGTTGCGTAGTACGCAAGGTACCACTCAACAAACCGGTCAATCCCCTCCTCAATCGAAGTCGATGGTGAAAATTGGATTGCCTGCTGGAGTTCAGAAATGTCTGCGTACGTTTCTAAAACATCACCAGGCTGCATAGGCAGGTCTTCTCTAATTGCCTTTTTACCAATCCGTGTTTCAATGACATCAATGAGCCTTGAAATACCCACTGGTTGATGATTCCCAATATTATAGAGTCTGTATGGTGCATCAGCCTGAATCTCTTTATTACCTGAGATCTCAACAGGACGTCCCAGGTTTACCTCGGGAATATTCTCTAACACACTTACCACACCAGTCACAATATCATCGACGTAAGTAAAATCACGTTTCATATTTCCGTGATTAAAAACTTTGATCGGCGTACCATCAATAATTGCCTTGGTAAAAAGATAGACAGCCATATCCGGTCGCCCCCAGGGACCATATACGGTAAAAAAACGCAATCCTGTCGTCGGCAAGTTGTAAAGATGACTATAACTGTGTGCAATGAGTTCATCTGCCCGTTTTGTAGCTGCATAAAGACTAACAGGGCGATCCACTCGATCTTGTGTGGAATAAGGCGTTTTCCGATTGGCACCGTAGACAGAACTTGACGATGCATAGACAAAATGAGCAACTCGATTTTTTTGACTACATTCCATGAGATTGACAAAACCTGAAATATTGCTTTGGACGTATTCCAGTGGTTTGTTCAGCGAGTTCCGTACACCGACTTCTGCGGCCAGGTGGACTACTTTTTCAAATGCCCCTTGATCAAACATCCGTGAGACCGATGGGACATCAGTAATATCAGTCTCATTAAATTCAAATGAAGGCTCTTGCTGCAACAGCCGAAGGCGGTCCCGCTTCAACTGCACTTTATAATGGTTGTTGAGGTTATCAATACCCGTAACCTGATGTCCCAGAGACAGGAGCCGGGAAGCGACATGAAACCCGATAAAACCTGCAGCACCTGTCACCAAAATCTGACTCATGATGATCCCTGATTCATAAGACCCTGGTAATAGGCAACCGTCTTTTTCAGCCCCTCTTGCAAAGGGACCTGCGGTTCCCAGTCCAAGATTGACCGCGCTTTTGAAATATCCGGACAACGTTGCTTTGGGTCGTCTGTTGGAAGTGGACGATTCTCCAGCTTTGATTCTGAATTGACAGTCTGCAGCACAGCTTCCGCTAATTCCAGCATACTATTTTCAACAGGGTTCCCCAAATTGACTGGCCCTGAAGTCTCATCCTGGGCCATCATTTTCAGGAATCCTTCTATCAAATCATCAACAAAACAGAATGAACGGGTCTGAGATCCATCACCATAAATCGTAAGTGGCTCTCCTGAGAGTGCCTGATTGATGAAATTGGAAATCACTCGACCATCATTGGGATCCATTCTTGGCCCATAGGTATTGAAGATTCTGACGATTCGAATTGGTATCTGGTGTGCCTGGTGATAGTTCATACACAAAGACTCCGCGATCCGTTTACCTTCGTCATAACAACTTCGTGGTCCGAGAGGATTGACGTGCCCCCAATATTCTTCAACTTGAGGATGGACTTCAGGATCACCGTAAACTTCGGATGTCGAGGCATGTAATACTTTGGCTTGACAACGCTTCGCTAAACCCAGGACATTGACCATTCCGACAGTCGATGTTTTAATGGTTTTGATCGGGTTATACTGATAGGCCACGGGAGAAGCGGGACAAGCTAAATTATAAATTTCATCTACTTCCAGGTAAATTGGATGTACAATATCGTGCCTGATCAGTTCAAACCGAGAATTTCCCATTAAGTGAGCGACGTTCTGTTTACTGCCAGTAAAAAAATTATCAAGGCAGATCACGTTTTTCCCCTGCTCAATCAGGCGGTCGCAGAGATGACTTCCAAGAAATCCAGCTCCACCTGTCACTAACACAGAATTCATAAGTACTTTTCCGTCCTTTTTGTGCTTGTTGACATCTATTACAATAAGTTCTTAATTTTCAGAATACACAGGTCACTGTAAAATCAGCTTATGAATTGCCTGCTATTATTTTTTGAAACGATCTTAGAATCAACATTTGCTGGTCATAAGAAAATAATATCATGAACAAGTTCAGGAAGCATTTCTTTCATCGCTGCAATTCAATACCACTTCATTAATCGCCTGATAGAGTTGTTGCCTGTCTTGTTCGATCTCGAATTTTGACCGTTTGAGCAATGCATCGTAATTATCATTTATCTGCTGAAGCTCTTGAGAAAAATTAATTCTCGATTGCAATTCACTTAAATTTGACGCAAATTTGTGAAAAGAACGTGAAAGAATCACCCATTCTGAACCAAGTCTGGCATGTTCGCTCAGTACCAGTTTCCCTGAAACCAGACCGCGGTCCATTGCTGAAACACCTCCCACTCCAAATGGCATTTTCGCATCCCGACAGATGCCTGCCATTTGTTCCACCATCCCGTTCGACATTAACTCAAACATAAAATCGAGTTCTAAATCAAGATGC
>CALOEF010000012.1:0-32283 GCA_942492165.1 uncultured Planctomycetaceae bacterium
ATGTGGTTGATTTTACGGGTGCAGTCATTGGGGTCCGTGATTTTCACTCCCAGTGGGTGTGAGTTAACATCGGCAGTACTCACGCTTCGCAATCGTTTGATGACCGTTTGTGCCATGCGACTCTCGCCGTCGGTTGCACGGGCTTCCAGGATAGCCGCGTGGATGGCGGCGCCCTGTGCCACTGCCTCTTCCGGGTTCATGGTTCGGGATGGTTCACTTCCGCACACCTTTTTCAACATCTCTTCCACCACAGGCATCAATGTCGAACCACCGACCAGTACCACATCATCCAATTCTGCCTTTCTCCACACCTGCTTGTTGCATTACCAGTTCCGTTGTGTCGCGTGTACGTTGCAGCAGATCTGCAGTCATTCGCTCAAAGTCACCACGTGTTAATGCGACTGTCAGCGTGTTCCCTTTGTGATAAATGGAAACGGGGGTTTGCGCCTTCTGGCTCAATTCGCGTTTGGCGTCTTCACACTCCTGGACGCAGGTACGCAGGGTAACGGCGTCCTCTCGGGGATCGCTTCCAAATTTCTTTCTTAAATTGTTCTGCGACATGATCCACGATCCCGCTGACTCCAGTCGAGCCCCCCCAGCATCACATCTCCGTCAGTAGCCAGCACGCGGAACTGAGTAGGAGAATAGCGTACAATGGTGACGTCGAAGGTACCACCACCCAGGTCGTACACCAGAATTGTGCGTTCGCCATCGGGCATGGCATCGGGGTTCCCCAGCTCATCCCGTTTCCAGGCATACGCCAGTGTCGCTGCTGTAGGCTCATTGATAATATCGATCACATTCAATCCGGCAATTTTACCAGCATCCTGGGTCGCTTTGCGTCGCACATCATTGAAGTAATAGGGAACAGTAATTACGGCATTTGTAATAGGACCGATATCTTTTTCGGCATCCTGCTTCATCTTTTTCAGAATCAATGCAGACAAAAATTCCGCGGTCAGCTTCTTTTCCTGATAAACAACATAAAAATGATCATCCCCCATATGCCTTTTTACAGCTTCGACAATGCGAGAGGGATCATCTTCAATGGCAGTTCTCTCAAAAGAAGGGCCAACAACGACGCGTCCCTCCTCTCCCAATAAAACCACAGAAGGAGTAATCGAGCGCCCATCAGTATTTTTTAAAGAGATCGGCTGACCATCAGTATCGAGTTGAGCGATGGCAGAGTAGGTTGTTCCCAAATCGACGCCAACTGTATGACCTTCAACAAACTTCATAGTACTACCTTATTTTCATTAACCAAGCAGGTTCGTCACGGATCTGTACGCTAGAACGGAACAGTGTGAAACACGAGACGAGTCGGGAGAACACCCTCCTCTGTTCATGTGGCACCCAATTGAAATATCGTTTTACCAGTATCATGGTACCAGCTCAACTCACCTATTCTGCCACTGATGAGATGGGGAATCAAGGACTTGGTTGGTGGGAAACCAAAAACTGGCAAAGTCTTAATGGTTTTTAAGCTCCCGCTTCTGGGCAAAAATTCAGTGTTTCGTCGTGAAGCTCCACTTCTCGTACAACTGATATATCCCCGACGACCTGATCTAAAGGATCATTGACAATTCTAAATCGCAGTGACAGGGGACGGGCAGAGCAATAATCTCAACGTAATTCAACCTGGGGAATAAGAATTCCTGAGTGGGTTGGCTCCCGGACAATTTCACCCTACAATCTAGTCCAACTTGAAAGTTTTAATGACCGTCTATGCCATGTTTCTGCTGGTTTAGTTTTAGCAGCAGAATCCTTCTGGGAACTGAGTTTTCACTTTCTCCTCTTGCCGCTCCAGAACTAGAAGATTACAGTCAATATGCGAACCAATTCAATCTCAGCGGTCTCATACGGAAAAGTTACAGGATGAACCAGCCGTCTCCCTTCAATTGATATCGACGCAGGCAATCGATCTCGCTCATGAAGCCATATCTGATAAACAGCTTTCAGAATCAGCCCTCGAAAATCTGAAACGCTGGGTGATGGAACCTCAGTATGCCGCTTATCAGCCCGTACTACTAAAACTGATCGAACGACAAAGACTTTGAATTGCTCGATACTTTCTTTTGGGAAGTGATTCCTTTTGGAACTGGCGGACGGCGTGGATTGATGAGCGATCTGGGTTCGGCGACGATCAACGAGCGGACCATTGCTGAGTCGGCACACGGACTGGCTGCCTATTTCAAGAAAGTTCTCGGGAGGGAAGAGGTTCTACGACAGGGAAAGCCGCGATCGCTCATGATTCCCGAATCAACTCTAGAGCATTTTGCCCGCATCGCAGCCAGTGTGCTGGCTGCGCACGGGCTGACTGTTTACTTTTTCAAAACTTCCCGTTCCACGCCCGAACTCTCTTTTGCGGTCCGCCAGCTGGGCTGCGATGTCGGTGCGATGATCACCGCTTCGCACAATCCCCCTTCCGATAATGGCTTCAAGGCCTACTGGTCCACCGGAGGGCAGGTTCTGCCGCCACACGATCAGGGCATCATTGACGAAGTCTATCAGGCGGCCGAAATTCCTCTGGTTGATTTCGATCAGGCTGTTGATCAGGGGCTGATTCAGTTTATTGATGAAGATATCTCCGGCAAGTATCGCAGTTCTGTGATCGCACACAGTCATTCGGACCTGTCGCGACTTGCAGGGACTGTTTACTCCCCTGCATGGCGTGGGAGAAACTTCTGTTCATCAAGTATTACAGCAGGCCGGTTTTGTACAGGTAGCCCGTTATGAGCCTCAGTGTGAGCAAAACGGCAATTTTCCCAATGTGCCTGATCAGCTGCCAAACCCGGAAAGGACAGAAGTATTTCAGCCAGCCATTGAACTGGCGAAACACTCAGGCGCGGAAATTATTCTGGCCAGTGACCCCGATGCTGACCGGTTAGGAGTCTGTGCGAAAAATGACGTTGGCGAATTGATTCATCTAACAGGAAATCAGGTAGGTGCCTTACTGGCCGATTACGTACTCCGCAAACGACTGGAAAAACAAACTCTCTCACCCAGACATTATGTCGTGGAAACGATTGTCACGACCCCCTTAATTGCCGCCATAGCCCGCAATGCGAATGTGCGCATTATTAATGATTTATTAGTCGGGTTTAAATACATTGCTCAAACGATGGATGAGGAAGGCCCGGATGAATTTGTGTTTGGTACTGAAGAATCACTGGGCTATCTGGCTGGTGAATACTGCAGAGACAAAGATGCCGCCATTGCTGCACTTTGGATTTGTGAATTGGCGGCGGAACTGAAGCGAGGGGGAATAACTTTGATTGACCGCCTGGATGAGCTTTTTATTGAACATGGGTATCATCTGGAAGGTCAGGTTTCGAAAATTTGCAAAGGCTCACAGGGAAATCAACAAATCCAGCATTTAATGAAAGCGTTCCGGGTCAGTCCCCCTCAGAGACTGGGAAATCTGTCATTTTCGCTTGTGCGAGACTATCGAGACCTTGAAATTCGATCATTGCCGGAAAATACTCCCTCCGAGACCTTTTCTAAACCGCAGGGAAATGTTCTGATGTTTGAAGGAAGTAACACCGATAAGTCACTGAACGTCCAACTCGGCGTGCGACCTTCGGGCACGGAGCCCAAGATCAAATTCTATTACTTTGCACAAGCTGAAGTGAGTGACTCTGATTTACTGGCAGAAACGAAAGTCCAGGCTTCAGCTGCCATTGAATGTTTTAAAGAGTCATTAATGGATTGGATCGATCAAACTCTGGAAGCCAGTTAATAAAACAGATTCAATAGACTGGTGAAAAAAAAATTCGACGGAATCAAAATTCTTCATTTGTGATGAGTCGACAGGAACCTACAATTGGAATAATGAATTCGGTGGCGATCAGATCGGCCACAATACCTCACAGAGATGAATATAAACTGTATGCAGGAATGGATTTGACCCAACGAAAAAAAACTGGGTTGTCTTCTATTAACCTGTTCCTACCTCATCAGCGATTACAATCAAATCAAATTTTATTAGTATTCAGGCAGCATTATGACGAAACAACGTATCGGAATTTGGGTTATCGGAGCCTGGGGCGGCGTTTCAACGACTGTCGCAGTCGGTTTATCAGCGCTTCAAAAAGGGATCACGGGTGTCAGTGGACTTGTTTCAGAGAATCCATTCTTCGAGAATCTGGATCTGACAAGTTGGGATGGGTTCGTCATTGGTGGACATGAAATCCGCGATACTTCTTTTCTGGAGGCCGCGAAACATTTCAGTGAAACATCGGGTGTATTCCATCCGGCTTTATTACAGTCTGTGGAATCGGAGTTAAAGGCATTTGATCAAAATATCAAACCGGGAACTTTAATTCATGTGGGTGATACAATTCGTTCCCTGGCAGGTGATGCAGTAAAACAGTTTGATCAGGAATCTCTGCAGGAAACAGTATCACGTCTGTCAGGTGATATCACCGATTTCCAGCAAAAACATGATCTGGCACATGTGATTGTTGTTAATCTTGCCTCGACCGAACCACCGGTTGAGGAATCTGCGAAAACCTTGACTCTCGACGAATTAAAACAGGCTTTGACTTCAGCAGAAACATCGCCTGTTCCTGCGAGTACTGTTTATGCCGTTGCCGCCATGAATGCCGGCAGCTCACACATTAACTTTACTCCTTCCGCAGGTACCGATTTGCCTGCTTTGGTAGAACTGGCAGAAGAAAAGAAAGTATTGCATGCAGGCCGCGATGGCAAGACAGGCGAAACACTAATGAAAAGTGTTCTTGCCCCCATGTTTGCTCATCGTAATCTGAATGTGATGAGTTGGGTAGGACACAATATTTTTGGAAACCTGGACGGTAAAGTCCTTGATGATCCCATAAATAAATCGAACAAAGTTCATTCTAAAGATCACCTGCTCACAGAGATTCTTGGTTACAAACCGCAGACTCTGGTATCAATCGAATATATTGAATCAATGGGAGACTGGAAAACCGCCTGGGATCATATTCACTTTAAAGGGTTCCTCGATACAAAAATGTCTCTGCAATTTACGTGGCAGGGGACAGACTCAATCCTCGCAGCGCCTCTGGTCCTTGATCTGGTTCGTTTTACCGAGCGGGAATGGCGGCGGGGAGATCGATCAGGTGTGATGACACATTTAAGCTCCTTCTTTAAAAGCCCAATGCAGGCTACCACACCTGAATTCGAGCGGCAATATCAGCAACTTGAAGAATGGGCAAACATCGTTTCGGAAGAATCCTGATCATCATGAAAAAATGGCTCGCTTATTTTCAATTGATGCGGCTGCCCGCGGTGTTTACAGCGATGTCAGATATCATACTTGGGTATTTGCTGACGCATGGTGAATTTGATTTGCCGATTCAATTCGCATTGCTGCTGGTTGCATCAGCGAGCTTATACCTTTCCGGCATGGTGTTTAATGATGTCTTTGATCGCAAAGTCGATGCGGAAGAACGACCATTGCGACCAATTCCTTCAGGGCGAATTACAACACAGCATGCAGCCGTCCTCGGGGGTTTGTTGATGCTCGCCGGAGTGGGAGCCGCTCAGACTGTTGGGAAACAAAGTCTGATCGTCGCCAGCCTGCTGATTGTTGCTATTTTGAGTTACGATACGATTCTGAAGAAAACAGTACTCGGTCCACTGATGATGGGGATTTGTCGGTTCCTGAATGTGATGCTGGGTGCCAGCGCCGTAGCCCGGGACATCAACCTCTGGGTGAAACCGCAATTAAGGATCGCCGCTGCATTAGGTTTGTTTATTGTAGGTCTGACATGGTTTGCACGGATGGAAGCAAAAAACAGTCACCGCGGTCACTTGATTGGAGGGGCTCTGGTGATCAATACAGGACTTGGATCATTGGTTTATATGCTGGCCACTTATCCCTGGCCGCGTGAAATTAATCTTTCCATGGTCCTGACCGCAATGGGAGTCGTCGTCTTGACGATCAACCGTCGCTTGATACAGGCCATATTGAGTCCTGTTCCTCAAAATGTGCAAATCGCAGTCAAAACGATGCTCTATTCGTATGTCATGCTGAACGCGATCCTGGTTTTTGTCTGGACGGCCAATCCACAATACGCAATTCTCACCGCAGCATTACTGATACCTTCAATTATTCTCTCGCGATGGATGTCGCTAACCTAGTATCTATGATGCGTGCTGGCAGTCGACTAAATAGTTGGCTGGAATCCCAGAACCTGATAGCGGGCCAGTTCCAATGTATCAGTCAGCTTGATAGCGCTGATGGCTTCATACGAAAGCATCACTTTTCGTGATCCCAGCGAGTCCGGTTTATCACGTTCAAACAAGGCAATTCCCTGCGAAAGTAAATAATTCTGAAAAGGTATTGATTCCTGAAATGTAGTGACCACAATCCCTTTTCTGGGAATGCTGTCAGGCCAATTCTCCAAAATAGCACGCCAGCCTTCTGCGCTTTGCATATTCTCTCTCGCTCACTTGAAACAATTTATTGATAACAAAAATTTTCACAGCACAAAAGATAGGGTTTTGCAGTTATTTGAGCAATAGGAACATTAATATGCCTGGGATATAGAACGTTGTAAGATGAGGCGATCTGGTTTCTTTCTGATCTGATCAAACTTCTGAGTTCACACAGAGAATTATTCTGTAAATTCTTGGTATGATTGCGGGGAGCCTGTATGATCCAACGTCATTGCAATTTACGAGTATCCTGTCAGCATGAATTTCTTTCAGAAAATCGCGATCTTTGAATCACAAACCTGAATCAGCTGCAATCCCGTTTGTTGAATTTGTAGCAATGATGGCACTGATGCAATCATTGGTCGCATTATCTATCGACGCAATGTTGCCAGCCTTAACTGAGATTGGGCAGGATCTGGGTGCAAAAACAGCCAATGACAGTCAATTAATTGTATCAATCCTGTTTTTGGGTCTTGCGTTCGGACAAGGGTTTTATGGACCACTTTCAGACATGACAGGTCGGAAACCGGCGATTTATCTGGGGTTTAGCCTGTTTCTGACTGGTTGTCTGCTCTCTCTGTTTTCAACGGACTTCAGTATCATGCTGTGTGGCCGATTTTTACAGGGCCTGGGTTTGGCAGGGCCGCGATGCGTGGTTGTTGCAATTGTTCGTGATCAGTATGAAGGTCCGGCGATGGCGCGGGTCATGTCATTTGTAATGACGATTTTTATTTTCGTACCTGCGATTGCGCCTGCTTTGGGACAGGGGATATTACTCGTGGCGCACTGGCGGGCGATTTTTGCCGGTTTATTAAGTTGTGGTATTCTGACTCTATTCTGGATCATCTTGCGACTGCCTGAGACATTGCTGTCAGATCGTCGTATTCCATTTTCCATTGCGAGAATCAAAAACGGCATTCACGAAGTCTGTACAAATCGGGTTTCGCTGGGATACACGATTTCTCTCGGATTTATTTCAAGCGCGTTTCTGGGATATTTGAGTTCAGCGCAACAGATTTTCCAAAAGCAATACGAACTGGGAACCTTGTTTCCACTTTACTTTGCCATTCTGGCACTGTGTATCGGCGGTGCCTCTTTTATGAATGGCAGACTGGTAATGCGATTTGGTATGCAGAATCTTTCACGCTGGTCCAAACGGATTTCAACAGCAATTTCTGTTTTATTTTTCCTCTACGTTCTGTCGGTTTCAGGTCAGCCTCCGCTATGGTTGATGATGATGTATATGATGGCAATTCTGTTTTGCTTTGGAATAATGTATGGCAACTTAAACGCAATGGCCATGGAACCTCTCGGACATATCGCAGGAGTAGGAGCAGCTGTAACAGGGGCGATCTCCACATTAATTTCCGTGCCCTGTGGTATTCTCATCGGTCATAGTTATAACGGTACAGTGATTCCTGTGATTAGTGGATTTGCCATCTCAGGAGTGCTGATCGTAAGTGTGATGCACTGGGTTGAATCAACAAGAGAGAATCCGGCCGTCGATGAAGAAACTTTTTAAAATATCACTTTATCATATCATGAAGTTCACGTATCCGTTGGTGATAATACTACCAGTCAGTACAGAGTGATCCAGTAAATATCAGTTCAGAAGGGCATCAGCTGACAGCAGAAAGTTTCCAGTATTGTTCCCCAAGTGAGCCTGAAACTCTCTTTCACGCAGAGTTAACCCGTACATGCAGTCACGACAAAAATTTCAAGATATTCATCACGCACCAGACACAAGGTGGAGTACGATGTTAAGTTAGAGTACAATTCATTTCTGGAAAGGTTTTGGGTTGAGTCCAATTGCGAATTGTATCTCTCAATGTCACCAATATCAATTTTTAGATCGATTAATGATGAAGTTCAAACTCCCAAAATATTTCGGCACTGTAATAATCCGAAATGTAGTTATCATGTTGTTTCTTGCTCTTCCTGTCACTGTCAAAAGTGCTGTATCACAACCGTCTGAAAAGCAGATCCTGACGTGGTTCAAAGAACTGAAACCGTTGCCTAAAGTCCATTACTCTTTTCCCATATCGCTGAGTCGTGTCTCGGACGAGATGCTTTTCGAATACACTCGATTGTCTCATGCTATTTCGCTCAGTGGAGAATGGGGGAATCCGGAGCAGGTCGATCGGGCTGTTCGCATCTGTAAACAAGTCAATGCGGGGAAACCAAAGATCCCAGCGTCCCTTGCTGTGAACTACTCTGTCTGGCATCGTCATTTTGGAAAAAAATTGCCGCCGACAGAGAAAGGGCCAACGCATGACGCAGAACTTCAAAATCTAAAAACAAAAATGGAGATGTTTCATAGTGCTTTGGCAGCTGCCAATAAAAAGTATAAAACGAACATTGCCATGTCTGCGATTCTGTTTGATTCGGAACATTTCCATACCCGTTCCGACGATGTAGCCTGGAATAAAGCGATCACTGAGAAATATGACGCTGCATATGACATAGTCCATCAGATTTATCCCAAAGCCCGCATTGAATGGTACGCGCGAGGTGCTGTTCACCCGGGGGCCTCGCCTACGGGATGGAGCACCGCCAGATACTTTGCGCTTGATGAAAAAGGTGAGACTTTCGGTTGTTCGCTATACCAGGTGCCGGAGATTGGTTACACGCGAGAGATCTTCCGCCGAACTGCTGAAAACGCGCAGAAACATGGTTGCAATGAAGTTACGCCCTGGATTAGCCTGGCATCCGGCTATCGACGCCAGACAGATCAATATCATAAATTCTCGCTCGACTGGAATTATGACCTGATTTACTCCTGGCTGTTAGGGCGGGAGATTAATCTCGCCTGGTATGGTGTTCCTGAACGAACAGAGCGCTTTGCGCCCTGGAACAAAGCCAAGGTCGCCATCTTTTATCCTGCTCCGTTCGATTCCCGTGTGCCTTACTGGGCACAACATTTCGTTGCCTATGCGCGCGGCGCGCAAGGCAATAAAACGTTACCTGAACTCCCCGAGACAACAACTGAAAATAAAACGACGGACAAAAATCAGTAGCGTTGCTCTAATGCCGATGTGATCTGATTATAAATTTTACGAAGTCAGCCACATTCACTTGCACATTGTGGAAAAACTTTAAATCAGATTTATTTCAATTGTCCCAGCATTTTTCTGGCCGATTGACCCAGCATGACGGTATCGACGCCCGCAGTGATGAGAGTGAATCCTTTTTCAATGTAAGGTTTGACAGCATCAACAGTGACTCCAAATATGCCTAGAGGAATGTCGCACTGACGGCAGACCTCTGTAACATGTTGAATCGCATTCACAACATCCGGATGATCGATCTCCCCGATTTTCTTGAGACTGGCAGAGAGGTCATAAGGACCGATCAGGACAGCATCAATGCCGGGAACTTTGACAATCTGTTCAATATTATCGACCGCATCAATATGTTCGGCCTGTACGACGACAGTACTGTTTTCATTGGCAGAAGCAAGATACTCATCAAAGGTGAACCCATATCCGTGTGCACGTCCCAGGCCGACGCCTCGTGAACCTTGAGGAGCGTACTTTGAAAACGCAACGACTTTCTCTGCAATTTCAGGAGTATTGACTTGCGGCGCAATAATGCCGGCAGCACCGATATCGAGAGCTTTTTTGATTTGCACTTCTTCCGGTGCAGCGACTCTGACAAGACACGGTAGAGTCTGTCCCACTCGACCAATAATTGCCTGCAGGTCGGCTGGTGAGTAAGTGCTATGCTCGGCGTCGAGAAAAAGCCAGTCATAACCTACTTCAGACAAAATCTCAGCAGTTTCCGGGCACGAGAGAGTTACCATCGGCGCAATCAGCAGCTCGCTATTCTTGAGTTTTGTACGGAATTCGTGTGACACGTGGAAGTCCTCATTCAATGTAAAGTAGAAATGATTGATTCGAACAGTGGTCTGATAATTTCAACAGTACTGATTGGGAAGCTATCTGTGGTCGAGATTGTTTCGTCTATCTACATTCGCTATTCTTAAGGAACTGTTGGTGATAGTCGATCTTATGATTCATGTCGGAAAGAAAATTATGCTCAGATTGATTTCATGTTTGCACTGTTTAATTTTATTAAGTGCATTCACAAGTTTTATCGTATCCCCGATTTGGGGTAAAGACAAGAAAACGGAACCGACAAACGCCAGAGAAGCTGCAGCAAAAAAAGCAAAGCAGGCCACAGAGGTCAATCAGAAATTTGCTGCCTGGAAAGCAAAACTTTCTCCGGAACAGCAGGCATGGGAGACCATTCTGGAAGAGAACCTGGGCTCGTTTTATCTGCCGATCTATAAAAAACAGAAGTTGACGGGTAGAGTCACTGCCTGGGATTATGTGGCCGATAATCCGAAACTGCCTCGCGTACTGTTAATTGGTGATTCCGTTTCGCGTGGTTATACACTGGCAGCACGGAAAGCATTGGCTGGCAAGGCAAATGTGCATCGCGCACCAGCCAATTGCGGACCGACTGCTACAGCGTTGAAAAAACTCGATGTCTGGCTCGGTAAGGGGAAATGGGATGTGATTCATTTCAACTTTGGAATTCACGACCGACGTACTCCTGCTGTCGATTACGAGACCCGACTGGAAACGCTTGTGGGACGGCTGAAGAAAACAGGGGCCAGGCTGATCTGGGCCAGTAGCACACCAATTCCCGCTGACTGGAAAGAGGGGCCCGAGATGAAAACAGCGCTCGAGGAAAAGAATGCCATTGCTGCCCGAGTCATGAAAAAGCACGGCGTCGAGATCGACGATCTGTTTACGTTCATTACCCCCCATTTGTCAGAAACTCAAAATCCGAAAGATGTTCACTTTAACGGTCCGGGTTATAATATGCTCGGTAAACAAGTGGCAAAGAATATTTCTGAAACTTTGAACAAAAAATAATTTGACTGCGCTTTTCTTAAGATGAGGAAATCCTACGAGAGCAGCCAATATCCGAGACCGGCAATCAAGCTGGTGACAATGAGAACTGAAGCGGCGACCAGTACGTTTTTGTATTTGCCCTTTGCGGGACGATGATTATTATCCGTGAGTCGAAAGTGATAGCTTTCTGCAATGGTCAGGATGTCACCGGGAAACAGCATTTGTTCTTTAACGCGAACGCCATCGACTTCGATTCCGTTCTTGCTGTTCAAATCAGTCACTATCCAACCAGTACTGTCGAACCGAAGCGCGCAATGTTCTCCAGAAACACCAGAGCGATCCAGTTGAAGCTCACAACTGGCATTCCTACCCAGCACAAGCCGTCTGTGAAGAAGGGGGAACTGTTGTTGATCATCGAGAGAAACTAATACTGTCGGCGGAACGGTGTCATGCAGGGCTGCCGTTGTTTGCTGTGCCATCTCGTTTGTGGATTGAGCGGGCATGGCATGTCGCAAAATTCCGCTTTTCGATAATTCTGATTCGCCGCGGGTGAGTCGTTCAAGTCCTTCCATTTTTTCTTGTGCCATCTCAGCAACACGACTCGCGGAAGCAATTTGTGATGAGAGTTGTGGTCGGATAATACTCGACTGTGCAACTCGATCCCGAGA
Source organism: uncultured Planctomycetaceae bacterium (assembly GCA_942492165.1). GTDB lineage: Bacteria > Planctomycetota > Planctomycetia > Planctomycetales > Planctomycetaceae > Gimesia. Next base: position 11,954 of record CALOEF010000012.1, read on the forward strand.
TCTGGCGTCACGAACTCGCTTTGAGACCACTTTGTTAAATCGAAATTCGACGGGTCTGCGTTTGGCCAATGGTTTTAATTCGGCGGCGACTTCTGCCATTGACTGATAACGATCTTCCGGGTCTTTAGCCATCATTTTTTCTACAATTGCGATAACCTCAACGGGGAGTTTCGGCGCAAGTTCAATGAGAGATCGGGGTGATTGTTCGCGGTGTCCCTGGATTTTTTGAGCGACCGTCCCTTTGGGGAAGGGGAGTTTGCCTGAGAGTAGAAAATACATGGTGCAGCCGAGGCTATAGATGTCGGCGCGCGAGTCGACGACCTGTCCATCTCGGGATTGTTCAGGAGCGATATATTCAGGGGTGCCAACACAACCATGTCCAAAAATCATTGCCAGTGAGAACTCGGCCTCGGGGTTATCCTGCAGAAGTGCCAGGCCAAAATCGAGAACTTTCACATAGCCTTTGGAATCGATAATAAGATTTTCCGGTTTCAGATCACGATGTATGATTCCGGCCTGATGCGCGTTTTCCAGTCCCAGAGCTGCCTGGTAGATGACATCACAGGCCTGTGGTGCTGAGAGTGATTTTTGTTTGAGTAAAACCAGCTCCAGCAGGCTGATACCTTTCACGAATTCCATCGCAATGTAACAAATGGCACCCGTGTCATCATAGTTTATCGTTCGTACGATATGCGGATGTTGTAAACGTGCACCGGCGGTTGCTTCCAGCTTAAGTCGCGTGAGCATGCCTGTATCATGGCGACATTTATCGTTCAGGACTTTCAAGGCAACTGGTGCTTCCGTATCGACTTCTTCAGCCAGGTACAGGCTGCCCATACCACCGAATCCCAGGATTTCGAGAACTTTATAGCCGTGAATAAAGAAGCCTCGCGTGCGCCCCGCGAGTAGCCGTTCGCCTTGGTAACGTGTCAAAATTTTCTCTGTGACCAGAGTCTGTGCTGCTTGTTTGGGAGTATCAGCCTTTTCCAGACTGAACTTATCAAGAACAGTGCGAAACTCGTCTGATGAGAGCAGTTGACTCTCTTTCAATAAGTCAAGGAAAGAGTTCATATCGCGTGGTCTAGACATAACGCATTACAGTAAGAAATGAAATGGAAACCAGATTCATTATATCGATATGAATCACAGTATGGTAGCTGCTTAAAAGAGAGGTGATATTTATTACTTTTTATGAATTATTAATTTGACAAAATAATTTCATTGGTGTCTGCATTGATCAGAAGATGAGTCAGGATAGTCATCGCTATTGAAGCAGTCCGTTGTTTTCACATGTAACCGATTATTTTCTATGAAGTCGACTTTCTGAGTTTGAGCGTAGCGATCACTTCCGAAGGATAATGCAGACAGTCAGCACGCCTTCGTGTAGAAATACTTTGATTGTATTAAAAAAAGTATCAATACTTATTGTGACCGCGGATCCTGCTGAGAATGATATTGGATGATATGATCGAGTATTGCGATTGTATGTTATAAGTAGAACTGAGTCCAATGTTTTTAAATAGAAAGATATAACATCTTCTATCGCAAATCATTTTTAATGCTGGTTTGTTCTCAGTAGCAGGCTTTGCTGTGAGAACCCTCAAGGATGACAGGGCTTGCAATGACAAGAAAGATGGTGCGACATCCAAATAGGGGTGGGTTGCCAGTAACTGTCAATGAGGCATGAGAATATCGTAACTGTTTCGCAGTACTTTGCATATTACGCGTAGCGGCTCATGGTGACATTGAGTCAACATTAATTTGTCATCTCATATTTCAATGTAAATTGATGCTGGTCTCGCTCCGAGACAATACTCGTTTTTTCGCACAATTTATTTCTGATTGGATTCCAGGTACGAACTTCAATCTGGTCTTGGTCTGGAATAAATTGCATCAGTCGGAAACCGTTTGCGCCATAGTCAGAGAGTAGCTCATGAACCGTGTTCCCATGCTGCCCCTTTACGGTTTGATGTAGTGCCTGTGTGCGGCTTTGATCGCCACAGCAGATCATGAATAAATTTTTATGCTTTTTGAAGCATTTATCCCACATTTGTTGCGGGGTATTTCCCTGGGAACCATGGCATTTCTTCCAGACCATGCGTCCTTTGGGTGCGTCAAAATAATCCCGGGGTTCTTTAGGACGTTGGAGTGGTCCCAAGCCCATGTGTGTGGTGATGAGCGCTCTGCGGTTGGAATGTTGTTCCAGAACTTTGTCAGCCCAGACTAATACCGCATCAGGAGCATTACATTCCAGGTGCAGAGCAATGAATTCCATACCGGCTGCAGAAAACAACTGGAAGCTGTTGGCATTATTACCAGAGATTTCCGGCTTTCCATTGGGAGATTCGTAACAGCCACCATACCAGTTAAAATTAGTGAACCGCGCTTTGGGAAAGTATTTCTGAAATAAAGCAGAATTACCACTCTTGTTGATCATGTCATGATTGCCGACACTGATTCCATAGGGAACTTTCCCATGTAACTTATTCATACATTTTTGAGCAACCTGCCACTGTTCATCATTATTGATATCAACAATGTCACCTACGTGACTGACAAAAACGATCTTCTGGCGGTCCAGTTCCTTAATGATGCAGTCAGTGATGGCTTCGAAAACCAGATTGGATACATGAGCTGGAGCCCCTGTTGCGCTCGATGTTGCTTTACTTTTGTAATGCTGAGTATCGGGAATGATGGCAATACTAAATGAGCCTCTCATGACTGCGGGAAGTTCGTCTGCGCGTAAACAGGAAGAATGTGAGGCAGAGACAAGAACTATTAGAATCGTGGAGAATACTGTAGAGAATTTCATTTCAGTGGATCATTCTTGAATAAAATAACACGGGTATCACGTCGGTATTTTGTAGAGGAAAGTGGAGAGAATTTAACGCGGAAGTGCAATGTCAACTTCTGGTCGCTGTGATTTAAGAACTGAAAAATCCGAATCTTTGAATTTTGTTTCGGTTGCATCTACTTTTTTAATTTTACTCAATTCTGTCAGGGTCGCAATCACTTCGGGGGGAGTATTTTCAGCTAATTTGACTGCAACGACCTCTCCTTCTGAATCGAGAACGATTTCGGCACCACTCTCATTTAATTGAGAGACAACTGCTTCGACTTGAGCAGTCGGTTTGCTGGCCGCCGTGTCGACTTTAGAGGAACAGCTCATGCATATGATGAGCGAAAGTATCATCGCGGATCTGACGAGTATATTTAAATTTGGCATTTGGTTTTAGTCCTGAAACAGGTGATGGATTGATAACCATCATCCGAGATAATTGCTGTAAAAAATGACTTTTAAAAATTTGAGAAGAATTTCACACTCAATTTTGTTTAGAATTCGCCCAAGACTTCTCCATCGTTTCTGTTTCCCAGATTTGAGTAAATGGTCATGTTCATGTTTTCACTCAGAAAACGAACTGCTCCATCGAGTAAGAGGAAGTGTGCGCCACCGACGTGTTTACTGCCAAACGCGACTTCAGTGGTCGTATTCATGGGAACGTCTGTGCTACAAAGAAATTCGGAATACTCGCGTGAAAGTCCGTCCCAGCCACCGATCGATCCTGACCCGATATAAAAATGATCTTTGAACGCGACAAAATCATTGATACATTCTCCGGCGGCAATTGTGTTTGAAGTTCCGTCAGAAATATCACGCATTTTGATTGAACTATTCAGGAAGAATGTGCCGTCAGCGTCTGTCACATTGCTCTCACTGTCTGATCCTGCGGTCCCGGAAAAACAGGCGAGGTAGGATGCTGGTACACGATCGTCCATGCTGTCATGATTTCGATGTTCGACAGTGGTATCAGAAGGGCAACGATAGACGTTTAGGAATGTCGCACATGCATCTTCATTGATGCCCGTACGCCAGTCAGCATTGAAGTCGAGCGTATTGTAGAGATTTGCCTGATCAATTCCCGGAAGAATAAATCCACTCCAGCCGATCCCTCCATTGCCTGATGAGCCATTTGCGACTGTCAGGTCTACTACGAAACCGGGAGGCAGGGTTCTGAATATTTCGTGGTAGTTATGAAAGGCAAGTCCCATTTGTTTCAAGTTGTTTTTGCACTGTGAGCGACGGGCTGCCTCTCTTGCCTGTTGAACGGCAGGCAAAAGTAAAGCAATTAAAATGGCGATGATTGCAATTACCACCAGTAATTCGATCAACGTGAATCCACGACGTCTCTGATTTTGTGTGTTAGTTTTCATTTTGTTTCTCTTCTGAATAATTAGGAAATAAATGTGTTTTTTCATTTTCCGGCAACGAGATCCGGAACATTTTCATAAACTTAAAATTTGATCGATTTGCAGTTACTCTTCTGCAGCGACAAGTATTCGTATCTGGTCGCGGCCTATACCGCCGCTGCCTCTCTGGTCCCAGGAGAGCTCAAGGACTTTGTCATTATTTGAAAGTTCTGTTTTGTCACCTGGATCAATAGAACGACCAGTGCGTTTAAATTTCTGATTGTCATATGCAACTTCAGGTCGTCCCAGTATTTGATCAGATGCATAAAAGTCTGCATCTTTTTTTAGGCCTCCAAGAATCGGAAATTTGAAGTGGATTTTTCCGCTGAGACGTACAACCGGATGCGGTTTTCCCTCAGCATCCTTATGAGGTCCGTCAAGGTGCAACAGAAAAACATTCACTTTTGTGCCTTTGGGGATAATCTGATGAATCTTTGTTTGAGCTGGGGTGGCACCAGGCGCAGGGATTTTCCAGACTTTCAGATCCTCAGAAAGGATGAGGTTTTTTCGCTCCTGAAAGACACGGATCACTTTGCTGCTTGTAAAATCACCGGCACCTAATTGCCCTGGCATTTCCTGGTGGAACTGAAGTGCTCCTTCCAGTTTTTCAATTTGTGCCTGGAATTTGAGTGCGCGGGTAAATTTCGCTTCATTAGTGATTAGCTTAACAGCCGCGCTCCCATCTCCTTTGATTTGAATCGCTTGACCTGCTTCCAATAAATGCTTTGTATTATTCGAAGTTTTCTGAACAGCAGCACATATAACTTTTCCATGAAAGACATGTGTTTCAGATGCTCCATTATCCAGGACTTGCACACCAAAACGAGTTCCCAGATCGACTATGCGTTGTGAGGGAGTTTCAACAACAAAACCAATCGCATTCAAATTGACTTCAGCAGCCAGTGAGCCTTCCCAAAGTCGAATACTATTGTGATGTATCAATTCGAATGTAGCTGGACTTTCCAGAATTACTTCGGCACCGGAATCCATCAGGATCCTGGCGACTCCCTGTTCTACTTCATATTTTTGACCTGTTAACAGGGGGGAGTTTTTGAATATCGGACTCTTGTTTTGAGTTAATAAGCCTTCTTCGATTTCATCGATCACAGCGACTTTTACATGAGAAAACGATTGTATTGAAGAGAAAGTAAAATAAGAGATAAGCACCAGTGGAATGAGATAACAGACAGTGTGTAGTAGAGCGTGTGACAGTTTCCCTCGAGCAGCAGTTCGTTGATTCGGGGGGAGCTCAGTTGTTCTCTGGTTACAGATGAGATTGAGATTTTCAGGACCGGGTAATTCCTCCTCCAGGATGAGTTCAGCATGCATATCCATTAAGAATACATACATTTTAAGCGCTTCAGGATCAGTGCGAAGCAACTCTGACAGTTCCTGAAGTTGAGATGTGCTGGCAGTCTCATTTTGGACTTCATAAACCAGTTTGACGAATCTGTGATTTTTGCGGAGTGAATGATTCATTCTGCATCCTCCGCATTGATTTTTCGCTCAATACAACGAAACAGAGCAGTACGAATCCGATCCAAATGTCGATAAATGGTACTTAATGGTTGATCCATGATGCTGGCGGCTGTTTTGGCGCCGTGATCGGATTCGTAGATGAGTCTCAGCAGGTAGAAATCTTTTTCAGGAAGTTGATGCTGACACTGTGTGAGAAATTCTCGTCTGATTTCGAGTAATTCATCATATTTTGCATGAGTGGCTGCGATCTTGCTCAGTAGCTGTTCATCAAATAACGCTGCAAATCGTTTTTTGCGGTCCATTAATCGCAGGACTTCAATACGGGCAATACCACACGCCCAGCGTGTGAAATCTCCCTCAGGTTTAAACTCGTCAATTTTTCTCCACAAAACGAGACTTGTTTCCTGCATGATTTCATCCGCATCACTGCGGCATGGAATTAATGTGAGGATGAAGCAAAAATTTTAGAATATGCGTTAGAATAGAGACGCATAAACAGCTCGTCTCCCGGGACTTGCTGGTGTGGCTGACCATCAGCTTTCTCTGTTGGGAGAGACCTGTAAGCAGTTCGATTTGTAGTGGTAAATGAATCAGAATGGTCCATTACAGTCTTTTTGAAAATCGCTTGCCAGAACTTGCCAAAATAACAGGGTTCCCCTTTGCAACCCCTCATTAACTCCCGGTTTTGTCGCGAATATTCTCAATCTATTTTGAGTTTTTTTGGGTTCTGCTTAAAAGAAGACAGCAAAGGGAATCTGGAATGCGTCTGTTTTGCTGCACATCTATCAAAAACGGGACATTTTTTGCACTGTAGAGACTTTCAAATAAATTGGTAGGGATCGGTAGCAGATAGCTGAAAACACACGCAATCTTCATGTTTTGCAAACAAACTCTTCACGTCTCTCATCAAATACGATTTTCCGCTTTGTAGTTTAAGAGAGCAGAGCTTTCAGGAATATACCCATCTGTGTTTGTGAAAACACCAATAAAAAATGAATGGGTTCAATTCCGAAAATACTGCGATGAAGAACCCGGCCCAGCTGAGCCAACTGAGGAGAAAAGGTAGAGGCAGAAAATATTTTGCAGTATCACTTACAATATGAGAATGTGCGTTATTGCGTCATACTCTTTTTTTTGTTGGCCTCATGTTTGGCGATCCATTTTTCGGGATTGGCATCGAAGGCTTTGCGACATCCACTGCAACAGACCCAATAGGACTTGCCCTGGAAAGTCACCTGCGAAGTTCCAAGTCCACCTGATATGACACAGGTTTTGCTGCCATAATCAGAATCACTTTTGGCGAAAGATGTTCCTTTGCGTCGTGTGTTAATCGTATCAAATCGTGCATAACTATCGCCGCGTAAATCGTAAAGTTCAAACATATAACGATTATTATTTTGCTGGTTGAGAATAATTTGAGCGCGTTTCTTTTCGCCAGCAGGTTCAACCAGTGAAAGACTGAGTTTGTAAGTGGAGTGCATTATATTGGGGTCATCATCGCCGGGTACTTGTTTGACGGGTACAGAAAAGGTGCCTTCATAGATTCGTTTCTGTCCTGCTTTATTCGTCAGAGTCAATTGGTATTTTTGTTTGTCTGTCAGATAGGTTAATCGGGCACTCTTGTAGTAGCGGCTTTTATCGGCTGCCATTACCAGTGCCGGTTGAGTTGGATTTGTTTGCAGATCCCAAACCCAGCCCAATGTTTCTACAGAGCTGAATCCACCAATTTTTTTAAACGTGGTTCCACCCCAGTCGCCAAGCATGATCTGTAAGGGTTTGAGTGCTTCCAGAACGCTGTCAAATTTCTGTTCGTCAGGAACTTTTGATCCAGCTGTTGCAGTCGTAGAGCTTGTGCCCAGAGTGATGGGTTGAAAACGCCGGGCAGGTTTTTCGTTGCTTGCATCTGTAGAACTTGTCAGGTCCTCTCCCATGTCGAGCGAGTTGGCAGATCCCAGATCAACGGTTACTTCAGCAGGAGTATTTTCAGGAATTTCTGAGGAACTGCAGCTCACACACAAGACGAACGTTAATGTCCAGTAGATTGAAGAAAACGAGTGGCGTAAATACATATTAGATTGCTCCCGAACGTGGAACCTGTTTGTGTCTGAAAATTCGGTTGGTTTTACTGGTAAAATCGGAATGATTCATTAATGAATGTAGTATAACAGTCTGTTCACGTTTTTGTCACTCTGAATTCAGTTCTGATAAAATTTACGCATTCCTGCAGCGGTCCTTTGTGTATCGTCTGGATCAAGAGTACAATCGTTCGCTCAACGTTTATCTATGAGTATTTCGTTCAGAAGTAAGGGCCGTGCTAATGAGTACCGCACCATCGGATGACACAGGATCACTGGAACTGGATCCGGTATTTCTCAATTCAAAGCGTGAAGCTTGGATTATTCTTGGATTATGGGGGGCCATGTTGTTATGGGCCGTTCCATATTGTTACATCAATGGATTTCAGGCAGGCCTTGATCCCGAGGAAGTCGAATTGACTTTTGGTCTTCCAAGCTGGGTGTTTTGGGGGATCGCTTTCCCCTGGTTAGTCGCCGATGTGTTCACAATCTGGTTTTGTCTATTATATATGAAAAAAGACGACTTGGGGGTTGCTCACGAAGGTGAAGATCTCGCAGAAGAAATTGCCGAGATGCACGCAAAAAAAGATGACGCGTCTCCAGGAGGGAACAAGTCTTGAACTTTCTCGTAAATACGAATAACAGTTTGCCGGTTGTCTTTGCCGCAGATGGGACTGATGCTGCTCTTGTTGCATTTTTGATCTATACAGCTGCCGTGTTTGTACTGGCGGCATTATCAAATCGATTGCTCAAAAGTAAAAGTTTTATCAGTGAATACTTTCTGGGAAGTCGAGGACTTGGAGTTTGGGCCTTTGCGTTGACATTTGCAGCGACCAGTAGTTCTGGAGGCAGTTTTACCGGATTTCCATCGAAGATCTATTCGCATGGATGGATACTCGCGCTGTGGATCGGCAGTTATATGGTCGTGCCAATCTGTACTATGGGGTTCATCGGTAAACGGCTCAATCAGGTAGCAAGACGGTCCGGCTCAATTACCGTTCCCGATGTGATTCGCGATCGTTTTCAGAGTCCTATGTTTGGTTTGATGGCAGTCACGTTGATCGTCTTTTTCATGTCGATTAATCTGGTGGCTCAGTTCAAGGCCGGAAGTTTGATCTTGCAGACTTTACTGGATGGCGTCACGGTATTTGAGAGTGCCGCGGATGGATTATCTCAAGTGGTTGCTGGAATCCCTTACATTTCCGACGCGGAAAGCCCTGAATATCTGTTATGTCTTTTGGTATTTGGCATCGCAGTCATCCTTTACACAACCTATGGTGGTTTTCATGCAGTTGTCTGGACCGACGTGATGCAGGGAGTCGTCATGGTCGTGGGTGTGGTCATCATGTTACCCCTGGCAATTTCGCAAGCCGGAGGGATGGAAGCGACGACGAAGCTGATGGCAAAAATGACGCCGCCGCGCGTCTCAGCGGATGATAAAGGGGGAATTACACTTACACTGAACTTACCCCGCAAGGAACTATTAAGAATTGATGCAGGTACATGGATTACTGATGAACCAATTCCGGGCCAAAAAGTACCACTCTTGTTTCGTGTGACTCGCTCTGCAGAAATTCCTGCAGGTGAGACAACGGTTAATGAAGTCAAAGTCATTCAGTTGACAACACTGGAAGATATTGAACGCATACTGGGCCGCAGAGAGAGTGAAGAATTTCTTGATGATGTGAAAGTTTCCAATATCGATTTGAGATCCTATGCGTATGGTGAAGAAGGCAGTCAACAAGGGGCATATATCTCCGGCCCCGGGCCCAGTCCAAATAGCTCCAGCGGATTTTTACCATTAAGTCTGGCGGTTTCCTTCTTCTTCATGTGGGCAATTTCCGGAACGGGGCAACCAGCCAACATGGTGCGGTTAATGGCATTTCGGGACACCAAAACATTGCAGCGTTCAATTTGTACTGTCGCCATTTATTACACACTGATCTATTTTCCCCTCGTGATTATTTTCTGTTGTGCCCGGGTCCTGTTGCCGGGAATGGAAGGCCAGTCGGATCGGATTATGCCGGCAATGGCTGTCTTTCTGACAGAAAATATCGGAATGGGATGGTTAGCGGGACTCCTGGTGGCAGCACCGTTTGCCGCTGTGATGTCAACCGTGGATAGTTTTCTACTATTGATTTCCTCCGCCTGGGTGCGCGATGTTTATCAGCGGAATATCAATCCTGAAGCAAGCGAGAAAACGATTAAGCTTCTGAGTTATCTGGCAACGTTTGTGGTAGGAACTGCTGCGATGGTTGTGGCGATTAACCCACCAAAATTCTTGCAGGATATCATTGTTTATGTTGGCAGTGGTCTGGCTGCCAGCTTTTTGGCTCCAATTGTTTATGGTTTGTATTGGAGACGTATTAATGCTCCAGGTGCGATGGGCGCAATGCTCGGAGGATTCTCGGTCCATCTTGCAATGTACGTCACCGGTTATTTTGTGAACGGTAGTTTTTTCGATCCCTATAAAATGTTTAATTTTGATCCCATTATCATCGGGCTATTTGTTTCTTTTGTTGCTGGATTTGTGGTTACGAAACTGACAGCACCACCTCCAAAAGAATTAGTCCATAAATTCTTTTACACAACGAAGACGAATTCTTGATTCTAATTAATTCACACTTACTCTATTACATCAGAGGATCATGCCATGGAATATATTGACGCACATTCGCATGTCTGGACTCCCGATATTAAGAAATATCCTTTGGCTCCAGGACGTAAAGTCTCTGCAATGAAACCTCCCAGTTTCACGGCAGAGCAATTGCAGGCACAGATGATGCCGGTCGGAGTCAATCGGGTCGTTTTGATCCAGATGTCATTCTATGGCTTCGATAACAGCTACATGCTGGATTCGATTGCGAAATACCCAGGGATGTTTTCAGGTGTGGCAGTCATCAATCAGAAGGAAGGTAATCCCACACCTGAAATGCTCTCGCTCAAAAAGAAGGGAGTGCGTGGATTTCGAATTGCTCCCAAAACCAAAAAGGTTGATGAGTGGCTTGATGGGGATTGCATGGAGCAAATGTGGAAAACCGGTGCCAGGGAAAACATGGCGATGTGCTGTTTGATGGACGCAGTTGGTCTTCCAGCCTTGGACAAGATGTGCCAGAAACATCGCGATACCACAGTGGTCATTGATCATCTTGCCCGAATTGGGGTCTCAGGTAAAATTGATCCAAATGAGGTCGATATGTTGTGTAAAATGGCTAAACATCCGAATGTGTATGTGAAAGTTTCCGCGTTTTATGCGTTGGGAAAAAAGAAGATGCCTTATCATGATCTGGCTCCACTGATTAAGAAAGTGTATCAGGCATTTGGCGCCAATCGGTTAATGTGGGCGACTGACTGTCCTTATCAGGTGCAAGGCGATCATACTTATAAAGCATCGATCGACTTGATTAAAAATGGTCTACCGTTTCTTTCTGACAATGACAAGAAATGGATTTTGGAACAGACGGCAGAAAACGTATTCTTCCAGGGTATTTAACTTTAAAGTGGGTGTCAGGTCCTCTTATGGATGCGCGTTATCAAATCGATGATACCAGCCAGATTATTTCTCCCGGTTTGATTATCTTCAAAGATCTGCTGGAAGACAATTTACGGAAAATGATTGCGTTAGCAGGAGACGCCTCTCGGCTACGTCCGCATTGTAAAACTCATAAAATGAGTGAGATTATTGCGCTGGAGCTTTCGCTGGGAATTATGAAACATAAGGCGGCAACGTTTCCCGAGGCAGAAATGCTTGCCGGAACGGGAGTCAAAGATATTTGCCTGGCCTATAATATGGTTGGCCCCAATATTGCTCGCGCGGTGGAATTTCGAAAACGCTGGCCTGATGTTGCACTTCAAGTAACCGCCGATCATCCAGGGCCCATCGAAAAACTGGGCGAGGCAATGAGTGCAGCCGGTGTCGAAATTGAGGTTTTGCTTGATTTGAATACCGGACAAAATCGAACAGGACTCCCACCTGGAGAAACTGCTGTTGAATTATATCAAATGATTGCAAATACACCCGGTTTGATTGCTGCCGGGCTGCACGTGTATGATGGTCAAAACCATCAGGTCGATTTTGAGGAACGCGAAGCCGCAGTTCAGGCTGTCTGGCAAGATGTTGCTGCTCTGCGCGACCAGCTGATTACCGAAGGACTGCCTGTACCGCGCATTGTTGCCGGCGCGACGGGATCATTTCCAATCTTTGCCGCGTATGATGACCCGGAAATTGAGCTTTGCCCCGGGACTTGTGTATTGCAGGATGCGGGATACGGTTCCATGTTCCCGGACCTGAAATTTACACCAGCGGGTCTGGTTCTGACGCGTGTCATCAGCCGTCCGGATGCAGAACGAATTACCTTTGATTTAGGATACAAGGCGGTTGCTTCTGATCCGGCGATGGAAGATCGTTGCTGGTTCCCCGATATTCCCGATGCGAAAGCAGTTTTGCAGAATGAAGAACATCTGGTTGTGATGAGCGAGCATGCGAATCAATACCAGCCTGGTGATGAGCTACTTGTAGTGCCGCGGCACGTCTGTCCGACTTCAGCCTTACATAAGTCGGTCACAGTCGTCAGTAGTGGGCAGGTCATCGATCATTGGAATGTGGCAGCCCGAGATCGTTTTATCTCAATTTGATTTCTGACAGGTTGACCTCCCAGTATCATTATCCATTTGAAAGCGTGGAATTTATATCCACGAATAAATTCGATCATGGCAGAATTACGTCAACAAACGGGAATTCCACAGTTGGATGAAATGCTTTCGGGAGGTTTGTTACCCGGAAAGCTAACGGTTGTCTTAGGTGCCACTGGTGTAGGGAAAACCCAATTAGGATTGCAGTTCGCAGAAGCAGGACTCAGACAGGAAGGGCAGACTGGAATCTTATTCGACATGGCGACGCGCGGTGATTCGCAAAGTCATGCCGAGTATGCGGACCGAATGTTTCGCTGGAAAATTCGTGAACAGATGGTTGATGAATTGCTCGATTTGGAATCGATCTGGAATCACTCTTATGCACGGAAAGACTATCAGCATTTGTTTCGTCAAAGCGGACGTCGTGTAACACGTCGTGACATGGAATTAGACGAATGGAAAGAATGGAAACTGGAGTTTGTCAAAAAACTGGATGCCGCAATTGCCTATTTTTATTCCAATTTTGTGCATGGTGTGCGGCGGACTGTGATCGATGGAATCGAGCCGACAGATCGTCCCGGAGATTCATTTCAGTTTCATGCTTTTGAATACGTCTATCATCAAATTTTGAGGAAGGAATACGACTGGGTGGCCCGAGATTTGTTCCGAGCGCAATTCCTTAGTAATCAGGATCTGATTCAACAGCATCGATACGATTTTCAGGAGATCGGCTGCCTGTTGCTGTTAACGACGCATGAAGTGATGCTCGATGATTTGATTCAGCGCCCGATCGAAAGTGGCGATGTCTTATCGAACGCGAATACTATTATTCTGATGGGTAAAATTCGAGATGGAAATCAAATGAGCCGTGCTCTGCACATTGCCAAGCATCGAGGCAGTGCTGTGAATGAATCGATTATCCCCTTCGAAATTCAGGAATCAGGAATTCAGCTTCAGGCATAAAGAACACCAGACATGAAGAACATTGCTGAATAACGCCTCAATTGAGGGTGTGCATGAGAAGGTTATTTCTTCTGCTTCTTTTGTCGCGTCTCATTCGTGTATGCCTGCTGAATCGCCTGGACCAATTCTGCTGAGGTATAGATTCGTTGCGTTGGTAAATTAAATCCTTTGCCGGTTTTGTCTTGGAGAGATATTTACCGAGATTCTTGCCTCCCTTGGTGGTTGTCATGTATTCAATCATCGTATATCCACCGGGAGAGTTAATAAATTCCTTAATGCGTCGTTTTCCATAAGGCATTGCCAGGATGTGGTCCAGCCGATCATAGCCTCCCGGCATCCGGGAGATTTTTCGCATGAACTTGATACCTTTTGCCGTTCTGAGCTGGGCGGCCAGGAAATCAGTCTCGGCATGCACACGACTCAGGATTACTTTTTCTTCTTTAACAGCCCATCCTGCTTTCTGAAGTTCCCTGAACACAGGTTTAACCTGGTTACGCGTGATTAAATCTCCTGGTTCAAAATGGGGTAGACGGGAGAAATAACCTTCCAGAATTTTTAAGACTTCACCCAGTGGAGGCATATTGGCAGAATTTGCACTCTCGGGAATGATTTCAGGTAACCCAGCCTCTTCTTTCGGATCAGCGGCGAATGCAGGAGTAATGATAATCAGACTTGCTAAAAGGATCCCGCTGAAAGGCTGATTGTGAAATAAAGGCATCAGTGGGTGAACTCCTCGTTATTCTTGATGGAAAAAGAGAATGATTCTCTGCGTAATTCAGCTGTATTGGAATTTATCGGCAATATGCTGCTTCCGTTCATAATGAGAAACCATCCCTTCGTTCGATCAGATCGTTTCGTATAATTCTAACCTGCTGTTGCAAAATGAGTCACTTTTTTCGAACAAAAGTGTTTTATATTGCAAGACTCTGTGCAGAGGTTTCAATATAGGTAGTTTTGTGAATATGGCCGGCAGAAATGAATATTTCGGGAAGCTTTAGGGGTTATGATAAATTTTCCAAAAAATTTGATTTTTATGCGAAACGGAACTAAGTTTGCTGAGTATAATACGTAATGAGTAGTAGTGTGTAGTTTAACGAAAAGCTCGTGAGTGGCAGGGCCTGTTTATTTATCAAAGGAATGTAACTTTAAGAAAGGAGTCCACCATGTTAGTACTGACAAGGCGCAAGGATGAAGAGATTGTTATCAACGGAAACATCTCAATCAAAGTACTATCTGTGAAAGGAAATCGAGTTCGTTTAGGAGTGGAAGCTCCAGATGATGTACAAATTAATCGTGCAGAAATCAGCAAACTCGTCAACCAGTTCGAAGTAGAATGTGCGGCTGTTTAGTAGTTGTGAGTCTTGATCGACTATCACGATTTTGAGCCGTTCGAAAACAAGGGCGGGTTACGTTAAGTCGACTTTGTTTTGTAGAGTAAGAAAATAATTCACGATACTGTCAACTACATATCAACCAGGCCTGCTTTGGCTTTCAACTATTCCACTCACAATTTTTGGTTTTCATAAAGTAAGCCCTGAGTTCTTCAGGGCTTGATGCCGTTCTGTTCTTTCAGCGGTATGCTTCCATTTTGTACATATCGATGTCGTTCTAATCTCTCCAGTTTGTGGGAATAGGTAGAATGACATGAATTTACCGATTAGATTAAAGCTGCCTGTTATAGCGATCCGATAGACTAATGGGGGGAGTGTCTATTGAAGCTCTTTGTTCATGCTTCTCAGTGATGTTGAAGTCACAAGTCGCAGTTCAAGTCAGGTATCAAGATGATTTACGGTATGTACCTCTCCGCACAGGGAGCCGATTCCAATTCGGTCAGGCTCGATGTGGTATCTAACAATATGGCGAATGCAAATACGACATCATTCAAGCGTGATGTTGCCGTATTTCAAATGAATCGTAACTTCGATGCCGAGCAGGGCCAGCAAAACGATCTACCCGGTGATCTTCAAAATCATACCGGTGGGATATCTCTTGAAGCGATCCGGACAGATTTTGAGATGGGATCGCTGGTTTCCACAGGTAGCGATTTTGATCTTGCCATCAAAGGTGATGGTTTCTTACAGGTAGGTAACAGTAAAGAGTTATTTCTGACAAGAAATGGCTCGCTTTCCATCGATCCAGATCACCGCCTTGTTACTGCCGATCAAGGTTTGCCAGTTCTGACACGGGAGGAGACTGATATCATTCTTCCTCCAGAAGCAGTACACGTGGAAATATCGAATGATGGTGTCGTGACTCCTTTTGATCAAAATGGTCAATCTTTAGGTTCGGTTGGTCAGATAGCCATCATGATGCCAGACTCGCTTGATGAATTAGTCAAACTCGGAGGCAGTCTTTATTCGACGGAAGGACGCGTCTTCTCGATCAATGAAGAGGCAAATCTTCAGCAGGGATACTTAGAAAGTTCCGGAACCAATTCCATTCAAGAAATGATGGAACTGGTTACTACGTCTCGATTGTTTGAATCCAATGTGAACATGATCAAGTTGCAGGATGAATCTTTGGGACGATTATTGCAAAGCATGCCTCGTCGCTAGAAACACAATAAAAAAATCTGCCGTAATCAGTTACAGAAAATGAGGGAGTAAGGAGACAAACGATGGGAGTGAGAGCCCTGTATACAAGCGCTTCGGGAATGGCTGCCAACAGCTTCAATCTCGATACGATTGCGAATAATCTGGCCAACTCGGGTACGACTGCCTATAAGCAAAGCCGGGCCAATTTTGAAGATATTTTCTACGAACACTTCAAGTTACCGGGAGTACAGGACAATCAGGGAAACATTACTCCGACCGGTATCAGTCTTGGTTTGGGAGTGCGGGTCCAGAGTACTGAGGGAGACTTCAGCCAGGGATCGCTTGTCACATCGACCGGAACGTATGACATGGCGATTGCAGGTGATGGTTTTTTTCAAGTTTCCGATGGAACTCAAACACTCTATACCCGCGCAGGAAATTTTTCACTCAACGCCAACGGCAATATTGTCATGGCTTCTGCAGACAACGGTTACTTACTTGAACCAAATATTTCGATTCCTCAGGATGCCATCAATATTTCCATTTCGGGAGATGGTGTTGTCAGCTATCAGCAACAAGGATCAAACCAGATTCAAACTGCCGGCAATATTCAACTGGCACGGTTTATTAACAATCAGGGGTTATTGCGTCAAGGCGATAATTTGTTTGCAGAAACGACAGCTTCAGGCACAGCTCAAACTGGAGAGCCGGGAGTGGAAGGGCGCGGACTGTTACGTCAGGGTTTTCTCGAACAGTCCAACGTGGAACCGGTCAGAGAGTTAGTAGAGTTGATTAAGACTCAACGAAATTTTGAACTCAACAGTCAGGTCGTTCAAGCTGCCGACCAGTCGTTACAGACAATTGCCAATTTACGTCGTTTCTAATCTGAACACAAAACATTTCATCAAGATAAAGATTATTTTTTATGTCTCGCTTTTGGACTAATTCGATTTTGGGATTATTATCATTCCTCTTCTGCCTCGGCATGGGAGCGTATCTGAATAATTGCACTCCAACAGACAGCGGAATTGAATTGGAAATAAGAATTCCGAAAAAAGAGGAAGATCTGAATCAGGTGTCACTGGTCTCTTCAAATGAGCCATATGATGTTGCGATTGTAGGTGATGGCTATTTTCAGGTTTCTGATGGTACTCAAACTTTATACACCCGCGCGGGAAAATTTACACGCAATACCGATGGCTACATAGCCTTGGCAGCTGAGGATAAAGGATATTTTCTGGAACCAAATGTCTGTATTCCTGAGAATGCTACCAAAGTTATCATTTCTTTAGACGGTGTGGTCAGGTACCAGCTTCGGGGATCGAATCAGATCCATCACTCTGGACATTTTCAATTGGCAAGTTTTCCCAACACTCAAGGTTTGGTACATCTCGGAGATGGCGTGTTTGCAGAATCAGCAGAATCAGGATTTGCCGATGTCGGTGCTCCTGGGACTAAAGGTCGTGGACAACTTCGACAGGGATTCCTAGAGCAATCATATTCTGAACCGGTCATTCCGAACATAACGACGAAAAATAATGAACTTAATGGACAAGTCAATCAAGCTGCCAACTAGAAATTACAGACGATAGCCAACATATATTGCATCTAATCTATACACAAAACAAATCATCTATACAAAGTTTACTTTCAATGTCTTACCAGTCTTTCAAATCGAATTTAAGTCTGTTGTCGATAGTCTTCTGTATTTGCAGCGGACTTGAAGCACATGCGGAAATTCTACGACTGAAAGCAACCGCCGTTGTGGATGGTACGGTCATTCGGATCGGTGATATCGCTGATGTCCTCAATGCCGACGCGGAACAGATTGCCCGTATGGAAGCTATGGTAATTCAACCAGCACCACCTAAAGGGCGAACTCAAGTGATCACGATTTCTCAGATTCGAAGTCGGTTGCAGGCATTAGGAGTGAATCTTGGCAATCTTGAACTGACAGGGAAAAGCCAGATTCGTGTCAGCTCAAAACAAACAGATCAGGTTTTACAACAACGTCTACCTGCTTCAAAGCAGGAAGTAAAAAGGGCAGAAGAGAAAGTACGTCAGGCACTTGTAAGTTGGGTGAAACGATTATTTTCAGACACAAGTCTACTTGATGTCATTGTGCGGATTCATTCTGATGACGTTTCTTTAATTCTCGAGAGCAACGCCGATTCTTATCGTTTTCCCGAGTTATCCCAGCTGGCAGGCACAGAGCAAGATGTTTCTTTAAAATTAATTGATTCAAACGGGGCACCTCGTCAGGCACGCGTTTCTTGCCGCTTTCAGAAAATTCCTGAAATCCTGGCTGCGAAATATACATTAAATAAAGGAACAGTGGTTCGTGCCGATGATCTGATCTGGGTCAAACCCGATAAGAACCAGACAGGAATTTCAGATCCCCGACTTGTCATAGGGAGAGAGTTAACCCGTACCGTGCATCAATCGCATACGATGCGAAGCCAGGATCTGATCCAGGTACCATTGATTCGTAAAGGCGCAATCGTAACCGTTTCTGCCCGCCGTGGCGGGATTACAGTCCGCAGAGAAATGCGGGCGCGAAGTGATGGTGGTTTGGGAGATTCTGTTTCACTGATTGCACTGGAAGGTCGAGATCGATTGACGGCTACGGTATCTGGTTACAATCAGGCTGAAGTGAATTATCGCCCTGCTAATGAAGTTCAAAGTAATTCCGGAATTCAATTTATTTCCGGAACTGTCAACTGAAGCAGGCTGTCGCATCACTCAGTCCGGGGCGAGCAGAAGCACTCGAACCAGTGATTCAAAGAGGCGGGCTCGATGCAATTCGACATTAGGTGACAGTCGAACATGCTAACAAGTAACAAGAAACAGTGAGCGAACCTGTCAGCACAAGTGGCTGCTGGCAGTATTACGGGAGGCGATTTCCCTGGATGTATCGTATTGTTTTGTTCGTCGGCAGTTGAGCCGGCGCACAGGCTCCCGCAGTGCAAGGCAACCGAGCACTACAATACGACCATCCCAGAGTACTTCCGCCTCTGTTGATCAGAAACAGGCTCAACGCAAACGTCCCACAAAAACTCCGAGACTGGCAGCCCAAATGGATGAATTCGGCGTTGGTTCAGGTGCAATTGAATTAACAGAATCACTGGAGAACACGTTTGGCCAGGGAGATTTATACAGGTATTCTCCAAAGCCACCACTGCTCAAAGAATATTCTTTGATCTATGTTCCGGCACCAGAGCCGATTGTTGTGAAGGTGCACGACATTATTACCATTCTGGTAGATGAAAAGTCGAGTGTGACTGTTGATTCCCGATTCAACCGAAATCGAATGGCGACATTAAAGGCCGAGTTAAAAGAATTTTTGCGTATCGATGAGAAAGGGAATCTGGCACCGGCGGCTCTGAACAGCCCCAAGATCGACGCTCAGCTTCAAGGACGATTACAAAGCACAGGACAATTAGCAGATCGTGAGGGAATCACGTACCGAATTGCTGCGATTGTGGTAGATATTCGACCTAATGGGAACCTAATTCTGGAAGCCCGTAAAAGTCGATCCGAACGAATCATGATGTCTGGGAATATCGCCTGACTGGTGAAATTCGCAGAAAGATGTGAACCGTGATAACACGGCATTAAGTGAAAATGTTGCCAATCTTGATGCTCCGTCAAACATCAGAGAGGTAAAGTCTATCAGAGTCACAAAAAGACCGTGGGGGGTGGTGTTGTACGACTGGATCTTTCCCTTTTAATCCAACGTTCCTTTGTCGTTCCGCTGCAGGAAAATGTCATGCGAGTCCTCAAATTAAAATCGATTATTCTGTTCATGGTTTCCTTTGCAATTCTGAATTGCTCTGTTGCAGACTTGTGGGCACGTACACGTGTTGAAAATATTTGCACTGTATACGGCATGAAGGAAATTAAGTTAACCGGCATGGGGCTGGTGGTGGGATTGGATGGAACCGGAGACGGGGGCAAAAATCTGCCTACCATCCGCAGTCTGGCAGCAGCGTTGAAACACTTGAATAATCCCGTAGTGGATTTAAAAGACTTATATGCTGCCAATAACGCTGCCTTAGTCATGATCGAAGCGACCATCCCGGCGAGTGGCATTCGTAAAGGGCAAAAACTGGACTGTTATGTCAGCTCAATGCTGGGGGCCAAAAGTCTGCGCGGGGGACGATTACTCGTTGCTCCTGTAGCCACGCCTGAAATTGGGAATGGTGTTGTAGCAGGTTTGTGTTCCGGTGGTCTGATCCTGGAAGATGAAACGATTCTTGCAACCGGCAAAATCATTAATGGGCTGGTGATTGAACGTGATTTTGAATTTCCGTTTATCGATCGTCGAACCCGTTCGATTACGCTGCTGGTCGATAAGCGTTTGCACGCAGGATTAGCAATACGTAACGGAACGGGCGGC
>CALOEF010000013.1:0-43467 GCA_942492165.1 uncultured Planctomycetaceae bacterium
TCCGCGAATTCAGGAATCGTCGAGGCGTTCCAGGCTGCCACCAGTTCAGCCACCACAGCGGCTTGAGTCGCCCCTGTGAGCGTCACTGACAGCGTTTTATTGCCGATGGTGAAGTTGACGATCTGCCCCGCTTCGATGTCCGTGGGGATAGCAACCGTGTCGATTTGAGCCACAGCGGGGGCGCCGCCGATCCAGATGGGTGAAGCCATGGTATCACTCCTTTGTTATGGTGCCGCCGGGAACGGCTGATTGCGTTCGAATGTGTAATTCCAGTACACCGGGTACTCGAATTGTGAGTTGTTGTATCGACGGGGATTCCCGTAACGGATGTTCCGGCGATCCACTTTTCTCATAGTCCGCGAGGTTCGCTTGCGGCGGAGTCCGGCACCGGGTAGTATCCGAGCCCTGATTTCATGCCTGTCTGCTGAGCCGACACGACACTCGTCTCTGTGAGCTGCTGCTTCTGGAACCGCCCCGTCAGCGTCGGGAGGTGTCCGAACGTCGGCCCGCCGGTCCCGGTGACCGACAGGCTGGATTCGTAATTGATGATGTAGGTGTTTCCCGCCGTGCTGTTCGACGCTTCCGGGTAGAGGAACGCACCCTCGACAACCAGTGAGTAGTGCCGCCGGTTCACCAGCTCGCCTGGTGCGTCACCCTGCGGGAAGTGCGGCGGGACCGCGACCCGGATGCCGTAAGCGGTCGACTGGTTCAACATCTGGTGGATCACCGTGTCGCCGATCTTCCAGATCAGGTCTTTATTCGGCTCCCTGTAAGCGGTCTCTAGGCTGCCCATCGCGGTTTTCAGTGCTGCCAGTGAGTCCGCCTGCATAATCCCGGTGATGGTCCAAACTTCGACATATCCGAACACGTACCCCGTCTGATTCTCAAGGCCCCGACGACTGACGTTGACGTTGACTTCGTTGTCGGCGTGCTGGTAGTTTCCGTAGCTCAGGGTCACTGCCATTAGTCGCTCCCTCCAACAACGCACGGTAACCGGCTGCTGGCTGGGAACGCCGTTCAAGCTCTTCGATAAGTTGACGATATGATTCGGAATTCGTGTCGCTGAAGCTTCGCAGCGCTTCAATCAATGCAAGGGAGTCCTGTGCGTTGACATCCGCGAAGCCGTTGATCGCAGCGACCGCAGCGTTCCCGCCGCCCCCTTGATTCTGCGGAGCGTTGCCGTGACTGGTGCCGCAGGCGGTGTGTATTCAACGCCCGCCTGCTCCGCCCGCATTCTGGCGGGAGCGCGGTCCGTAACCTCTGCGAGTGCTTCCATGCTGCTGCGGACACGGGCCATCTGCTGTGCCATCGCGTCCCTGGATTCCCACTCACGGCGGATCGACTCCGCGAGTTTTGCCCGCTTTTTGCTTTCGTCCTCGCGGGCGTCGGCCGACTCTTTTCGGCATCCTTGAACCCGCCGAGATTGGTGTTCGGCGTCGCCAACGGATCTACCCGCGCGGTATTTCTGGGCGATCTCAGCCACCGAATGGCGTCTCTTCGAGCTGCTTGATCTCGCGGAAAGACAGCTCCTGTTTGTTCTTTACTTTCTCCGCAATCGACCGCAGGTTGTTTTTCTTCACCCCATCGAGTCGGTCAACTCCGCGAGCTTCGGATTCGCGGTCTGACGCATGCGGCTTTCTCGGCAACGGACGTCGGCTCCTTCGCGGTCTTCAGTTCCTCGTGAGCTGTTTTCACAGCGTCCTTATGCTGCTGGTTCTGTGACTCCAGAAGTCCCAGCCGCGTCCGGGCGACATCGGCGAGCTGCGCCTCTTTGTCGCGGACGTTTTCAAGGTGCATCAGCTGCAGCTCATTGTTGTACGTCTCGTTGCGATACATCGCTTCAAGCTGCTTCTGATAATCCTCCTGTGCGGAAGCGCGGGCCTGCGCCACTTCGTCAGCCGCCTGAATTTCCAGCTTTTTTGATTTCTCCAGATCGGTTCCCGATCCCATCATGACTTTCTGACGGTTCAGAGACGAGTACGCGGAATCCTGGGCGAAGCGGAACGACAGCTGATCCCGCTGGCGGTCGCGAATCTCCTGATTGCGGACCTTGTTTTTCTCAAGCTCTTCCTGACGTCTCTCGGTGACGCCTTCCGCTGACCGCATGTCTTGGTAGGAACGGTAAAGCGAAGCGGTCGCCAGCGTCGGCGATTCGCTGCCATCACCGTTCCCGAAGGGACTCCATCTCCGCCGCACCGAATATCTTCCGTCGACCGAACTGCAGTGCTTCGGCACCGGCAAGACCGTAGGCCCCGAGTCTTGCGATGTTGCCGATCTTCGCACCGGCAATGCGACCGAACATACCTCTACCGAAATTGAACAGGCCCTTGCCGCCCCTGAGAATCCCCTGTCCGGCACCACGGAACATACCGCCGATGGTCTGGCCGCCAACCCTGCTGGCGATGCCTTTCCCGGCTTCTGTTGCTGCGCCTCCGCCGAAACCGCTGAGCCCACGGGCTCCGAGGTAGTTCGCAGCGATGATCCCGACGGTTTCCAGAATGTTACTGCCGCCTTTCGCCGCTGCTTTCTCGGCGGCATTTTCCGCAGCTTCCTTTGCAACCCTCTTCATTGCAATGTGGTCTGCTACTAAACCGCCTGCCACGGCAGTTTCACCTGCCGCTGCTGCAGCGATACCTGCGGGAACAGGAGCTGCTGCCAAAAGTGCTTGCGTCTTGGCCAGTGCCTCTTGCGATTCCCTCATCGCGACAATCGCCTCGCGGCCTTTCCAGACCAGCTCGGTGAATCCTTTCAGTGCTTTGTAGCCCGCTTCAATTTTCTGGAAGCCTTGCTCAAATTTCTTGAAATTCTCATCGCTCATCAGACCCAGATTCGCCAGGCCTTCCGTGAGGTCCATCGCTCCCTGCAGAGCAGCGAGGCCAGCTTCAGTTGCTTTTTGTTGTGATTCAATCTGTTTTTTGTATGCTGCTTTCAGTTTTTCAGAAGCCTTGGCTTCGTTTTCCAGGCATTTCTCACGTTTGTCTGACTCCTTTTTTGTCTTATCAGTCTTCGCGTCTTCCAGGCTCTCCCAGATCTTTTTCATTCTTTTGGTGATCTTTCGACGCTGACCGACAACTTTTTTATTCGTTTCCTGAGTTTCTTTGAGGCTTTCCTCTCCCAGGCGATTAATTGAGTTCAAGAGTTCATTATTAAACTGTTCTCGTTTTTTTAGTTCTTTCTCAGAGATTTTAACACGAATATCTGCGGCAGCCTTAGACGCCTTGATTGCTGCTGTTTCTATCTCTGCGAAAGTTTTAATCATTTTCCCGGCAACACTCTCGTTCTTAGGATTTGCGACCAGGCTTAATTGAATAACAACATTTCGTTGTGCTTCGGCTGCTTTAATCATTGTGATCTGTTAGCTCCCATCAGCGCGACCAATTCTTCAAATCTCTTTTTCTCGCTAGCCTGATCAACGGTCCTTTGGATCAATCGGGCGTTCCTGCGGACAATTGGATCATCTGGAAATGATCCGACAGCTTTACATTCGAGATAATGCAAGTATGCCTGAATGTTTCTGTGGGTTAATGTATTTTGTTTCTCTGGTGTTCCCTTCGGACACCCAGAAGGAGTTTTGCAGAGTGGCAGATGCTTTTGATGCCTGAGATTTGGCCTTCCATCTGCCCTGCCATTATGTGTTTCAACTTTTCCAAAACCTTCAGTGCCAGGTGTGTCGTTGTAGGCATATTTCAAACAGTGGATACAGTCGCGCACTGCAAACTGCGGGTAGAGTAAAATCAACTCTACCCCTGCGATCAGTTTTTTGCCTGTTCCACCGTTTTAATACCCGATCCATCCGACTCACCAGATAACAGTTCATCAAAATTCAGGTCGGACTCGTCATTTAACTCCGCTTGAGACCCATCTGCATCATCGTCGCTACCATCAAAGCAAGTCACGATATTGAAGAGACGGTCTTTCAATGGTTTTTTAATTCGTTTTAGGTTTTGAGCGTTGATAGGAAGTGGGGAGCCCTGGTGATCCTGCAGGTCCCACTCAATAAGCTGTCGCATTAAAGTCTGATCCACAATTTCACCTTGCGCTTTTCGCCGATTTTTCGAAATAATTGTGCATCAACGCCCGTACCGATTCCGGAAGTACGGGACGATATTGAAACCGTACGGTTTCGTGAACGTTTTTTATCTCTTTGATCAATCCGTTTTCTGTATAACCATCTGGAATATAGGCCCTGGCCTGTGATGTAGACATTTCGTGTTTTTCCTTTTCTCAGATCAAGAATCTTATGAAATCAATGATGTGCCGATTTCAAGCATGTGCGTTGGTAACAATGAGACTGGGAGTACTGCCTGCTTTGCGAACCATGCCTTCCAGAGGCAATCGAGTAACCTGTGCCTTAGTGGTTCCGGGAGTTTTTGAGGGATACTGAATCGTACCGAACGTAAACGTCAGGATGTTGCTGGTGATTTCGGTGTTCGTAAATACCAGTGATCCACCCGCGCCGATGAGATCCTGTTTTATTAGGTCCAGGTTATCCGTACTCCAGGGGTGATTAGTTGAAAGCGTGATGACTCGATCCAGAAGAGGGAGGTCCACTCGCGTGAGATTATTCTCAAATCGTTCTGTATCCAACTGGTTTTCAAGCGTGAGGCTGAATTCACTAAACTCGCGAGTAGTGCTTTGCAAGGTAAGGACACCGTCTTCAAAGCGATATGGACTTTCGGTCGGTGTCGCTAACGTCGGAAAAGTGCCTGCATTTCCTTCTGTTTCGGTTTCGGCTTCGATGTCGAGCTCGATAAAGACCATCTGCCCTGACGAGCCGGTAAATGTCGCGCGAGCAATTCTACAGCCTGAGTATGTGTAAACTTTTTCGTCTCGATCGATCATCATGTAGAATTCCGGAAGTGAATCTTCCAGGCTGAATTCATTTGAACTCTCATCACCACCTAAGATCAGCGGTAGCAATGTGTCGAGAGCTAACCGGCTCGCAGCCAGTTTGATAGAGCCGCTACACCGTTTCTGACCCAGTCTGGTTCGTTCAGCGAGATGCTCGGTCGTACCAGTCGTGCCTCCTGTTTCGTCGATCGTCTGTGTTTCAATGAGCGACTCTGAATCAATGATTTCGATGGGGATTGAACTGGTGTCGAAAGGAAGGGCAGAGTCGATCGCCACACGCGTAAAAGTTCCGATTCCTAAAGTCATGGATTATTTCCTTATTATTAAATAGCGTCTATTACAGTCATTATGTGGTCTCCCAGCTTTTCGGCCGCGGAATCCTGTAAGTCCTCAGAGATACCAATAAAAGGACGAGCAGGAATTGTTCCAGTTCCGTATTGGTGGAAGGCTGCGTAAAAGACACTGGTTCCAAACAATGTTGATTCCTGTGTCACTGTTTCAATATGTCCCGAGCCGTTCGAGATGACGCTCTGCATCAGCTTCCCTGTATCGATCAGAGGACGCGTGCCTGGGTTATGCCCGGGAGGTCTGGGGTGTTTCAGAGGTGCCCAGGCAATTCCACCAGGTGATTGACTGTCTAAGAAACCCTGACCCAGATCATCTGCAAGATGATCATTCCACTTACTCAGGATGTCTGAAGCTTGCGGTTCCGCTAGTCTTTGGACGACTCCGTTGAGGAATCCGCTGAGTTCGCTGGTTGTAATTGTTTCAGGCATCGTGAATGGTCCTTGATTTTTTTAATATTGAATCCTGCCAGACTTTGCACATCACTGCTTGTGAATTGATTCCGATTCGTACTGATCTGATCAGCATAGAGTTCGACGGCCTCTGAAACATTGCTGGTTTTAAAACGCAGGCCGCCAAAGACATTCGTGCTGACTTTGATAAATTCTGCTGCTTTCACTTCAATTTCATAACTCATTCGCGTGTCTCCCAACTGATAAACCACAGTGTGATTCCTGCATGAAATTCTCCCGCTTCGAACCAGCTGGGGTCGACCACCAGCCCGGGAGCGACGTAACTGTTTACGATTGTGTCGACGCCTGCCAGACGTGGTGTGCGAAACTGTTTCAGAATGGCTTCATACCAACTCAGATACTTGTCTCGATTGGCTGTCTGATTCTGGTTGTCTGCATCAACGATATAGATTCCTACCTGGTATTCGATCTGATCCCTCAAATTTGTACCTTGTGCAGGATTATGCCTGGGTGTTCCAGCTACAATCAGAATCGCAGGAAAATCGGCAGCCAGAAAATTTCGAGTTGAAGGAACTTTTTGGATATGCACATGGTCATTGGCGATGTCAGTCAGATTTAGATTCTGTATTTCTGACTGGACAGTCGTGAGGATACTTTCAATAATCGCAGTCATTTCTCCCTCCGGCAGATACATCGCCAATGTGTTCGTAGGCGGACACGGGTGACTGACATTACGGTATAGACCACGCTATTCTGATCGGTGATCGTGTCTCCGGTTTCAATCTCTGCCCCATTCAATAACACGTTGGGGATGTTCCAGACGATTCCCTCATGAGCCGAAGTCATGAGGCCTTTGGCTACGTCATTCCGAGTAAGATTTCTCACCCAGGCATGAGAGACTGTGGCCGAAGTAATCGAATCATTATTCACTCCACGCCTGGTTGTTAGCGTGATCGGTTCTGTTCCTGGAACTTTCAGGTAGAGCAAGTCCAGTTGCTGGATAGACGCCATCAGAGCACCACCTTTCGGTATCGAGAGAGGGATCCTTTGATGGAATCCAACAAACTGGCTTCAGCTTCCGATCCAGTGAGGGTGTAGCTGAAATCCTCAATGGACTCTGAATGAATTCGCCCTGCATGGTTGCGTGATTCCAGCATCGCAGTGACCAGCCTGTTTGTTGCAAACTGGATATCCGCTGGCACGGTTTCCCATCCAGCGATATAAGCGACTTTGATATTTCCTTTTCCTATTCCAGGAGAACTGGCAAGTTGTCCTCTTTGAGTCTTTTGAGGACGATTCCAGTCTGTACCCAGTCGGTAGAGAATTCCGCTGTCACTCACTTCTGTTGCTGAAGCATTATTCTTTCTGAGAACATAATCCGTCCCTGAGACCAGCAAACTGGATTCTGGAAAGGCATCTGTACCATCTCCGTAATACCCCTTGGGATCTATATAAACTGATGTAACAGACTGTACCGGACTCTGGTTCAGAACCAGGACTGGGGTTCCGGTCCCGCTGTAATACTCGGTATAACTTGCCTGTTCAATTTCCCGCTGCAGGTAGCCTTTGACCAATTCCTCTGCCTGAGAAATCAGCAGGTCTATCACAGAGTCCAACGATGAATCACTGATTCCCTGCAATGTTTTAATTGTGGTCTTAGTCGTCCAGGTCATACTTCACAGCCTTCTGTGGGTCTACTGAGAGTATTTGCTTATCAAGTTCAATTTGGTGTGGAAGGATGAAAAAACAGTTCATTCCTCTTTCGCCGTTTTAGTTTTCGATGAAGCGTGAGATGTCAGTTTGGTCTCATTTCTATTTTGGAAGAACGCCTGAGCGAACTCATATGATTTTCTGACATAGTGTGTTGCATCAAATCCATGATGCGTCGTTGCACACATCTGTATGAAAATCTGCTCTGCCAGACTGTCTATTTGAGTGTCTTTGACAGATTGCCTGATACTGCGCGCGCATGGAGATCTCTCCTTAAGGAAAAATGACGAAACTGGTATGAAGAGAATCAGGCAATTGCAGAATCCCTGATTTCATTCACGTATCCGGCTCCCTGCAGAATGTAAAAGCCCGTTCCGAGCTGTGCATTACTTCCGACATCTGCAACATCGAATGAAACGAAAGTGAAACCGTTATCTGTGTCCAGATCGGAGGCTTGGACTTCGATGGCGATTAACGACTCATTTTCTGCACTATCAATGGTCGCTGAGTCATAACTGGCGTCTGCTGCTTGCTCGACCAGACTGAACTGGCCGATGGCGTCGATGTCAGTCGCACCGACTTTGTGCCGGATGCGTGTGAAATTCAGGGCTTTCGAATTACCGGAAGAGGCCGCATCATGTTGTTGCGCGATATAACCGGGTCATCGCCGGCAGTTCCGATTGAAGCCAGCAGGACAAAAACGCAACGTTCATAGTTTTTAAGATTCACCCGATCTCCCGTATTGGCAGCCGTAGAAAGGTCAACCGGCATGAAGGCGGGGATGATGTCATGTGATTCCAAGAATTCCTGATTGAACATTTAATTAAATCCTTATTACTCAGTTAGAAAATTATGAATGTACGGTGTGGAAGACCTGATTAAGATCGCGTAGCCAGAGTGACAAAGCTGGACTGAGTTGCTGTCCCTTTGTAGGGAGTCAATGGCTGAGTTTCCCAGGGCTTGCCATCAATTCGCATGATAAACCGCAGTGCCAGCTGGTCGGTCAGGAACTCGACGTGCATTGATTCTGCCTGTTCAATGTCCCCCTTTACTGATGGTGATGTAATCATCGAGACTGGCGAGCATGATGTCTCCTTCGGTGCCGAGCGTCTCATTAAACTCAGTGGGAATCACAGGCCGTCCCATTAAAGTCGCGTAAGATGCCTCTGACAGACCGGAAGGCGGCATATAAACCAACTGGCCTCCAGCGGTAGAGACTCCCAGACTCATTTGATGAAGTTGTGGTTCAGTGTCCTGATTGATGAACCAGGCAGAAGTTTTGCGAGAGGAAGCCCGCATTCTGCTCCACATATGCAGGATGTTCTCAGCGACAATACTGTTCGCTGCCTGGCCTGATTCTTTGGGAATCGTTACCCGGGCAGATGATTGCATGATTCCAAGCGGTTTTCCGACCCCATTTCCATTGAAGATGGATTCCCCGAGCATGAATTCCATTTCTTCAGTCACTTTTTTATTGACATACGCTTCGAGTGCCAGGCCGTTATCGTTGATAAGCTCTTCCGTAAGATAAACCAGAACGGCCAGTTTATTGAGTTTTAATGTCGTCTCACCGAGCTTGGGAGCCGCACCCGTAAGGGGATCTCCCTCTCCAACCCAGTAGGCACGCAGACCACCAGCGCGCGAACCGTCAGCTCGACTGGATTCTGGATCCGTTGGGAAGGTCATATTATTACCGGCAACCTGGTAGTGGTCGGTCCGACTGAAAATATCGTTCTGGTAGATGTGCGTCAGAATCTCCTGATGAAATTCAGGTAAGATTGCGATTCCACCATCCGCTCCAACAACTTCCGACATACCTTGGATCGCTTTGCACTTTCCCCAGGAGTTCTTCGTTTTTGAGATCAACTCGCTTCGATCTTTGAAACCGCAGCGAATAAATTCTCCGAAAGATTTAAATTCGGAATAGGGTTGATATCCGCTGGGAAAAGTACGCATTGATTTGATGCGTTGTTGTTTTACGTTTTTCGAGCTGATGGAGTTTTCTTCCTCCTGTTCCCAATAGCTGGTCAATCTGCCCTGTGCATCATGCCGAAGACCACTGATATCAGGGGAATTTAACTGATCCACACTTTTGGTGAGACTTTCGATGTTGGAAGAGAGAGACTTTACTTTTTCCTCAAGCGTATCAGACATATGAATGTCCTTTCTAATAGAACGAGGGGTGACGATGGTGGTTTACAGAAAGCAGCCACTGCAGTTTCGTATGTATGAGACTGTCAAACTACTTTTTCTGAGCAGGTAGTAGATCGCAGATTTTTTGTTGAAGTACCGCTAGTGATTTCGAAAGTGCCTCAACATGCCCTTCAAGTTTCTGATTACTGATGTTGACTGGTGCCTCATTTTGTAACCTGATTTTCATCAGGATTTCATCCATCAACTGGCGCTGATCGCTTGAACCTGTCAGTGTTTTGCAATTCTGAAGTTGAGTCGAGCCCATCCTGTTTGTGAATCGGTTTAGTTGTGTCTCCTTAAACAAAAGTGGAAACTCTGAGTTGTAGCGGGCTTTTTATTGAATCAGGACTCTGAGGAGAGTGCTCAGAGTCACTCAGGGAGGGAGATGCTTATATATTTTTTGATAAAGTTGATTCAGATCATTCTGTTCGTCTTGAAGTGCCTGAAGAAAAGATTTCAGACGGTGTTGAATTCGTTCGTTTTCCAGAATTGCTTCTGTTGAATTCACCTGTTCTGTTAGCAGACTGATCGAGTCTGAAATGAATCGAAGCAGTTGGGCGCCCAATGGCAACCGCTGGTTTTTGTCTTTAACCTTTACTTCCGATTCACAGGTTTCTTTAGATGCAGACTTAATTGAGATGCTCTGAGATTCTTTTGGAGAATCGGAAAGTGGTGGATGATGAGCCTGTTGAGAGGCAGTCGAATTACTGTATCGACTGATTTCGATACTCGTGTTATTTGCAGCAGACCAACCTGGGATTGAGATCTGGTCAGCAGGTAAAACTGCCTGAAGCGACTTCAAGAGTGGTGCGGTGATTTTCCGGCCTTCGATAGTCCCTCGATCAAGTGTTCGAGCGATCGCATCAGGGTTGACCCCCAGTGCCCCCCAGGACCACTCGATCAATTCCCATTCTTCGAGAATAATCCCCGAACCTGCATTTGATGTCTTTCTAATAGCAGACTTGATGGGCAGGGCCCGTACTGAAGTTGCTCTTACCAGGCCTTCTGCGATCAGGTGGAATATCTGTAAAGATTCCAGACACTTGTCAGTAAAAAATGAAGTGGCTGTAATTTCATGATCTGATACATCCAGAGCGAGTTTGCCGTCGGGCTGCTGACATTTGGCAATCGGGCGTGTGAGTTCTCCCAGGCCATGTTCCCAAAGAACGACTGGGTTGTTGCGATAATTCTCGAGATGAACACCTCGAGGTACGATTACGTCGCCTTCCCGGTCTTCGCGTGGAGTGTTGATGACAGCTCGCGCCGACATCAGTCGTTCGTCTACTACTGGTTGAGTATGACAAAGGAGTGAGAGGTCAGACGACTGATCAGCGAAACTACAGAAGGAACCGAATTTTTGTTTTCGGTCTTTAAGAATCGTCTGTAAAGGAATGTCCGAATTTGAAGTATTCACAGTTTGCCCCGTTGAGTAGAACTATTTATTTGCGACAGGGCAGTGTTTTAAGGTTCGGCTCCACGGGGTCAATAAGATTCGATTCGGTTTTTTTTTTTTATTCCAAGACGGTTGGTGAATGATCAGTGTCTGGTTTGGCCTACGCTGTGTGTAGGAATCGATAGACGAAAGAGATGCATGGCATGCGAAGAGACTCTTTAGCAGCAAGATCATTTTAGACTCTGAACTCTTTCAATAGGTAAAGAGAATTCAGAGTAGTTGTCTTAGATCTGAGAGTGCTGAATAAGCTGGCTCAATCTGCAATCTAATCGGACTAAATAGCAGAGAGCCGGATGAAAGACTCAACTTAATAGGGACTGACACACCTGATAAATCGAAAGAATAATGGAGCGATCAGGCAGCCCGTTTGTGGGATTCAGAATTGTCAGAGACTCTAGCTGTGTCAACTGAGGTGTCCTCTTGTGTTTCAGAGGCAATTCGATTTGAGTAAATACGATCAATAAAATCTGGAAATTGATTCCATGCTCCGGGGGCCTGATTCCAGATCATGGCGATTTTACTGAAGAATGTCATTTCGTATCTGGCTATCACCAGACTCTGGATCGTGTCATTGGGATCCAGATCAGAAGCCGTCCATTGTCGAGAACAGAGGTCATAGGCAGGTTCGCCGTCTCGACCATTAGAAGGAATATCATACAGGATCGCCAGTTCATTAGAGGCATTCAATTTTGCCGGAAAGCAGCGGCACGTTTGAGGGCGATTTTGATAGATTCCACAGCGGCCCAGTCCTTTGGGATGCTCATCATCGGGAAGGCATTCCATCAGAAATCGGCATTTTGTAGTTCCGGGGAATGAACTGCTGGGGATGTGTTTCAAGCAAATCACGAAAGGAGTTTCGGGATCGTCTTCAAACAGAAAATGAGGTGCCAGGTTACGTGAGATGAGTCCTTCGGTGTCTTCCCAGCGACAGGCGAAATCCCAGAAATTCAAGTTCTGGCGATGAGTGAAATGATGGATGTCTGCTCCGGAAATAGGAACTGCAAAAGAGCGACAACAACCAGAATGGCAGGAATCACAAATGCCCATTCGTTTTCTAACTTACCAAGAAGGAGCTGGCGAAACTGAATAGCGACACAAGACACATGTCTTTGAACGGGGAATAACCCTGTCGCTATAATCGGCGCAATCGGCAAACTCGCTTGAGCTTATTCGAGATTCAGTACTCTTTGGAAAAAAAATGACAAACAAATTACTGTGTAACTACTGTCAGGAAAGAGACTTAACGGCGTTGGACAGCCGCTGCATGCCTTCCCGAATACCTTCCGGGTTTTGAACACCAAACGTTAACCGCATGTGATTTTTTTGTGGAGCCAGCTGTTCTTCGAGCGGGAGACCTTGGTCAACAGCATAAAATAATTCGCCGGGAACGTACATTACTTTCTCTCCATGAACAGCGCGTTCGAATAGTGGACTTTGGAAGCCGGTTTCAATTGACTCAGGCAGGGTCATCCAGACGTAGAGTCCCCCATTTGGATGTACCCAATGGACTCCAGGAATATCTGAAAAATATTCATCAGCGGCTTCCAGCATGCAGTCTCGTTTTTCGCGATACACGTTTTGGAGGGTTGCAACGTGGTCGTAATATAAATGATCGCTCATCACGCGAGTTAAAATATGCTGACTCAGATTCGTAGATCCAAAGTCATCATTTCCTTTCTTGTCACGTATGGCAGCGCAGACTTCAAGCGGGGCAACCCCAAATCCCACTCTCAACCCGGGGGAAAAACTTTTGGAAAAAGTTTGTGTAAGAATCACATTATCTCCAGAAGGATCAAAGCTTCGTATACTTGGGGTCACAGGCCCATCATAACAGAGTTCACGATAGGCGAGGTCTTCCAGGATAAAGATACGTTGTGATTTTGACCACTTGCGTGCGATTTCGACAATCTGTTGTCGGCGATCAATCGAAAGGGAAAGACCGGAAGGATTTTCATAGTCGCTAACTACGTAGATCATCTTGACTTTTGCCAGGTCCCCCTGGGACTCCAGCATGTCGAGCGTTGATTCGAGTGAGTCCATTCGCATGCCGAATTCATCGGTTTCGACAGAGACGATGCGCGCTCCCAGTCCCTGGAGTACACCCAGAAAGACAAAATAGGTCGGAGCTGCAACCAGGCAGATGTCACCGGGATCGAGCAATATCTCACCGACCAGAGACAGATACTGCTGTGAGCCTGTGGTGGCAATGATATTATCCACAGTGATTCCCAGCTCGTCAGCTGGTTTTTGTTCCAGATTAGATATATGGGACAGCAGCAATGTTCTTAAAGCGACAGATCCTGCCGTCGTTCCATACTGTAATGCTTCCAATCCCATTTTCGGATTGGCGAGCAGGCTTTCCAGGGCTTGCCTGGTAGATTCTACAGGGAGGCTTCCCTGGTCGACCAGGCCTGCTGCCAGTGACAGAACCCCCGGATTTTCTACACCCTGCTGCATGAGAAAACTGATAGGTAAATCGTGGCTCCAGGTTCTTTTTTTACTGAAACTGATATCACTGTGCGTGGACATGGTGCATGGCCTCTGGGAAATGGAACTTGCTTTTACCCGCAAATAAAGTTTGAATCAGCGCATCGGTACAGAATTCAGCATAATCTTGATCCTCCTGATTTACCATGAACTTTGAGGTGACTGAATTGAAATCAGGGTCCATTGTCAGCATACTGAAATAGAAATTTGCCTGAAGACAGGTCTGCTGCGGCTCACTCCACCTATGATGCATAATTCGTATTCAGAGCAGGAAACCACATCGCGAAATTGTTTATTTCCATTGCGACTCTGTCCATCGTTTTTTTTCTGAATTCTCCTCTTTCGGCAGCAGAATCAACTGCTGAGCCCTTACCACTTAACACTGGCCTGCATCCGGTCGACTGGATGATCATAGCCGTTTACGCAATTCTTACGATATTTCTGGGCTGGTATTTCAGTCGAGGACAGGAAGATACTTCTGAATCTTTTGTGGGCAGCGGTCAGATGAATCCGTTTCTGATCGGTGTTTCACTCTTTGCCACACTTCTGAGTACAATCCCTTATCTGTCTACTCCAGGAGAAATTCTGGGAAAAGGGCCAGTCTATCTGGTCAAAGACCTGGCAATGCCTTTCATTTTCATCATTGTTGGTTACGTGATGTTGCCAGTATATATGAAAAGTCGGGTTACCAGTGCATACGAACTTCTCGAAGAAAAGCTGGGACTTGGCATTCGTATGCTGGGAGCAGTCATGTTCCTGGGCTTGCGATTAATCTGGATGTCGTTGCTGGTCTATTTGACAGCAAAAGCGATCACGACCATGTTGAATGTCGGAGAGGAGTGGATTCCCTATATCGTATTGGGTACAGGTTTGGTAGCCATTATTTATACATCCCTGGGGGGCTTACGTGCTGTAGTCATCACCGATTTAATTCAGACGATTCTATTGTTTGGTGGAGCCTTGCTGGTGATTGCCACTATTACTTACCACCTGGGGGGCTTCAGTTGGTTTCCTACTCAGTGGGACTCTAACTGGGATACACAGCCATTTTTCAGTACTGACCCGGCGACACGCGTGACTTATGTCGGCACATTTTTGTCAATTCTGATCTGGTATGTTGCTACCATGTGTGGAGACCAGGTTTCCGTACAGCGATTCATGTCGACCCGGGATGCAGCGGCGGCACGACGATCTCTGGCTATCCAACTGACCGTTTCAGTGGTTGTGTCATTGACTCTGGCGATGGTTGGTTTTGCGTTGCTGGGGTATTTCAATGCGTTTCCGAGTGAAATTCCTGCCGGTATGGAGCTCAAAAAGGATGCGGATAAATTTTTCCCACATTACATTGCAAATCATCTTCCAGTTGGAATATCAGGGTGTGTTGTGTCAGCGATGTTTGCAGCAGCCATGTCTAGTATCGATTCCGGTGTGAACTCCATCACAGCAGTCGTAATGACAGACTTTTTGGATCGATTTGGTTTCAAACCTAAAACAGAACGGGGACATGTTTTATCAGCACGTCTGCTGGCACTGGGAATTGGAGTCATCGTGGTTCTGTCCAGTTCATTGATGGGAAGTATTCCAGGAAACATCACTGCTGTGACGAATAAAACTGCGAACTTATTGACCACTCCTATATTCTGTCTCTTCTTTTTTGCTCTTTTCGTCCCTTTTTCCAGACCCGCCGGCGTACTGGTCGGGACAGTATTGGGAACGACGACTGCCGTGTTGATTGCTTTTTCGGGACCTATTTTTATCGAGAATTATACCTCTGATATGCCTGATCCGATCAGTTTTCAATGGATTGCGCCGGCCGCGGTTTCAATAAATATCGCCAGCGGTTGCCTGGTCAGTTATCTCATCGCCAGTGCGCAACAAAAGAAGTCGGGTGCGCAACGGGATCTGACTTCCGATTAATTTGCTCCATTCACCAACGCGGAATCAGCACGCAGGTGTAAAGCATCCATCAGACTTTTTCCCGGTGGTAGACTGGGGGCCGTAGTATGATCCTCTGTTTGTGATTCAGAGTGAACAGGTTGCTGTCGGTCGGCGCTGACAATTTCGTCTCCTCCATTTTCTGGACCAAGAGGTGGTAGCCCACGGATCGCCCGCAATTCGTCTACTTTGATAATCTGGGCTCGAATATCTGTCGCCAGACGCTTTTCGAGCAGATCTGGATCATCAATTTGGGTCGCTTCAATTTCAATAGTCAGGTTCCTCCCGAACTGGGGGGCAAGGTGCTCGGTATCATCTTCTGCCAATAAATCCAGAATGGGTTGAACAGTCAGAGAAATGAACTGCTTTAAACTCGCGTAAAAAGCGGCATAACTTCCTCCGTCTGAGATACCTGCAGCAATTCCAGGTACTCCATGTAAAGCCAGAATCGCATCTCTAAATTCGACGAATGAAGCGTTGTAGTCCATCTCCCGGGGAGTGGCCGTGAGTGAGACGACTTGTTCACCGGTTGTAAAGATCGCCTTGCCTGTATTTTCAGTACCCCCATATTTTTGATCAAACATCGCGGCTGCGGCTTCAAGTTCTTCTCTGGTTGGGCGCATATCCTTTCCGCAGGTGACGACAATTGATGGATCGGCTCCATTATTCATCTGAGCCCAACGAGCTGCATCGATCTGATTGGCTGAGTCGATCCAGCGGGCACCCGCCTCTGACAGGAGATTGTCCGTCGTCCTGGTAAAGTGGGTGGGGCCACCGCGTGATCTGCAGCTGTGAGAGTGGGATGACTTTTCCAAATACCTGCTGCAGTAGACTGTGTGAACTGGAGTAACTTGAAAAGGCCTCAAGATCATAGCGCGACGAAGGTGTCTGTATTCTATATCCGCCTTCAGGCAAATCTGTTGAGGGGGCAACTGGCGACGCGATCGCGGTGGGAATTACATAACGGTGGACAGTCTTCCCAAACTGATTGGGCACATTCCAGACGATACTTGTCCCAGTCAATTGGAGTTGTAAGACACGTTCATAGCGGAAGGCTGCACCTGATTGAGTGGGATTGGGGTGTTTGAGAATCTGGCAAAGCATGGTCGTTCGACAGAGGAATGGACGCACCGGCTTCACCGGCATACAAGCTTCGTGTAAGTCCATATCCAGCGTCCATTCTCAGGTGGCGTCGGAACAATTTTTGATTGGAATTATTTACAGTGTCATCGTAGACAGCCACCGAAGCTTGCATAGCCTGCAGGCAAATTGCCCGGATAGCAACAAACGTCCAACCAGTGAACTGTTCTGATTCCTCTCGATGGTCACTGTGCCATCTGCCTGGTTGGCCAGTCCCGAGTGCGGTTCGCAGTGCGACTGCGAACCGGTTTGATTGAATCGTGCGGCAAGCTGTTTGAAGGGGTTCCACATGTTTTACTATCCTTAGATTGATAAAGGAGTATGTCTCATTTTGTCTGCTGACTTTATCAGGCAACAATCAGTCTTCGACGGGATTGATCTCGTAGAGCACAGAGACAGTAGACGACTGCATCAGCCCGATCAGGAGAACGACCCAACGTTTCCCTCAACGTTTTGCCTTGATAGTTTTCGTCAGACCCTCGCCGTCCTTTGGGGGTGATATAATATTTTTCACCGTCATGCCCGGAGTATATTTTCTGAGGTGCTATCAGTTCTGCACGCAGACGTTCGTTATCTGGCAAAGCGAAAGGTATCATGCGGAAGTCCCCCGCCGGGTCAAGGCGTCTTGCAGCCTCTCCGTAGAGTTCGGCCCGTTTGTTCGCATATTTTTGAGTGTCGATATCACTTGCGGAATTACTGTGAATTTCTATCACATGCACGTTTCGTTTTTTTAAAGGGTCACCGACTGCGTTCCCATAACCTCCTCCCCAGTCGATGGCCAAAGGAACAATTCCCTGTTCTAGCTCTACTCCGTATGTAAGTGCGGTTTCGAGTACCCATTTCAGCGTCTGCTGTGTGTCTGCGAACTGACATTCATGGATGGCTCGGATACCGTATCTGCCACCGACGGCAAGGACTGATGTATCTCCAAATCGGGATGCGGCGACATCCAGTCCAAAACCCTCAACTGGAATAATCTGATTCAACAGATGAATTGCAGACTTGTGTTGGTTTTCCGTAGCACGTCGCCAGAGATGATGCCAGCGTGTCCAGAATGAGACAGGTTCCACCAGCCAGTCTGGGAGAATGACCTGTTTCTCAGGATCCTGATCCGGAAACTTGCCTAGTGCATATACATTACGAATGAGTGGATCCGGATCGTTTAATAACGATATAAATTCGTCGTAGCACGTCTGTCCAGGAATACGGGGCTTACATTGTTCGAAGTCTTCCATTTCAATCGACGTACCATGCGAATAGAACCTGCTTCCGATTTTGATACCACCCAAGGGGGCGACCGGTTGTTCCAGGCAAGTCTCTTTCACATTTGTGCATTCCCAGCCACTGACTGTGATACAGCGTGTTTTACCATATTGGTCCACAATCGTTTGGGTACGATCTGGTTCTATA
This sequence comes from uncultured Planctomycetaceae bacterium, assembly GCA_942492165.1. GTDB lineage: Bacteria > Planctomycetota > Planctomycetia > Planctomycetales > Planctomycetaceae > Gimesia. The sequence goes on from CALOEF010000013.1 coordinate 17,938, forward strand.
CTCGGAAAAGCATCTCGAAATGATCCCGAAAGTGTGGATGGATTGGAGAGAGCCAGAAATTTTTTTGCCTGAGTGTTGGCTAGTTTATATTTGTCTTCGAGATTCGGGGCCGTTGCCTCATCAAACCAGAAAAGAACATGTGGCGAGTGTGCCCCTCTGAAACCTTCAATATGCTTCGGATTTGCCAGGGAAATAGAATGCTGTTGATGATCATAAATTCCCGAAGTCAACAATTTCCCCGGTGGCTTTACCGTCATTCGTCTCCACCGTTATCGACTTCCCCGTAGGCAATTTTCTGAGCCATCCTGAGTGAGTCTCGCGTAATTACAATTTTGGCATCGTCCCAGATATGAAAGTAAGTGCAACAGGCAATTCCAGCAGCAGCTCCCTTACCACAACCGGTGTTCCCTTTAACGAATACGCGCCCGAATAGTGGGATCGAATAGGGCTCCAGAATGTCCCGGTGCCATTCATCCAGTTGGACACCGAGCCCATTGTATTTCAACGTAGTGGCGAATCTGACCTGTTCGGGCTTGTTCAATGGCGGAATCCAAATTGGTGTCATCGCCATTCTGTGTACGTTTTCTATGTTGCTGCTCGCAGGCTGCAAACTGATTCTGCTCAGAAGAATTCAACCCGTCACCAATCATTTTCAGGTAAAATGCAAGAAAGAAACGTGGTGGGAAACTGATTCTTTTTCATTCAGCCAGTATCACAGCGATGAAAGCTCTCTGGAGAACAGCATATTGACCCACGAATTATTTTCGTAAATCCTTGCGATCTGCGGGGGTAAGTCAAGATAATCAAATAACGCACGTGGATAAAGTGAACTGCTGAAGTTTTACCTGATTGTTTTAAGGTTTAATGCAACATCGCTTAGAGTGAAACAAGTGGAATTCACCTCAACCTCAAATGGGTATGAATTGCCTGAGGAAACCAACAAATGAAAATCTTATTCGTTACCTTAGTACTCTTTTCACTAGTTATGCCTGCGCAGTCAGTTGCTCAGGCGGAAGAAGAAGTCAAAATAATTCCGGACGTCGTTTATGGGCATAAATTTGGAATGGCACTGACATTCGATGTGTTCCAACCCGAGAAGCCGAACGGCGCTGGCGTACTTTTCATGGTTAGTGGCGGATGGTATTCGCGCTGGACGGAGCCTCAAAATATGTTGTCGTGGTTTAAGCCATTATTAGATAGCGGTTTTACAGTATTTTGTATCAGGCATGGCAGCAGCCCTAAATTCAAAATCCCGGAAGTGGTCGAGGATGTGAGAAGAAGTGTGCGGTTCATTCGTCTGCATGCGAAAGAATACGGTGTCGATCCCAACCGACTGGGGGTATGGGGGGGAAGTGCCGGAGGGCATTTATCGCTGATACTGGGGACGACATCGGATCAGGGAGAACCGGACGCAATAGATAAGGTGTTACAACAGAGTGATCGTGTGGCTGCAGTTGCTGCCTATTATCCTCCTACTGACTTGCGTGAGTTCGTTGAAGAAACGTCTCCCTATTACCAACGGTTTCCTGCACTACAGTTTGACAAGGAGCTCGCTGCTGATTTCTCCCCACTTTTGCAAGTCACTTCCGATGATTCGCCGACTCTGTTGGTTCATGGTGACCAGGACAAACTGGTTCCCATCAGCCATAGTGAAAACATCATGCAGCAGTTTAAGGAGAAAAACGTCCCGGCTGAGTTACTGGTTATTGAAAAGGCGGCTCATGGTTTTAAAGGGGATGACCAGACGCGCGCCAGCCAGGCTGTCGTCGAGTGGTTCCAAAAACATCTAGGCGGGCAGGCTAAATGATTTTCCCGGATCAGAATTCCGCGTTTTTAGGAGTTCTGGGGAAGGGGATACAGTCACGGATATTTGTCATTGAGGTCAGTAGCTGAATCAAACGCTCAAACCCGAGGTCCGAAGCCTGAATGAGGGACTGTACCGTACTTCCTTAAGTCGGTGTACCACCAGTAGTCTTCGGGGTTTAGATCTCCTTCCCGCATACGATCAATGAGAACATCGTAGCGTTCTTCGCGCTTTGACTTCCTCCAATAATCTCACCAACACCTGGAACAAGTACGTCCATAGCACAGACGGTTTTACCATTGTCATTGCAACGCATGTAGAAGGGTTTGATCGTTCGGGGGTAATTGTAAACGATGACGGGTTGCTTAAAGTGTTCCTCAGTTAAGTATCGTTCATGTTCGGACTGCATATCACTGCCCCAGTCGATGGGGAAGTCAAACTGCTTTCCACAGGATTTAAGAATCTCGATGGCTTCGGTATAGGAGAGCCGAATGAATTCATTTTCAGTGATGTTGTGCAGTTTTTCTAATGTAGTCTGATGGATACGCTGGTTGAAAAACTCCATGTCTTCAGGACAGTTCTGCAGAACATCCCCTATGACAGTTCTGACAAAACTTTCTGCGAGTGCCATGTTGTCTTCAAGATCATAGAAGGGCATTTCAGGCTCAATCATCCAGAATTCAGCGAGATGACGGGATGTATTTGAATTCTCTGCACGGAATGTTGGGCCGAAGGTATAACACTCACCGAGTGAGGTGGCAAAAATTTCTGCTTCCAGTTGACCGCTGACTGTCAGAGAAGCCGGTTTGCCGAAAAAGTCCTGAGAAAAGTCGATTTCGGTCTGAACTTGCGCTAGACGTTCCAGGTTGAGTGTCGTGACCTGAAACATTTCGCCTGCTCCCTCGCAGTCACTGGTGGTAATAATCGGAGTCTGAATATAGACAAACCCCCTGGACTGAAAGAAGCGATGAATTGCATACGCGGCTTCATTGCGGACGCGGGTAATGGCTCCAAAGGTATTGGTGCGGGGACGCAGGTGGGCAATTTCTCTGAGAAACTCGAAGCTGTGTCGTTTCTTCTGGAGAGGGTAACTTTCAGCGTCTGCAGTTCCGTACAGAATAAACGATTCAGCGTGCAGCTCTATTCGCTTATTCTTACCCGGTGATTCATTCACTTTTCCAGTGACTGAGATACTGGAACCGGTGGTGACATCTTTGATCAATGTTTCATAGTCTGGAACGCTTTGATCGATGACGATTTGTAAATTAGACATACAGCTGCCATCATTGAGCTCAACAAAGGAAAAGCCACTCTTCGAATCTCGGCGTGTGCGGACCCACCCGGATACCTTGATTGTTTCACCGGGCTGGGAGGTATGCAGTGCTGCTTTAATTTTGGTACGAATCATGTGGAGGTCTTTCCGTAATACAAGCCTGTGAGCTGGCTGTCATCCTGATCGATATTAATAACTCCAGAGCGGTCTGGAAGTTATTCCTCTTTGTAATCTGCGGTCTTCAATCTGTAAACTGTAATCGAGCCGGGTACTTGCTCTCGTAAATCAGAATTATAGTTTTATGGGGGCTCCCAGAGACTCTGGTGACAGAAAATGGTGTATTTTCGATGTTTATAGACAAAATCCTTTAGAGACAGGGTCATCAGAGGGAAATAGGTCCGAGGTAGTACTGACATTTCAGATGATTTGTTTTGATCACATCTGTCGGTCTGCGGCTTGGCGGGTCGGACCATTTCAGCCTAGAATGGACACAAGAACACATATTGTCGTGGTGGCCGGTGAGATAACAACATTCATGATGAACTCGAATCAACCCAAATCCCAGAGCGTATCAGCTGAAAGTTTAGCTGATCTCAATGATGAGTTGGCTGCGATGGTCCGTACTGGGATTCCGTTAGATGAAGGGCTCAGAAATGCCGCAAAATATTTGAAAGCGGATTCGCAGAACTTCATCAGGCATCTGCTGCAAAAAATTGAGGAAGGAGCTTCTCTGGATGAGGCTGTCCAGTCCGAAGCGATCCAGTTACCGTCTACCTACGTCGCGGCTCATCAAATCAGGAATCAAAATGGGGCGTTTGCCGGAAGCGCTGACATCCTTTGCTTCATTTGCTCGCGCCAGGATGGATTTGCGACGCGAACTCGGAGCAGCATTGATCTATCCAGCGATAATTCTGATTATCGCCTTTATGCTTTCGCTGTTTGTCTGCTTCGTTATTTTTCCAGAACTGGTCACCGCGAATGAACTATTTCAGCTCAAAAATACTTTAGTGATGAATACGCTCATGAGCCTGTTCGGATTTTACCAGAACTGGTTCATACTGATTCCTGCGATATTTCTGGCCTTGCTTTTCAGCTGGAAATTCAGTCGGCATTCATTCATGTTGTCTCGAGAAGTTAATCAGTCTGGTTTGAAATCTCTGGCAACCAACATCGCATATGGGTGGGTCCCTGGCTATCGCAGGTTGGTGCTCGATATGAATTATTCCACTTTTGCGGAAATGGCCGGTGTTTTGCTTTCATATCATATTCCTTTATCTGATTCACTCGTACTCGCAGCAGAGTGTACGGGCAATTCGAAAATGATCAATCAATTCCGTTCAGTGGCGGAAAAACTTGAACAGGGGGAGGGAATTGAATGCATTAGTCAGTCTGCAGCAGAATAACCTGGATATATTCAATCCATGTTGATGAATCCCGCACATCAAAATCGCCTGCCGGACATCATGTCCGAAATTGCCCGTGTGTATCAGACTCGCGTATTAAACCGTATTGAATGGATCAAAAACATCGTCCCTGTGGGATTAGTCGTATTAGTCGCAGGCGGTATTACAGTCTGTTATGCACTGCTCGTTTTTTTACCCTTCGTCGAGATTTTAAAAATGCTGGGAAGTCCTTCGGTCTAATGAAACAGTATTCCTATCTCTGTATTAATTCTGATGGTCAGGAAGTCAGCGGCTTTGTGAATGCACGCAGCGATGGAGTGCATCATTTCTGCCTATCTAATTGATGGACACGCTTTAGCCTACCGAATGTATTTCGCCCTGACTGCGGGGGGCGGAAGCCAGCGCTGGCAAAGTTCCAAGGGCGAACCGACTGCCGGCATTTATGGTTTTGCGCGCGAACTTGTCCGCGTGCTGGAACAGGAAAGGCCCGAATATCTCGCGGTTGCGTTCGATGTCGGTAAAACCTTCCGAGATGAGATTTACCCCGAGTACAAAGCCACTCGCGAAAAAATGCCTGACGACTTGCGCTCACAGCTTGAACGAATCCGCGAAATGGTGGATGCCTTCAACATTCCACGCCTTGAAATGGAAGGCTATGAAGCGGACGATGTTCTCGGCTCGATAGCAAAGAAAGCCGCAGAGCAGGGATTGGGCGTAAAGATCATAACTGGTGATAGAGACCTCTTGCAGTTGGTAAACGAGCGGACGGCTGTTTATCTTGCTGGAGATAATCAAACCTATATTACAGACGAAGATGTAATCAAAAAACTCGGCGTGAGGCCGAATCAAGTTGTAGATTACAAAGCTATTGTCGGGGATACATCCGATAATATTCCAGGTATAAAAGGCGTCGGCGAAAAAACGGCCGTTACCCTGCTTGAAAAATTTGCCACACTGGATTCAATTTACGAGAACCTTGAGCAGGTTGAAAAACGCTGGAGGGGAAAGTTTGAAACGAGCAAAGAATCAGCTTATATGAGCCGTACTCTTGCCCAAATCAAAGTTGACCTGGATATCAATCTTGACCTTGAGCATGCGAAGGTCAAGGCATTTGATGCAACCAAGCTTGAAGCCTTTTTCAAGGAAATGGAATTTCGCACTTTAGTTAACAAGATCCCAGCTATCAGCGGCGGCATGACTGAAGTTACAGAAACAACCTCAAGAGTTGCCAAAACCAAAAGCGGACAGATGACTATGTTCGTAAATGAGCCGCAGGTTATTCCATTAACAGAATCAAATATTGAAGTGGTCATTGTAGATTCAGATGACAAATTAAAAAAATTAGCCGCCGAACTCGATAAGGCAGATGTCATTTCCTTCGATACAGAAACAACCGGCACGGACGAGATGCAGGCAGAACTTGTCGGTCTCTCGCTTGCAATAAAAGAAGGTACCGGCTATTACATTCCCGTTGGTCATTCTGCTGGAAAAAACCTGAACATCGAAAAAATCATTGGCGCTTTGAAGCCTTCGATGACAAACCCAAAAATTGGCAAGGTCGCACACAATGCCAAATATGATTACATTATCCTGGCACGATATGGTCTGGGTGTTTCTCCCCTGACTTTCGACACCATGTTGGCCGAGTTCATTGTTGATCCATCATCCCGAAATCTAGGTTTGAAAAATATGTCTTCCATTCGCCTTGGCGAGGAAATGACTCACATCGAAACCCTGATCGGTAAGGGCAAAAAGCAGATCAGCATGGCCGACGTGGCAATCGAATCCGCCGCCAATTACGCTGCCGCCGATGCGGAAACGACCCTGCGCCTGATGTTCATTATGCAAAAAGAATTGGAACGCGTGAACGGCATAAAGATGCTAGATGAAATCGATATGCCGCTCACTAAAGTTCTTGCAGAAATGGAAATGACAGGTGCGTTGATTGACACTAAATTCTTTGCGGAAATGTCCAAAGAATTGGGAAAGAGACTTGCTGAGATCGAAAAGCAAGTTTATGAATTGGCTGGCAAGGCTTTCAACATCAACTCTCCGCAACAATTATCGGATGTGCTTTTCAACCATCTCCGGCTCGACCCGCCCGATAAGAGTCGGAAAACAGCAACAGGCTTCTACTCCACTTCGGCGGATGTACTGGATGCCTTGCGCGGTCAACACGCGATATTGGATTGGATTCTTGAGCAAAGAGAACTTTCCAAGCTCAAGTCAACCTACGTTGACGCACTCCCTGCTGCGATCAATCCTGCCACCGGGAGAGTTCATACATCATACAGCCAGGTCGGTGCAGTGACGGGGCGGCTTTCGTCCAACAACCCCAACCTGCAAAACATCCCCATCCGCACAGAGACGGGCCGCCGCGTGCGCAACGGCTTCATAGCAGACAAAGGCAATGTCTTGCTGTCAGTGGATTATTCACAAGTTGAGTTACGTATTATTGCACACATTGCAGGTGACGAAGCCATGTTGTCCGCCTTCCGCGCGGGAGAGGATATTCACTCGACGACGGCCGCCGCCATTTATGATATTGAATTGGATGAGGTCACAAAGGACATGCGGCGTCATGCCAAGGCCATCAATTTTGGTTTGATCTACGGCATGTCGGCTTTTGGGCTCACCCGCTCCACAGAGTTGACACTGGCCGAGGCTGAGGATTTTGTCAAAGCATATTTCAGGAAGTTCCCCGATATCAAACGTTACCTTGACAGCATCCGCAGGCAGGCGGCCGAAGTCGGCTATGTCGAGACCCTGCTTGGGCGTAGACGATACTTCCCAGCATTGCAGGGAAAGGTCAACGTCCAGATAAAGAACCGGGAAGAACGGGAAGCCATCAATACTCCGATTCAAGGCACTGCGGCAGACATCATGAAGATCGCCATGCTGAAGATTCCCAACGCCTTAAGATCTGCGAACCTAAAAGCAAAAATGCTTTTGCAGGTACATGATGAATTGGTTTTGGAATGCCCCGAAACTGAAATGAAAAAGACCGCGCAAGTCGTGCAGGAAACAATGGCAAACGCCTACCCGTTGAGCGTCCCCCTTGAAACAGAGGCCAGGGCGGGTGTGAGCTGGGGTGGAATGGAAGTCTTAGAATAACTTTACAGCCTTCACATCGAGCTATTTTCAAGGGTTATAATTCCGTTACTGAACGACCATTTAATAAAACGCGAAAGTAGAATCCAACCATGTCCGGACGCGAAGATATTTTCCAAAAAGCAATGAACGAAGGCCACTCGGCCGCCTGGGACCAGGAATGGGATAAGGCAGTCGGCGCGTATCGTCGCGCTTTGCAGGAGTTCCCGGATCAACCCAAAGCGTTGAGCAGCCTCGGCCTTGCACTTTACCAAAAGGGTGATATTGAGGAGGCTTTGCAAATTTATGCAAATGTGGCAAAGCTATCAGCTGATGACCCTGTACCTCTGGAAAAAATCGCACAGCTTTCTGAACGGCTTGGAAATCTAAAGAACGCCATGGAAGCAGCCTTGCGGGCTGGCGACCTTTTTTTGAAGCAGCGTGATACAGATAAAGCACTTGAAAACTGGACGCGTGTTATAAGCCTCGACCCCGAACATGCCATTGCGCGCTCGCGCCTCGCGCAGGTTCATGAAAAACTCGGCCATGCGCAGCAAGCTGTAACAGAATATCTCGCGCTTGCAAGCATCATCCAGCGCGCAGGAAATGCTGAAAAATCGCTGGAGATGGTGAACAAGGCACAATCCCTTTTACCGAACAGCCCTGAAGTTAAACAAGCTCAGACATTGCTCAAGACCGGGCAATTACTTCCAAAACCAATTCGCGGCAAAGGTGGGACCGGGCCGATCCGTATGGCACAGGTCAAGGAATTACAAAAACCGACCAAAGTGACATCGGGGCTGGACCCCATCGCTGAGGCACGCCAAAAAGCCCTTACTACGCTCGCAGAATTGCTCTTCGAATATTCAGACGACAGTCCAGACGCACAGGAACGCCGTGGGCTTTCTGCGATCATGAAAGGAACGGGCGGCCTATCCATGCAGCAAGCCGAACAAACAAAGGTCATTTTGCACCTCGGCCAGGCCATCGATGCTCAAAGTAAAGGCAGGGATACACAAGCCGCAGAGGAAATGGAACACGCCCTTGATGCTGGTTTCAAACATTCATCCTTGTATTTCATGCTCGGCCTTCTGCGATACAACGGAGAGCGGCTGGAAAGCGCTCAACGTTTTTTACAAAATTCCATAAAACATAATGATTACGCACTTGGAACCCGTTTGCTGCTGGGACAAATGGCTACGAAAAAATCTGACTTTAAGGAAGCTGCGCTCGAATACCTTGAAGCCTTGAAATATGCAGACTCTGTAACTGTACATGTAGACCAGGGCGATGATGTCCGCCAGCAATATGAGCCGATCATCGAGAGCTATCAAAGCAAAGACGATGAGACAGAATTCCGGAAGATATGCGATGTCATCAGCAGCCTGCTTCTGCGCGCGGATTGGCGCGAACAATTACATAAAACACGCGAACAAATGCCCAAGCAGGAAGGTGGATACGCGGCACCACTTGCAGATGTAATTCTGCAGGCGCAATCCAGTACCGTCCTTGAATCCATGAACCGGATCAATCAATTGGCAAGGATGGGAGGCCTACGATCTGCCATGGATGAAGCTTACGATGCGATCCAACATGCTCCCACTTATCTACCGCTTCATATCTTGATGGGCGATCTACTTGTACAGGAAGGACACACCGCTGAAGCGATCACAAAATTCAGTGTTGTGGCACATTCCTACAGCGCACGCGGAGAAGTCCAACAAGCCACCAAACTTTTGAAACGCGTGATCCAACTTTCACCCATGGATTTCAACTCACGCAAACGGCTCATTGACCAGCTCATAGCACGAGGCCAAACTGACGATGCGATTCAGGAATACCTTGAACTGGCCGGGATCTACTACCGGCTCGCAGAACTCGATATGGCACGCAAGACGTACACATCTGCCCTGCGCATGGTACAGCAAGGAAATGCAAGCCGTGAATGGAATACTCACATTCTCCAGCGCATGGCTGACATTGATATGCAGCGTCTCGACTGGAAACAAGCTCTTCGCGTCTACGAACAGATCCGTACAATTGACCCGGACAACGATATGGCACGCAAACAATTGATCGACTTAAATCTGCGGATGGCACAGACGGACAAGTCACTTAATGAATTGGATAATTACGTGACACATCTTGAAGGACAGGGAAAAACCGAATTGGCAATAACCTTCACGAATGAACTTGTAAAGGAACATGACGATCAACCAGTCCTAAAGCGCGCCCTCGCTGCACAACTCCAGCGGAACGGAAGAATGGATGAGGCTATACCCATATTGGATGCGCTTGGGGAAACATTGATGGAAAGCGGCGACAGGCAAGGGGCCATGGAAGTGATCAACCAGATTGTGCTAATGAACCCGCCAAACGTTGGTGAGTATCGCCAACTTCTTGATCAAATGCGCTCAAGTTAATAGACTGCCCGTCTTTTGGACGGGCGTTTTTATTCTAAATATTACGACAAAAGGCATCTGCAATGGTGCCAAACACATTCGAATGCTCAATTTCTGACATGCTATAATTTTCCCAATTTCATACTAGGAGTCACATACATGCCCAAAACCCAAAACAAAGCCGTAATGAACTGGCTTATTATTTTTTCCTTTGTTGTTGCCTTTCTCGTCGTCTTTGGCGGATATGTGAGACTCACCCGTTCAGGCCTCTCCATCGTTGAGTGGAATCCCATTAGCGGCTCGATGCCCCCTCGCGGTGAGCAAGGCTGGCAGGAGGAGTTCGCCAAATACCAACTCACGCCCGAATACATCAAGATCAATTCATCCATGACATTGGAAGAGTATAAGTTTATCTTTTATATGGAATGGTTCCACCGCAATATCGCAAGGTTGGCCGGATTGATGTATGCGATTCCGGTTTTCTACTTCCTGTTTAGAAAAGCAATCCCATGGAAGGAATTTGGAATTTATTTCGTAATGGGGCTGCTCTTCATCTCGCAGGCGGTTGCAGGCTGGATCATGGTCGCAAGCGGCCTTGTGGATCGCCCATCCGTCAGCCATTTCAACTTGACGATCCACCTGCTTCTGGCGCTCACCCTCTTCGGCCTTGCATATTGGACGGCTTTGGGACATAAACTCGGGTTTCCTGAACCGGGTACGAAAACAAAATGGTCAAGCCCATCAAAATGGGCATCGACCTATTTTATTGTCCTAATTCTACAAATCACCTATGGCGGATTCACCGCAGGCCTCAAAGCAGGACATGTCTCCAGCACATGGCCGCTTATGTTCGGAAAATTGGTCCCGCCAAACCTTTTCAGTTCGCTAATAAACATATTCGAAAATCCCGCGACCATTGTTTTCATCCATCGCTGGTTTGCATGGATGGTACTAATCGCAGCTGGATTGATGTTTTGGCAGGCAAAAAAGAACGGGTATGAAAAAGATGTAAAGAATGGGTTGATCTGGCTTCTTATAGCAATTACAATACAAATTACACTGGGAATATTCACCGTACTTTCCTACGTGAATATTGTCATTGCATTGGTCCATCAAGGAACAGCAATTTTGTTATTTGCCTTAGGGATATATTTCATTCATCGTTTTAGAGCTTTGGATGGACAAACCACATGAGAAAATTCATCGTATTTATTTTTGCCATATGCCTGTTAATCCCATCTCTGGAAGTCATTGCCGAAGGCAATTTTGATTATATTACTGTAAAGGGTCCGGGCATCACAGAAGATATCACGATCACCGACCCCGCATTAACCAGCGACTATTTCGCATTTGCGGATTTCTCACAAGGTGCAATTGATCCACCTTCCAATCCCGGAGAAGGATATGAGATCGTACGTCTATATCTGGAATCCAAGGAAAGCAAACCAAACCCGGTGGCGTTTGATTTATTATATTACTTTCCATATACTGGTTACGTCTATTACGATGGCATTGTCAATGGGTCATCTGAATATGATGGGAAATGGTATCCCGCCAACCCATCCGCAAATGAACCATTTCGAACAGTGCTGGTCAAACGCGCCCGCCTGACATGGCTTCCATTTATTGGGCTGCTCATAATCCTTATTATCTTTTTCATTGCGTATTATAGAAAACCACAAACTGTATAAGTAAAAGTGGCGGATATGATATCCGCCACTTTTACTTTATCTCAAAAGAAATACATCCGTTTTTTCGTCGTATTCCAATATCAAAATTTTTCCGCTTTCAAAATTTATCTCGCCTGAATATAACAAGCGATATTCGGTTGAATCATCTTTTACCAAAACTTCCACTTGGTGCAACCCTGGCTCTATTTCAATGAACTCCAAGGTTGAAATTCTTCCATTGCCACTGATGCCCGATGGTTTATACGTTTTGTTAAGCAGTTCAGTATCATCCACAACCACGCGTACTTGCATCGGAAAATGCTCACCCCCAAAAATCTTTGCGGGGTCGGCACCCTCAGGCAGCGTAACGCCTTCAGGAATATCAGGTTGGTCAACCTTTCCTTTTGAGTCTATTGCGATTCGTAAAGCAGAACCATTCGCTGCAGACATCCCCGCAGAAATATCCAATGGTAATGCCAATGCGAATATCCCAAACATGATCACGATACCAATCAATGCGCTAATGATCGATGGCATTAATTTATTTCGTTCTTTCACAGGGGGCAAAACTGTTTCTCTTTGTCCTTCGCCATTGTGCAGGTTATTCAAATATTTTTCCAATGTTTTTGCGTCGCCTGGGGTCACTTCCAGCCAATGCAATTCTTCGGTAGCAAGCGATGGCCGCAAATGCAAACGATTCAAAATCCAATGCGCATCTTCGCGATTCATACTATCATCATAGGGATGAGATGCAATGACAACATTGCGCGCGCCTTCAATATGAAGTTGTTTCACCCATTCGATATTGACAGCACCTACGCTTGGAAGTACGGCCGTAACAACGCGCGCCGGTTCCTTTCCATTCCAGTTTGTTACGCCAACTGGAGGCCCCTCTCCGCTGATATTTAGTTTTGCGGGCAACCCTCCCAAAGCCTTTGCGCGTAAACTTGCAAACACAACGGTTACGGCATGCCCATCCTTCAATTCTCTCTTCAATGCACCTTTGACCGCATTGAAGATTTGGTCGCCGTTGTAACCGCCCTCTAAATCAATTGCATCCACCGGACAAGCCCCGACACATATTCCGCAGCCTGTACATTGAGCAGTATTGATGATTGCTAGCTTATGGTATCCCGAATCGTCATCACGAGGCACCATACGAATGGCATCATAAGGACACTCCGCATAACAAAGAACACATCCTGTGCACTTGGGATCGGTTACGATAGCAGGACCAAGGTCTCGGCCAGGAGTAAGCCAGGGGAGCAGGAAGAGGCTTCCCGCAATAAGAACCGCGAGTCCCCAAAAGATCACATTCCCCCACATGTCACTCAATGGCAGGAGAGCCAGATAAAAACCATCCACAGGCACAGATTGGACCATTGTGGTTAGGTCTGCCGGCGCATAGGATACGACAGGCCGCAATAAAGAAAGGATGATCAATCCTATAAGCGACTGCAACGCCGCCCATCGCGGAGTCCACCAACGGGCTCTGGAGAGGCGGAGACTGTGGATGTTGATAAAGAAAAAAGTGATGATCGGAACGAATACATGCAAAAACAAAATTATGACGAAATTTGAAAATGTGCGTGCAGCCAGGTTTTGCGCAATGTATGTCAATCCTGATGCGCCTGCAATGTTTTGCATCATGAACTCTGTCATCCATTGAGCGCGCTGATCCCAAATGAGCCAATAACCGAATGTGCCTGCCAGCCATGTCATTGCAAGCATGATCCAGCCGCTTGTCCACGCCAGCCAACGTTGACCCCAAAAACGGTCACTGACAAACATCTTTACGATGTGTAAGATAATAAGTACGATTATGCCATCAGATGCGTAGCGATGGATGCTCCGCATCAGTGAACCAAACCAGTTTGAATCGATCTTTTGTATAGTGGCATAAGCCACATCCGCGCCGGGGCGGTAGATGACGGTAAGATATATGCCTGTAGCGATCAGGATGATCAACATGAAGATCGACAGCGTGCCAAGGTGATAAAGTGGGTTAAAGTCTGATTTGGCGAAACGATTCACCAAGCCTTCAACAAGAGCCCACCATCTTTCTAGTTTGCGCATGAAACGCCGTTCAGTGTAAAGTTTTCTCGTCATTGATTCCTTTGAATTAGCTCGAAATGGTCTCGTTGTCAATTTCATCCAACAACGGATATTTATTCATTCTCGTCGCATTTGCAGTGACGAAAATACTGCTCATCACCATTGCCAATGCTGCCCAGACAGGCTTCATCAATCCAGCCATTGCAAGCCCAATGCCAATAATATTATAGATAAATGCCCAACCCAGGTTTTCTTTCACAATGCGCATGGTGTGTTTGGACAGGTCAAAAAGCCACGGAATCACACGCAGGTCATTACGCATCAAAACAACATCTGCGGCAGTACGCGCCACGTCCGTGCCATGATTCATAGCTAAACCAACCGTCGATGCTGCGAGCGCAGGGCCGTCATTGATCCCGTCACCAACCATGGCTGTATTTTCTGTGAGATACGAGATTTTGTTATCAGGTGTCAAACCTGCATTAACAGTTATGCCGAGTGTCTTCTGCCATCTTTGACCCGCCTTTTCTTCATCGCCAGTTAACACGCCGAGGCTTAATCCACGAGATTGCAATTGACGGATCACATCCTTCGTTTCCTCGCGGATTGTCTCTCCAAGCCCGACCAATCCTCTCACCTGTTCATCCCAGCCAGCAAAGACAACAACCTGTCCATCCATTCTCATTGTTTCTGCCAGTTGAACGAATTCGTTTGAGATCGTTATTTTTTCCTGATTCATCAGGCGCTCGTTTCCAATAACAATTGCCAATTGAATATTATCAACTGTCAATTGGCCAAGTACACCCATACCAGGAAGAGCCTTAAAAGATTCAGGTTTATTGATTTTAATCTGCTCCTTTTTGGCAAATTCGACAATAGCCCTGGCAAGCGGATGTTCCGATTCATTTTCGAGAGAAGCGATAATTTGGAGAAACTTTGGACTCAAGGAGCTTGCTTCCGTTTTTTCCAAATGAACTTCCCTCACGCTCATTGGAAGTTTAGTCAATGTCCCTGTCTTATCGAAGAAAATCCGCTCTACTTTGGCAAGCCGCTCCAATGCAGATGTACTCCGCATGACAACCCCCGACTCAGCGGCACGCCCAAGCGACAACCATAATGTAAGCGGGGTAGCCAACCCCAATGCACATGGACAAGCGATCAAGAGAACAGATAAAGCAATCAGCAGGCCAGCTTCAACGCCAGAACGACCATTCCAGAAAAAGAATGCTATTGCAGCCAAAGCCAAAGCAATCGGTGTCATCCAAGCGGATAATTTATCCGCAAGGCGTTCAAGAGGAGATCGATTCCATAGCGCCTCATGCAGCAAACGGCCGATCTGCCCAGCCATGGTCAAATCACCAATAGCCGTAGCAATAACTTCGAAACTTCCATCAAGACTGATCGTACCCGCCTTGACAGCATCACCACTGTGATGTGTAACAGGCTTGGGTTCACCTGTTAGTAACGAATTATCCACATCACCTTCGCCGATTGCAATCAACCCATCAACAGGAAATCTTTCACCAGGCCGCACTCGAATTCTCATACCGGGCTTGAGATCGACGAGATTCATTTCTTTATCTATATCATCTGTAACCACCATGGCCTTTTTTGGAATTTGGCCGAGCAATTTCCCTACAGCCTGGTTCGACGATTTATGCGCCTGCATCTCCAGCCACCGGCCAATGGAAATCAAAAAAATAAGCATTGTCGCCGTATCGAAATATTGTCCGCCCGTACCTGCGATCAAATTTCGTACAGACAAGCCAAATGCTGAAAATGTCCCAATGGTGATAAGTGTATGAATATTTGGTTGTCCACGCATAAGGCTGGCAAAACCCGCGCGTAATATCGGCAAGCCAAGCAAAATCAATACGGGCAGGCTGGTCACGAACATCATCACTTGGAAAAAATCCACAAGCGGCTGCGATTCAGGCGTTACCCACCCAAAGAGTTCGCGCGCATATATTCCCGTGCCGATAATCATGTCATGCAGTACCATCACGCCGCCGATCAACAAACGTGTGTAAAAAGATTCCTCTTCATCACGCGGCTTTTCATTTGGCAGCGTTGCTTGATACCCCAACGAACGCACGCGCTTCTTTAACCGCTTCGGATTTGTAACCAAGGAATCAAAAGTGAGATTCGCCTGCCCTTGGATATAACTTACTTCAGAATCTATGACACCCTTCGTTCGACGTAAATTTTCATTGACCAACCATGCGCAGGACGAACACCACATCCCGCCCAAAGTGATAATAACATTGTCGGCTCTTCCCTCTACTCCGGCCCGATTCTCATCCACCAGCGGATTCTCCGCTAAAAGCGCCGCCACCTCTCTGCACGATGGGCAGCAAAATACATCCCCTTTATCATTTGTCAGGGGGTGTAAGGTCGTCAAACCACAGACCGAGCATGTGGATAGATGCTTAGCAGAGGCAGCGGTCATTGTCACCACAGCATCACTTTTCCCAACATAAGATGATCAACCAGGCCAAGCGATGCAAACCCACGCATGGAAAATTGGAAGCCAAAGAACATCATCACTAAAGATGCGAGACCACGAGACCAGGTTCTCGAAACAGTCTTTTGTGCGAGAAGCTTTATAGCAAACAAACTGGGGATCGTGGCCAGACCAAAAACAACCATGTTCAAAGCGCCTTGCAAAGCACTCGCTGAAGTTATGGCTGGTATCAATGCCGTAATGACAAGTCCGCAGGGGAGCAAACCCCAAAGCAAGCCAGCAACGAAAGGTGCTGGTGATCTTAATCCACGCATGGATTGTCCCCATTTGGAAACAAGACCAGATAATAATAACTCAGGAGATTTGGAAATTCCGAGAAAGGCAAAAGCCATATAAAAAGCAATAATTCCAAATATGATGGATAGGATTCCTTGAATGCGGGGCAAATCGGCGGAGAAAAGCCACAGGGATTCACCGAACAGGCCAAAGGTCAGGCCCAGAGCCGCATAGGTTGTAATTCGCCCCAAATGCGCAAGTATCCACGATACATTATTCCCTTGAAACGATGTTTGCCTATCAAGAAGAACGACCACCGCGCTGCACATCCCTACGCAATGGCCAAGGCTACCAAGCAATCCCAAAGCAAGGGAAGTCAACATTGTTTACCGTTAATGTGTGATTAGCCATCAGAAAGACCTCGGAAGTCAGTCGACTTCCGAGGTCTTTTTATGTATGAGTTAATTGATGAACCAGGTACGGCCCAGCAACCACCAGTTAGTCAGGTAGTAAATTGCAAACCAAACCAGGAAGGCAAATACCAACACCAACGAGCCCTTTGGCTGGTTTTGCTTATCCTCCATTTGGTGATCGGTCAGGGTTGTGGATTCAAGCAATGGGTTGTGAGTGCCCGCAACCAACAATATGTTGCTCGCTTCGATCCGCGGTCCTGTGAGAATGGATGTTAAGACAACGGCAACATACATAATGCCGCCAACGACTGCAATGATCGCACCGATACCAAAAACAGCAAGGGAAAGGTTCACCGTACCGGGAATTGCACCAGAGAATGTGATATCCCAGTTGCGGCGTGATACGCCCTGCAAACCGCTGACGATCATGCCCATTGATACGAGGAACATACCAGCACCAAATATATACGGCTGCCATGTGGCCCATTTTTTGAGCTTTAATTCTTTGCGGAAAATCAGCGGAATAACGTAGTACGTAAAGCCCATAAAGGCAGTAGTTGCACCAGCGACCACAGTTGCATGGAAATGTCCCGGCAGACGCATGGTGTTATGTGCAAGCATGTTGATCTGTTCTGTGCCAATGGTGACACCGGTCACGCCGCCGACCCAACCGAACATGATCATGGATACGACCAAAGCACCAAAGCCCGGTTCACTCCACGGACCGTTACGGAGCCAGCCAAACAAGCCTTTACGATATCCTTTTGGCCCGCAGCGCAATTTCCATGGCAGCAGGGATCGAGAAGGCGTGCATCATTGATCCGAGTACGGCCAAGTACATTGCATAAGATGTGTTGACGGCTTTCCAAGCGAACGTCAAACCCGGGTCAACCAAAAGGTGATGAGCTGAGCCGAGGTTGATGAACAACAGGTACAGGATGAATGCAAGACGTGAAAACTTCTCGTTGACAGGGCGAATACCGACAGTCATTTGCGCAAGCATATACCAAATGGCAACCATTGCAGCAAGGTTGACCTGCTGAGCCGGGTGTCCAAATCCCCAGAAGAAGTTGCGATAGATACCCGGGTCAAGTTCCATCATGCCAAGCGACCAGAAGAAAGCAGGCACGATCGCAGCAGCACCTTCAAGCAGGGTGTAAACAGCCAAAATGGCTGCAGTCATCAAACCAAAGACTGCCAAAGGAAGTGAGCCTTCAAAGCGTTTCTCACGTTTAGCAACGGCAATGTTAATGAAGAAGGTGATGGTCGTTATCAACGCGCCAACTGCAAACAGAATGTAGCTCAAGTAGAACAGCGGGTGCGCCTTCATCGGCACGTAGGCTGTAAAGGTTACGATACTGTTGGTATCGAACAGCACAACAAAGTTTGCCATCAAACCGCCGATAGCCATCAGCGCAAAACCAAACCAGGCAAGTTTTGGTGCAGCATGGCGCGCGTTCAATAATGCGGTTGAGCCGAAATGCAGGCCTGCCATCTCAAAGAAAACCATCCATGCGACAAGCATATCAATGCCGTGAAGTGTCAACAGGCGGTAGAACCAGGTTGCATCAAGCAGATGAATCGCCTGCCAACGAGTGAGGGCGATAAGTAAAGCTGCGATGCCTCCGAGTGTCAAAGTTACAACAGCCATCACAGCATTCGCGATGATGAGGCGTTCAGCATGCATGTCAACTTTTAGTGTAGTGACGGGACAATCGCGATAATCGTCCTTTTCCCCTTTTGCCCAGGGGAAAGTTGGTGCAAGTGTGGACATATCTCGTCTCCTCTTATTTCACAATGATCTTGCCAACCATGGTATGGTGGCCAAGAAAGCAGTATTCATTACAAACGACCGTAAACTCACCAGCAGTTGTTGGAGTTATCGTTGCAACATAGTCATACCCGGGCACGACTTGAAGATTGATATTTACTGGCTGGAGTGAAAATCCATGCTGGTAATCCATGGATGAAATATGCAATCGGTATTCCTGACCCTTTTCTAATTGCAAAATCGGGTACCACTGCCATGTGCTGGCCCGAAGGTATACATCACTACCGGGAGGGGCTGCCACTATGGGAATACCATTCTCCTCCCCCACCTGATACTTTGTCACAAAATCATTAACTGTGGCAGCGTAATCCTGTGGAGTTGTCTTGTAAGTTTCTGTTGGGACATTCTGCTTCCCCATGTAATACCAAAGCGGCATCATGATCGTGAGGAAGATACACCAGACCAGAGCCACCGTCAGCCAGGTCTTTTCCATCCGCCCCATTGGTTTCCACCAATTTCGTTCGGGAGCTAACATATCTCATTCTCCTTTAAAAAATTACCGCTTAGGGAGCAAGCGGAACGTTCATAAGATCGTAAATTCCCCAAGCATTATATATTACCCCGCTGATCAACATGGAAAGCAAAAACAATAACCAGATGTTATCAAATACGCTTTGCCATTTTGAAACAGGTTCTTCCTTCCCCTTATTTTCATTTTCAGACATGGTTCTATCTCCTTATTAATAGTGATTTTGGGTAAACATTGGTTAATTATTTATTAATGTTTATAATAGCATTTTTGTACTATATAGTATGTAATATATGTCATACGACAAAACGTGACAAATGTCATATTAAATAATAGAGGGTATCCAAGTCATTGATATAACTCGTGAAACTGAGTACAATGCGTCGAAGTTTATATTTATAAAAAAACGGAGAAACTCAATGAAATTGAAAATAATCGCAATTCTTACAATCGCGGTGATCGCGCTGACGGCATGTGGTGGCGGTGGAAACGCAGTTGCCACCTTGGAGCCCGTCCCTGCTGACTATGCAGGCAAGACCAATCCCCTCGGTGCGGATGCAGCATCTGATGGTGCGAAAGTATTCCAAGTCAACTGTGAATCATGCCACGGCCCACAAGGCCACGGAGATGGTCCTGCTGGTCAGGTACTTGACCCAAAACCAAAGAACCTTGGTGAACTTCAAGCCACTGTTTCTGATGATTATCTCTTCTGGCGTATCAACACTGGCAAGCCTGGTACATCCATGGTTGCCTGGCAGGGAACTCTGACCGAAGAACAGATTTGGCAGGCTGTGTCGTTTATTCGTACCTTAAAACCATAAAGCAAATTAACAAAAAAGACGCCCATTCAATGTGGGCGTCTTTTTGTTTTAATATTACCTTTGGGAATCATTATGTCCACGATAAATAGCGAAACCGACCGTGCCAAGAGCAAGCCCCAAAGTGGATGCGCCGGATGCGATAAAGTTCAGCATGAAAGTTGACTCAAGTACCTTGATGACCATCAAAAAAGGCAGGATGATGCCCAATAGCATCAGAGTCAGGCCTAAAGCGATTAAGAACCGGGGAGATCTCATTTTGGTTGATACAGCCAACAGGCAACAAAATGTTCGGGGGCGGGATGAAACTCTTCCGGATCTTTTTCGTCGCAAAGGCCTTGAATAGCCATCGCACAGCGGGGATGGAAACGGCATCCTTTCGGAGGGTTTGCCAAACTTGGCGGTTCACCGGGCGGCACATCTTTGAAAGTTTCAGCATTGCGCGCATCAGGATCGGATGTTGAAGCGAGCAGGGCCATGGTATATGGATGCATGGGGTTATTCAACAATTCGCGCGTTTCCGATTTTTCGATCAATTTACCAGCGTACATCACAAAGATACGCGCAGAAAAATATTTTACAGTGGATAGATCATGCGTGATGTAGATCACAGATAGATTATGTTTTTCCTGAAGCGCCTTTAGAAGTTTTAATATCTCAACGCGGACGGAAGCATCAAGCATCGAAACCGGTTCATCCGCAACGATCAGCTTTGGTTCAAGGATCATGGCCCGGGCAATCACTGTACGCTGTTGTTGCCCGCCGCTCATCATATGCGGATATTTTTGCAGGAAATCATCCGGTGGATATAGTTTTACCTCGTCCATTACTTTCCGAATTCTTTCAAGCCGCTCCGTTTTATCCTTTACGCCGCTGATGATCAAAGGCTCTTCCAGAATTTGTTGGATGGTCATGAATGGCGGAAGCGCCCCATAAGGATCCTGTTGAATATATCCTGTCTCAAATCTATATTGACGGATTTCTTTCGACTTGAGGCTTGTAAGGTTCCGCCCATCGAAAATGACATCGCCCGATGTTGGAATATTCAACCCAAGGATAGTCTTCATCAAACTGGATTTTCCGCATCCGCTTTCGCCAACGACTGCAACCGTCTCGCCAACAGCCAGATCAAAGCTGACATCGTCCACGGCCTTGACGTAGCCCGCATGGCCGAATCCGAACCGGCGCAGTTCATACCAAACTTTCAAGTCGCGGATGGAAAGAATAGCCTGCCCGCCCCCCTTCCCGTTACTTATTTTTTTCTCTTTCGTTTCAAATCCAGTCATTGTTATCAGGTCCATTGGAGTTTATTTAATTCCTCTTTTCTGTTGCGGATCCAAACCCGGTCTGCAAGCCTTTCAAACATTCCATCACACCGAGGTGACGGCAGTCATGTGTCAAAAAGACAAGCAGATTCAAGCGGATGTTCTGCAGCTTTTTTGCAAGGCTTTCATCGATAGCATCAAATGTGGAATAACGTACATCCAATCTCTCGATGAACGCTTCCAAGGCTTCATAAGAACGCTTCAGGTATTCAATCACTTCAGCCTTCGATGGAATGGGAAGCGTTGATGCGACCTCATCACTGAGGCCTGTACCAACAGTAGCATTCAAATCGGTTGGAAAACCCCATTTTGCAGCAAGCGCTTCCTTTACCCAAATCTCTTTAGGTTCGCCAAAATCACTTCCCAACTCTGGCGTGCGTTCGAGAATAACAGCTCTCAAAAAATCCGATTCGCGTGCAAGGTGCCAGAGATGGAATCCAATTGAAGTACTATATCCGCGCGGACGCCACTGCAATTGTTCTTCGTTCAATTCATCCGCGAACTCAAGTACAACCCTGTGTATATCTTTGAATGAATAGAAAACATCGTAAATAGCAAGTGTTGACATGGAAATTTCCTTTGACTAATATCAATTATGCAGCCAGCATTTCACTTTGCGGTTTCCCTTTTCGAATACAGGCGGCTCTTCGCTGCATTTCTCAAAACGGAATGGGCAACGCGCCGCAAATCGACAGCCTTTTGGCGGATTCATCAAACTCGGCGGCTGGCCCGTGATAAACATAGGGTTTGATTCTTGTCTCAGGCGCGGCACGCTCGACATCAGCATCTGCGAATATGGATGCAGCGGAGCCGGGAAAAAATCCTTGGCTTCACCTGTCTCCACGATCTGGCCAGCATACATGATCGCAACTTCGTCAGCCAACTCACTGGATGTGGCAATATCATGCGTTATCAAGATAAAGGATGTACCCAATTCCTTTTTGATGCGCTTGAGCACATTCATGATGTTTGCCTGCGTGAGCAAATCCAAAGCCGAGGTCGGCTCATCGAGGACGATCAGGCTGGGTGAGGTCACGAGGGCCATCGCCAACGCTACACGCTGACGCATCCCGCCGCTGAGTTCGAATGGATAGCGTCTCACAAAATCCGCAGGGACACCCACATGTTGAAACATCTTGTTAACAAGCCCGTAGGCTTCCGTTTTGGTCAGGCCTAAATGGATCATGGCGGGTTCTGCTACCTGGTCACCTACCCGAAGAACCGGGTTTAGTGCATTCATCGCAGCTTGCGGCACAAGGGATATTCCTACCCAGCGGACATTCTTGCGATATTCCTCGTCGTTGAATTTCATCACATCCGATCCTTGGAGGAACACCTTACCCGAATATGCGCCAACATTACGAGGCAGAAGCCGCAGCAACGCCTTTGAAAGTGATGTCTTCCCGCAACCCGATTCACCCAAGATGACAACGGCGCGATTTGAATCCAATTGAAAGTCCACGCCGTCCACGGCTTGTACAACACCATTCGTGGTTTGGAAATGTAAGACAAGATCTTGAATATTAAGTAATTTCGTCGGGGTTTCGTTTTTAATCATTGTTATATATCCCTTAATTTCGGATTGAAAACCCGATCCAACGCAAAGCCCAAGGCTGCAAAAGCCAGACCTGTGATCATCAGAAGGATGGCAGGCTCCAATACCCAGTAGTAATAGCCTTTATACAAAGCACCGTTCGTATTTGCATCTTGAATGATCTTCCCCCAAGTAGGCAAAATGGGATCGCCCAGCCCAATCACTGCAAGAGATGCTTCAAGAAACACAAAAGCAGGAATAGATTGAACAAGGGTTGGAATCAACAGCGGAATCATGCGCGGAATCAGATAACGGAAAATAATTCGTGCATCTGTTGCTCCGTATGCTTTTGCTGCTTCGATGTACATTGATTCTTTGACCTGCAAAAATACTGCGCGATATGCTTTGATTGAGCCCGTAAAAATACTCAACAGAATTGTCGTACCTAAAATCACCCAGATACTGCGAGAGTAGAAGGTTCCAACCATGATGAGAATTGCAAAGAACGGAAGCACAAGGTTTACTTCGGTGATCCTCTGAATGAGTTCATCAACCCATTTGGCATACCAAGCCCCTATCGCTGCGATAATCATCGTCAGGACGGAGGTTCCTACAGATGCCAGCAAACCGAATGCCAATGCCACCGGCACACCCCAAAGAAGGGGAACCATCAGGTCGCGGCGGGCATGATCGGTGCCAGCAAGCCCGTAGACTTGTCCATGCAAGACCATCTCCACATCCATGTTCGAACCCTCCTCAAAGGTATTGCCTGTGATCAATAACTTATATTTTCCCTTTAATGGCGTATCTTCATCAGGTAGGGAGAATAAGGCCTGGATGATATTATCCGTTCGAAGTTTGGCACCCAGCTTTTCGTCCTGCGCGAGCCGGTAGGTAAAGCTTTCACCGAATGCGATATTCGCGATACGAATCGTCCGCCCATCCGGAGTCAAAAGTTCAATCGATGCAAACGGCTGCTTTTCATCAAAATTGGACGAGAGATATAGGATGATGTCCTGTGGGTAATAATCGTATTGAAAATCAAATTCATATGACATTTCCACTGTCGAAAAATTGTTATCACCGGGTATCACATGCTTGGTGATATCGCCGTCTGCGGAACTCACTGCAAAAGACTCAGCGTATTTCTTGCTGGAAAAATTGTTAAACCAAGCAGGAGGCGCAAACTTTGGGTTTTGATACCAGACATCTTCCCCGCCTCTCCATAAGCGAATCGCTTCTGAATAAGGTATGGTGATCATTGTATATGCCGCCACTGCGAACAATAGAACCACTACCAAAACACCGGCAATTGCGGATGGATAAAGCATTAAGCTTTTTATACTGCTCTTAAAATTATTCATTGTTTATTTGCCTATTTTCACTCGCGGGTCCACCAGGACATAGACAAAATCAAGCAGAAACACAGTCAATGCCAGTAGATACGCATAAATAATGCTCGAACCTACAATGATTGGAATATCGTACAGACCAATGGCCTTGAATAGGGTTCTGCCAAGACCGGAGCCACAGGAAAACAGTTTCAGTGAATAAGGCGCCCGTCCACAAAGATAATGATGAGCAGGAGAAATTTGTAATAATGGTCGGCAAAGTGGGACGAAGAATATATGTCCGTTCAATGTCATTGGACGGGAGTCCTTTTGCCTTGGCCATGTCCACATAATCTTCGCTCGAATAGATCAGGAAGAAAGTGCGGTAGTTATATACGCTGAGAAAAAATGAACTCAATATGAGGGACAACCCCGGAAGGATCAAATGCTTGAGCACGTTGACCGCATAATCGAAACGGTTTGCAGGAGGCGGAGAATCCACCATTCCGCCAAAAGGAAGTATCTTAAAAGCTGCGGCAAAGATCAGGATCAGAAAAATCCCATAAAACCAAGGCGGGACGGATGAGCTCGGTGAAAGCGCAATGATCAGTTTGTCCCAGAAACTTCCATAATTGCGCGAAAGGGTAAGCGCTATAAAAACGCTGGAGAAAAATAAGAATAATTGCGAGGTTCCCATCAACAACATTGTTGCGGGCAATCTCTCCAAAATGATCAGGCGCACCTGTTTGGAACCGGCGTCGCTGGTCATGTTGATGGCGCGGCCAAGT
The DNA here is from genome assembly GCA_942492165.1 of uncultured Planctomycetaceae bacterium. Taxonomy (GTDB): domain Bacteria; phylum Planctomycetota; class Planctomycetia; order Planctomycetales; family Planctomycetaceae; genus Gimesia. The sequence goes on from CALOEF010000013.1 coordinate 42,884, forward strand.
TTCAATTGAAGGGCATTCGTTAAGTATCTTGCATTACGAATAGCTATTGGCGTATCCAGACCCTGACGTTTTTCCTCCTGGGCAATTCGATCTTCGATCAGTTTCTTGCGGACATCAGGGGCCATTTGCTGGAAAGCAGGGCTGACAATAAAGGTCTGTGTGACACGATCGCGGATCTCTCCCTTTATGATCTGATCCACATACCCACCCATGCTGGCGATCACAATTGTCAGGTAGATGCCCACTACAACGGTCACAAACAATGTTAACAACCGCATCAAGATGTAGCGAACAACTCTCAAAAACGCGCTATCACTAATGGATCGTTTTACAGTTATTTTTTCAGGCGATGCGGCTGTGACAGACATAACTACCTCTCAAGAACTTGGGATCAGGGACGGGGCAGGTACTGCCCCGTCCTGATTTATAAAGAATCGTGTTTATTGAACGACGAAGTCGACTGAGTGTGAAAGCGGAATGGCTACCGGAATGGGAACCACAGCAACCTCAAGTTTGGCTGAGCCGGATTGCAGTTTGGACGTGATCTCAGAGTCAAAGGGTGACCTGATACTGTCCTTCACCAA
>CALOEF010000014.1:0-119520 GCA_942492165.1 uncultured Planctomycetaceae bacterium
AGAAATGGTTAGTTTGGAAGATGCTGTAAAATTCTGCCAAAAGCTGTCTCAACAAGAGAAGCTTCAATATCGTCTCCCTTCTGAGGCTGAGTGGGAATATGCGTGCCGTGCAGGAACAACTACTACTTTTCATTTCGGAATGTGGAATAATGGAACTTCTAGTAATAGCAATGGTAACAATCCTTATAGCAGCAGGAAAGGTCCCAGCCTGGGCAGAACAACTCGTGTTGGCTCTTATAGCGGAAACCAGTTTGGCTTATATGATATGCACGGTAACGTAGGCGAGTGGACCAGCAGCAGGTATGGTAACAGTGGTGGTTATGTATCCCGTGGAGGAAGTTGGAGTTCCTTTACCAGCCGGACTCGTTCTGCAAGTCGTCGCAATAGCGGTAAGACGCACAGCGATAACAGATTAGGGTTTCGCGTTCTTTGCGAGATAAAGTAATGTACGATTTTATTTAAATGCCTTGGAGTCGTTTCAGATAGAATCAGCGGGCGTAGTAAATGACAACGTGCGATAGTATCCAGTTACTTGGAATTAGTTAACGACCGATATCGATCCAGGTCCATTTTCAATATCAAAATTGGGAACTTTCGACTCTTTCTAAAGTTTAGAATTGATAACAGATAATTCAATGAATAGTATAAAATCTAAATATTGTCAGCGGGATTACGATATTACATAAAAAAAGGAATTATGTTTGTCCGAGTGACCTATCTTCAAGGCGGGCCATGGCGAAGTTTAACCCTTATCGTTAATGACTGGGAATTCCTCCCAGAGACGAGCCGTCAAATCATCATCGATTTCTGGGTATCGATTTATTTGAAGAAGATTTCGATGTACTCGACGCCGTAGAGGACTCGAACTTTTGTGAGCCTCTTTGGTTGCACAACTTCTGGAATCGGGTCGCGGGCGAGTCGTTACGAAGACTGTTTTGTACGTCACGGAATGGAACATCTCACTCTTCTTTTAAAACTGGATTGAAATTTTCAATCAGTGTCCTACACGGATCGGACTCTTTTTCCGCTTGCTTTTCTTACCACTCGACTCGGTCGGTATACCAGCGGGGCCAGCATATCTGGCTTCAGTAGCGGTTTTGACCCACTTCAGAGCCTTGCGTTCTCTATCAAAGTTTCTTTTTGTTGTCTGATAACTTGCTGAAGCAGCAGGTGGAAGCGATAGTTTCAGGTTTCCAACGTTGTCAACGATAATTGCTTCGGGGTCAATGGGCAATACCCCACGTGTTCTCGCTGACAGGTACAAGTCAGGATGTTCATCCAGCCGAATTTTGGGGGCAGGAATAGCATCAACCAGATAATTTTGTGTGTTGATCTCGACTCTTGCTTTATTATCATATTCTTCTTTAGCCACATCGTATAATTCAACCGAATACTCACCACCAATTTCTTCGCCGACAGCCGTTTTCAACATTGAGTGAATAGTCGTTCCCGTTTTGGGGTACCACTGATAAATGTAAAATGTGGCTGTGACTCCATTCCTTCCACGAGGCGGTTGTACGGCACTCAGGTAATATTGCACGTCTTGCTTCACTGTGACAGCTACCGTTTCATTACTCCAGGGAGTCGTGCGTGTATCACCCTCGGCAACACTGGGAAGTTCCAATGCTTCGATGGGTCGCCCAAAGTTGGGATTACTCACTACGAGCCGAACCCGATAGACATAGGTCCCACCTGGGTTCAAATCAAAATCGAGAGTAACGGAACAGAGTAGGCGGCCCGCAGCATTGGCGGAGTCTTTTAATCTCTGGATCAGCTTTTTCTTATCCATTGGTTTACTGGGATCGATTACCTGCATAGATTGTGCCATATTTCGGAAGACCGCATCTGCATCTTCTGGCACACCCTGATTCAAAATGTTACTACGAATGGATCGAATATCGAGTTGAAGTCGAGAGAATCCTTTTTGTTTTTCTTTGAATACTTTTTCATGAGCATGTGTTTTCTTATATTGGTCCACAAAATGTTGATTCAGTGCTACTTCCTGTTCAATCTGTTCTGGAGTGAGTGTGAATTTTTCCATACGTGGATGTGTGACTTCCTTGCCCCAGAATCCGGCAATACGGCTGGGAAGTGGATTCGTCATAACATTATTTGTGATGTTAGTATTGACTATTTCCGGGTCATAGTCGGCACTTTCATTCAGAATTTCAATTGTTGATTCAATATCGACTTTGTGCCACACGATTTCAGCAGGATTCTGCCCACGAACGATGGTTCTGCGCTCCAGTTCGAAGTCCAGAAAATCAAATATATTTCCTGTCTGCATATTTTGCATTGAGAAAGAATCACCTAATGCACGTTGCAGCTTATCGTGCTGCGTCGCTAAATCGAAGATACCTCGAACCGCGATAAATCTTAATCCCCGACCTTCACGGGTGGGACCAGCCATGCCCATGCCACCATTTATTCCCGTCATCATTTCTGTTTTACCGGAAATTTCACCGAATGTCGGGCCCACCATGGCTGAGCCACCGGAGCCCCCCATACCTGTGGTACGACGTTTGAAGGCGTCGTTTTCTGGTTCATCCGATTTTGATTTATTACCGTCTGATGATTTTGTTTCTTCACTGCCTTTCAAAGTCGCACTTTCAGGAGGACGGGTCTGAATGATCACGCGATCATAGCTAGCAACTAGATCCTCCACGGGCAGCCAGTCGACCTCTTTGCCTTTTGCTTTTTTCGCATTATCAGTTTTTTGTTCTTGAACTGGCTCTGGTTGGTCTTCTGGCTCCGGAGATTGGGGCAGCGGAATAGGAGCCCCATTTCCTGTTGAGGGAGAAAACATCTTTGCAGGTTCTGCCGGTACTGATTCATTCAATTCTGATTGATCTGTGGAAGCAACCTGATTCAATGGCTCAGAGGTTGCGTTTTTCCGGGAAGAAATGAACTCACAGTGGCGGGCGAGGAGCAATAGGACAATAGTTCCGGTGCTGCCCCAAATAAATCGAGGATCTGTATGAAATGGCCTCACTTTCGGCTCTGGCTTTTTTTTTCTGCTTGCTGCGTAAGCGGCGTGGTGATAGATTTGAAGCCTCCTGATTGCGGATTACTTGATCGTAAATTTCATCATCATCCTGCCATGAGTCCATGGGTGCAGATTCTGATTCAGAAATTTCTTTTTGGGCACGTAATTCTGTGTCGTATTTTTCTTTCTGCTCAGACACCAGTAGACAGACTCTTGCAGCTGAAAGTTCGTTGAGGATCTGTTGCGATGCCTTCTGGTGCTCGCCCAACGCACACTGCTGCACATAAGCCATACAACGATCAGCGGCTGCTTCGATGACATCGAGATCTTCTTCGAATAAATCGATACCGAGTAATCGATAGTGATCTGGTGGTTGATCTTTGGACGGAATACCCAGCCATTTGTGATAAGGATCAAATTTAGCCATAGCCCCTTTGAAGATAGCTCCTTGAGGTTATAGAACTCTCAATTTTATTCCCATAAACGAGGGGTATTCTACCATTAGTCTGTAGATTCCATACTATTCATTCCAACACCCTTCTTCAATTCAATTCAATTGAAATGCCACAGATTTCCCTGTTTTGTTCTCGAAATTGCTCATGTACATGACGTACAAAACACTCTTCGCTACGACTCGCACTCTGATTCTAGTGGTTGTAAAACCAAAGGAACTTACAAAAGTTCGACTCCTCTATGGTAAATCAGAGGTAACTATCAGATTTCATTCTTTTCTGATGCAGGCTATCAGATCACAGAACGGATGGACTTCGACTGGAGCATGTAGTCACCTCATGCCACCGGTTCCGAAGACCGATGCTCTATCTAATTGAACTAACGCTGGAGCAATAACCGTTAGACGGCCTATTTCTAGGAACCAAACACTAAAACCACCCATTTTGCATTTAGATGTAACGAGAGGAGACCGGTCGGCAGCATAACCTGAATACTCGGCACATTTAGACATTGTTTTCAAAGTCAGAAACTTTGTATCATCTGTTAAGGAACAAATTCATATTGCCACGTTTCTCTATTAGTAGAGGAACATTGTCGCCCTTAGAGAGGAGAATCAAGATGGTATCTCATGAATTTCAGCAACAGCGTTTGATTGGCTATGCCCGAGTGAGCACTGGTGATCAAGAACTCTCCCTCCAAATTGATTCGCTACTTAAACATGGGGTCAAACGTGAGAATATTTTCTGTGACAAACTCTCGGCGCGAAAGCTGATCGACCGGGGCTTTTGCTTTGCCAAGAAAGTTTGCGACGTGGAGATACTCTCCTTGTTTGGAGGCTCGATCGTCTGGGACGATCACTGCGTCATCTCGTCACTATGATCGAAGACCTGAAGGAACGAGAAATCGGATTTCGTTCGATTTGTGATGGTATCATCAATACAACAACACCTTCAGGAGAACTGATCTTTCATGTTTTCTCTGCTCTCGCCCAATTTGAAAGGCGACTTATACAAGAGAGAACTAAAGCAGGCTTGGCTGCAGCCCGAGCACGCGGACGTAAGGGAGGTCGCCCCCACTGAATCCAAAGTCACCCTAGAGTTATTTTAGCACAAAAGTTGTTTCGAGATAAATCGAATAGCATAGACGATATCTGTGATACATTAAAGATTTCGAGAACAACTCTTTACAAATACGTTTCGTTACAAAATATAGAAGACAAGCGAGCCGGAAAAACGTCTGAATAGCGAAATGAAACTTTTGGATGGTTGATTGCATCTTCAACGAACCCACGATTCGGTATGTGTGTAGATTGTATCGTCAAATCCCAGAATCTGTTCGCGAAAGTCGTTGTTTGCCGTACAGTAAACGAAATCAAACCATTAAAAGGAAATTCGATCGTCAGATGCTGAAATTCATAGGTGAAAGATAGAGTGTTCTTTCTACGGAGTTTGTACCAGAATAGATCTCTTTTCTCTGTCCGAGGCAGAGGGCGATTGCTGAATGTGTTTCGGCAACGTTGGAATTGGTACCTGGTCTGTGGAACTGGGAGCCCGCAGTCCTTTCCGTCCGTAGACAAAGATCACTAAACGACCCTTGATGTGGGCGATGGTTTCCGGTCGCAGGAGTCTAATGTTTTTGCGGATGGTTCGCCATTTGAAGGAGCTTTCATCGCAGTCCCCGACTCCCATGACGGCGCGCAGCTTGCGATGATTTTCAGCAAGATCCTGCAGCTGATCGTAGGTGAAGTTGCAGCCCAGCCGCACGGCCGCCAGCACACAGATGTGCAAGTAATTCATCCCTTTTCGGCCCGTATCGGTGCGACTGTAGCTGTTAACGTCGGTGGCGATCCACTGCAGTATTTCATCGACTAGTTTGCGGTCTGAATACAGGAACTGCAGAGCGCACGAAGAATGGGAACCCGATGCGATCCCGCGATCCCAGATTTAACTCCACCTGTTCGATAGGAACGCTGTCCAGACGCAGTTGATTCGAGTATGATTTTCGCATCGTTTGCTCCTCGAAGATTGAATGTGTTGATTCTGTTTTACTGGTCTTTTCAACAAGTAATACGAATCGATGCTTCATCTTCGAGGAGCGTTCTCACAATTTCACCCTATTATTTCCGAACCAAAATACTTTCGGGACACACACTAGCTATTGAATAAGTGATTGAACCATAAGATTTTTCTGTTGAACAAGAAAAAAGAGTTCATAACAAACAGGGTTGTGCGCCCCCTTTATATCCTCAATCAGTAATTCGTTCCGCTATTCTTCCTCATTGACTTGAAATGAAAACAGAATTCTATGAATGGAGATCAATGCTACACAGACAAGAAATCATGTTAATCAGAGCTGCCCTACAGTTCTGGTATGAGGAAATGGATCTCGGAGATCCAGAAATGTTAGCAATCTATTCTGCCGGCCCTCGGATGTTTCCGAAATAAAGTATTGCAGAGGTTTCCGGAAGATCACTGGTTCAACGGTTTGACGCCATTCTCGATGATCATCGGCGGCTTTGCGATGGTTTTAATCGGCTATTATACCGGTTTTACCGGAATTGCTCACAGTTTCAGAGGCACTCCACAATGTTGACTTGTGTTTTTACAGAATTGGGGCAGTGATCGTGATTTCCTTGGGTATATTATTTCTTGTTGGAGGATTTCAAGGTCTTCTATTCAGCAAGTTGTTGCCGAGAACACAATTTAATTCACCTCTTCAGAGTAGTGAGACCACTTTCGACCTAAATTATGGCGAAAAACGCGTCATAATACATAAAAAAACAGACAAGAAACCAGGAATTATGGCCAGCTGGAAAAATTAGCTTTCAGGTACTCGCGGTGATTCTTGTCACACTATCGGACGAGTCCCAAAAACCTAAATTTTGGCCCAAAACGTGTTATAATATATAGGAGAGAAATTAGCTATTGTCGATCGTAGTCGATTCCATTTTCAAATTCATCATCAGCAAAAACGCCCCGCATGGCATAGGAATGCGGGGCGTTTTGCTTTTTACACATCCCCCATATCAGAAAGGAGCATTGCTTGGAATACATTGTTTTAACGTTCGTCTCTGTCGCGCTATTGCTGGCAGTCATCGCTTTGATCAAAGAGCGACGACTGCGGCTGGCACTACAGGGAATTCTCAGACAACTGATTCATCGCTGGAGGGCACATGGAAAAACAGACGCTTCGAATCACACTGACTCTGATCCTGCTGACGAGCATCGGCTGTAATTCGGACGAAAACAGTCGTGTAGCCGAACTGGCCACGCAACAACTGGAACGTCAGTCGGATCAAAACCGCCGGATGGCCGAACTGCAACAGGAAGTCGCCTCGGGGTCTCGGGAACTGGTGGAAGCAGATGCCAAAGCCAGACAGGAAATGGTCATTCTGCAGCGCGAAATCCAGGCTGAGCAACATGAAATCGGCCACCAGCGCGATCAGCTGGAGGCAGAACGTCGTGAAATCGCCGACAGAAGAAACCGTGATCCGATCATTGCGGCAGCAATCATTAGAGTAGCCATGGTGGTCGTCAGCTTGCTGCCGCTGTTGATCTGCTGGCTGTTGCTGCAGCAGAAGGTAGAACCTGTGGGTGAGAATGAGATTGCAGAATTACTGCTGGACGATTTGGTCTCATCTGAACCACGGCTGATGCCACCTGCGAAAACAGATCCAGACAAACTCCGGTTAATGGATTTACTACAATCTCCTGATAACTCATCTACAGAAAGGGAAAACTGAAATGTCACATATTGTCACGATTCAAACGGAAGTCCGCGACGCCGAGGCACTGGGCCTGGCCTGTCGCCGACTCGAACTGGGGGAACCCGTGTACGAAACCGTTCCCCTGTTTAGCGGGGAAGCTTCCGGATATTGCGTCCGTCTACCGGACTGGCGGTATCCTGTCGTATTCGACGTGGATCAGGGCCAGGTTCGCTACGACAACTTTGAGGGCCGCTGGGGTGAGCCAACTCACCTCAATCGGCTACTGCAATTTTACGGCGTAGAAAAATGCCGACTGGAAGCGCGCCGGAAGGGACATTCCGTCCTGGAAAACCAGCTCAGCGACGGTTCCATCAAACTCACCATTCAGATCGGAGAGGGTCATGCAAACAATTGAGATCATTTTTTCAACTGACGGTCAGTCCCGGATCGAAACCCGCGGCTTTACCGGTTCCCGGTGCAAGGACGCCAGCCGGTTTCTGGAAGCGGCGCTGGGGAAGGTTTCCTCGGAACAGCTGACCGCCGAATATCATCAGAGTGTCCAACATCAACCCAACCAACTGAGACAGGAGAATTAGCTTTCACATCACAACACATTCAGGTCTTACCTGAGCGAATTAAAGAAAATCCCCAGCCAGTGCGTGTCCTGGTGGTCGTTGAAGGAATTCATGACATCGAATTTCTGACACGCATCTCGACTCTCTTGCATACCGATGATCCTGCTCTACCTGATCTTACCACGATGGAGCGTAATAGAGAACTCATCTTTCTGCCGATCAGCGGCCATCCTCAAGCCTGGATCAGACGACTGGCACCTCTCAATCTGCCAGAGTTTCATTTATCAGATCGGGAACAGTCACCGGTAACGGAACAGCGTCAGACAACAGTCGCAGCAATCAATCAACGCGATCGCTGCCGTGCTATGTTGACCAAGAAGCGGAGTCTGGAGAACTATCTGCATCCGCAAGCCGTTCAGGCCATTGCTGGTGCGGCACTGGATTATGACGATCATGACTGTGTGGCAACTGTTGCCGCGCAACAGATATTCGAAAGCAGTCATGGCAACCCCAACTGGAAACAGCTCACCCGACGAGCTCGGGTGCGACTGACAAATCGCGTCAAGCACTGGCTCAATACCAGTGCCGTCGAACAAATGACAGTTCCCCTGCTGCAGGAACGCGATCCGGACGGGGAAATCATCTCGTGGCTGGAGACGATCGGCCAACTGGCTGAAACCGCTTAAGAACATTTCTCACTTTCTTTTTCTTCAAACCATCAAGGAAACATTTATGTTACTATCCGAACGACTTGCGGAGAACGTACGCGCCTGCTTTACCGGCATCTGGATTCAGAGCCATGAACACGATGAGGCATTGCTGGAGATGGCCCGGCTCTGCCACAGTGAAGACTGGCGGTTACTCTCCTGGGACATTGACCGGGGCCTGCAAGGGACGGAACTCGCTGAGGACGGCGACACATCGCTCCCCGATCCTCTGGCGGCCATTCACAGTTTAAGTAGTCAGGCCGATCCAGACCGGCCTACTTTACTGGTCCTGAAAAACTTTCATCGGTTCATCAATTCTCCTGAAATCATTCAGGCACTGACACAACAGATCAATCTGGGGAAACAGGCGCAAACGTTTATTATCGTACTTTCCAGCCTGGTTCAGATTCCCACGGAGTTGGAAAAACTGTTTGTCTGCCTGGAACATGATCTTCCCGATCGCGGTCAACTGCTGGAAATTGCCCGCAGTATCGCAACGGAAACGGGAGAATTACCGGAGGGACCAGAACTGGAGCGTGTCCTGGACGCTGCCTCAGGCCTGACCCGTTATGAAGCAGAAGGGGCCTACAGTCTCTCGCTGGTACGACATGGCCGCATCGAAGCCTCGGTCGTACTGGAGCTGAAATCCCAGACGCTACTGAAAAGCGGTCTGTTATCGTTGCACCAGGGATCGGAATCGTTCGCTGGTCTGGGCGGTCTGGAAGCCCTCAAAGCCTTTTGCCGGTGTGCACTCCGGCCACGGTCACAAGATGCAACAGCCGTTTGACCGCGCGGCGTCTTGTTACTGGGGGTTCCCGGAACCGGTAAGAGTGCGTTTGCCAAAGCACTGGGAAAAGAAACCGGACGTCCCACGCTGACACTCGACGTCGGGGCTTTGATGGGCGCGCTGGTCGGGCAAACCGAGGAGCGAACGCGCAGGGCCCTTCGGATCGTCGATGCCATGCAGCCAGCCGTCCTGTTCATTGATGAAGTCGAAAAAGGCTTGGGTAGCGGAGCCTCATCCGGACAGTCTGACAGCGGTGTTTCCACACGTATGCTGGGGACGTTGCTGGGCTGGCTCAACGACCATACTTCAGACGTGTTCGTGGTCTGTACTGCCAATGATATTTCCAAACTGCCGCCGGAGTTTGTGCGGGCCGAACGCTTTGATGCTTTGTTTTTTCTGGATTTACCAGGAGATAACCAGAAGCAGGCCATCTGGCGTCTGTACCGTGATCTGTTTGGGCTTTCGTCCGATCAACGTTTGCCGGACGACCGGCACTGGACCGGTTCGGAAATCCGGGCCTGCTGTCGTCTGGCGGCACTGCTCGAAGTCCCTTTAATCAAGGCAGCAGAAAACGTGGTTCCCGTGGCCGTCACCGCCGCCGAATCGGTGGCCCGTCTCAGGCGTTGGGCCAGCAAACGCTGTCTGTCAGCAGAACAGCCCGGAGTATTTAGCAATGACGAGCGTTCCGGTTCGCGTTCACGCCGGAATCTCTCTCGCGATCCTCACAGAAACTAAACCACACTCTATTTAAGGAGACAATATGACCATGACTGCTATTGATGAAGTAAATACCCGCACCGATCCCATCGATCGGCTGCGATCAACGATGTGTGCTACTCGCATCAGTTTTGAATGGTTTGGCACACGCAAATCACTGACACGCGATCAGAAAACTCAGGCCGCCGAATCATTTGGGGCAGAAGGAACCTTTCTGAGTGCCGGCAAGAAACTGCTGGATACGGGGCATCCTCGGTTCCGCGCCGTAAATGCGGTCCGTCAACGGGTGCGATCGTACTGGACTTCAATCAGCCTGCCCTTTCCGGAACACGGGATACGCTTATTACGACAGGATGCGCTGAACACCTTCCAAGAACAGATGCATCGGTTTACGGAAGAACTGGCCGAGGCAGTTACGGAACTGGATGAACAATACCTGTCCCTGAAGTCGGCGGCCCGGGAGAGACTGGGGAGTCTCTTCAATAACGATGATTATCCCATGACCCTGAGTCGGTCTGTTCGAAGTGTCCTGGGACTTTCCCAGTGTCGAACCGCCGGATTACCTAAGACAACTCAATCCGGAGCTGTACGAGCAGGAATGTCAGCGGGTGCAGTCGCGGTTCGAAGAAGCGGTCAGGCTGGCGGAAGACGCCTTTCTGGGTGAACTGTCACAGCTGGTGTCGCATCTGACAGACCGTTTGAGTGGTCAGGCCGATGGCCGGCCCAAAGTCTTTCGTGATTCCGCCATCGGTAACCTGCACGAGTTCTTTGAACGGTTCCGCTCCCTGAATGTGCGGTCCAACGAGCAACTGGATGTTCTGGTAGCCCAGTGTCAGGGAATCGTACAAGGCATCCAGCCTCAGGAATTACGAAAACGCGGTGAACTTCGTCAGCAGGTGGCTTCAGAGTTGTCTGGAGTCCAGGCAGCCCTGGATGGTCTGTTGATCGATCGACCGCGACGACAGATTATTCGAACCCCCAAGTAAGGGAATCAACATGAAACTCATGATCTCGCCACAGGGGACGGTGCACTGCGTTTACTCAGAAGCCATTGACCTGGCAACCCTCGGTCGACTGGCCATCTCACGTGGCTCTTATGTCGAACCGAATGCAGCCGGTCAATGGAACGTGGATCTGTCTCCCGTGGATGGGCCGCAACTGGGACCTTTCGCGCAGCGGAGTGCTGCCCTGGAATCTGAAACGGACTGGCTGGAGCAGCATTGGTTGCCGCTAAATACCGGTTCCTGAGAACTGACGACTTAATTTTGACTACTGGTTTGCCCCGGTCTTGCAGGTTTGTTGCCTGCAGGACCGGGGCTTTTTTGTTCGAACACTTTCATTTCGAAGGAGACAACTGATGAAACAAGCAGACTTAAATCGGGCCGTTGCCCTGGCAACCGGCGAAAGTATTTCGACCGTGAAACGTCTGGGCTTCTTATTAGCGGAGCCCGATGAAACGGTTGATCCGGATTCCGAAACGTCGGGGCCTTATGTGATCGACTGGGATGAACTGGAAACCAATCGACTGAATTCCGAGCGACAAGGGGCACACCATGAACCAGTGGTGGCCTGATTTTCAACCGTGCGAATGCTGTCAATCATTTTCATGTGACCTTAGTGCACGATCGAATGCGCAGTCAGTCCTGCGTCAAACGATACACGCTGGTCGCTTAAAGGGACGACGTGGTGTGAAAGGTAATACACGCCGCAGGAAACGACGTCACAAACGGTAGCTAATCACATAAATAATCAATGTATGTTTTTAACCAAATTCAATCAGGAACGGAAAGACTTTTATGAAAATTTTATTGATCAACAACGATGGCGGTGGGTTCGCTGATTATATCGAAGTCCCCACAGGAACCACGGTGGCACAACTCTTTGAACAGAAGATGGGAGATGCGGCAGCCCGCGATTACCTGATTCGCGTGAATCGCCAGCCCTGTCCCCCAAACCAACGGTTACAGGACGGGGACCGAATTTCGATCACTCCCACAAAGATTGAAGGGGCGCGGTCCTAGTTTTTGTATTTCCACAGGCTGTCGGGGTTTAGTACCCGGCAGCCTGTTCTGGAATTTCTTTATTTGAAAGAGGAGACAATGAAACATTCACGAAAACGATTCTGGCGAGCTGCCAGTCGCATTTATCACTGTCTGGTATCAGAAGAATCTCCGACACAATTAAAACTGCCTTTCGAAGACTGGTGGCACTGTGATCGATTGATTCGGAAACGTCAGCAGGCACAACGTAGAGGTTGGAATTTGGCTGTCTTAAAACTGGAACGAGAACTAAAGACAGGTGTTGGTCAGTTGATCCAACAACTGACCACTTTACATGGTAAATTGTCGTCGGATTCACCACAGCAGCAGATTTCCTCTGTTGGGGAAATCTATGCAGAACTGCTGGCTATAGAGGAAGATTTTGGTGAAGTGAAGTGGGATCTCCGTGCGCAGAGCATTTCAGTCATCACAGAACGGATTGAACTGGAAGGCATCTATCTGGGACCCTTTGAGATTTGCCTTGACTATGGAAACCAGAACACCGATGGATCACTCCATTACCGGGTGATCGCCAGAGACCCCAATCCGGCAATTACCAATGACAGTGTCACACATCCCCACGTTCAGTCGGAAGTCGTCTGTGAAGGGAGACGGGCGGCAAGTCGATACGCCGGTCACTGGAACAGGGACGGCTGTTTGATTTTTTCACGATGGTGGCCAGCCTGTTGCGGACTTATAACCCCGACAGTCCCTATGTGGAATTATCTAACTGGCATAGTGTCGAATGTACCGAGTGCGCCGATGTAATCACAGCCAACGCACAGACACGCTGTGACAAGTGTGAAATCACACTCTGCACGGAGTGTGCCCAGGATTGTTCCGACTGTGATTGTCCGTTTTGTCATGAGTGTTTGTCGCACTGTGATAGTTGTCACAGCAACTGCTGTTCGTCCTGTTTACAACAGTGCGTGCAATGTAACGCCGACTGTTGTCAACGTTGTTTACTTGAAAATGAAAGGTGCTCTGATTGTGATGCGGAAGAAGAACTTGAAGAAACAGAGGAAGAATTACCGGAAACCCAGGTCTCAGCAGCAAACCCGGTTACCGCAACTGCGGTTCAGCCCGACTGCCTGGGCGAAACTGTTGTACCTGCGTGATTATGGCGATACCGAGGTCGGTGGCTTCGGGATTGCTTCAGCGGATGACTGCTGCTGGTGCAGGACCTGCAACTTGTGGAACAGACTTGCTCGTTGGCTCATGTGGCCTTCGACGATGAGGCAGTCGCCAATTTCTTTGACGACCAGGTGGATGCGGGACTCCGTCCTGAGCAATTTGGTCGGATCTGGATTCATACGCATCCCGGCGATTGTCCATTACCCAGTCCGACTGATGAACAAACCTTTGAGCGTGTCTTTGGTCGATCCGACTGGGCCGTGATGTTTATTTTGGCGCGGACAGGTCACACTTATGCCCGGTTAAAATTCAATGTGGGACCCAAGGCTGAGTTCGAGATCTCAGTGAAACGGGATTACTCTCAAACATTTGCTGGATGTGATCCAGAGCGTTGGGAAGATGAATATTTAGACCACGTGCATCCGCAACATAAGAATCGTCTGATCCAGTCTGATTTTGATCGAACCGCAGACTTTGACTGGGAAGAAGACTGGCTCTTTGCTGAATATGAATTGAAAGGAGGTTTGATTTGAATACATTAAATTTGACTACGGATCGTTTCCAGAGACAGAGTGACCTGATACCGGCGGAACGGCTTTCCCATATTACAGCAACCGTCATCGGCGTGGGAGCCATTGGTCGTCAGGTCGCGCTACAACTGGCAGCGATCGGGACGCCGCGGATTCAACTGGTCGATTTTGATTGTGTCGAATCTACCAATATCACGACTCAAGGATATCGGTGTCAGGATCTGGGACAGTCTAAAGTGGATGCAACGGCGAGAGCCATTCATCGAGCTTGATGATTCGATTCAGGTGACGACTCACGCGACCGTTATCGAGCAACTATGCCCATTGGTGAGGCTGTCTTCTGCTGTGTTGATTCCATCTCCGCCCGTGCTGCAATCTGGCGTTCTGCTGGAAAACAGTGTGGGTTCTGGTGTGATGGCCGTATGCAGGGAGAGGTCATGCGTGTGCTTACGGCAGCAGATACGACCAGTTTTCAACAGTACGCAGAGACGCTTTTCCCACAGCAAGAAGCACAACCAGGAAGCTGTACGGCCCACGGCACCATCTACACGGCTAATATTGCTGCCGGGTTGATGGTGCAGAGCTTTGGGCGTTGGCTGCGCGGCTTACCGTGTCTCCAGAATATTACGCTGAACCTGCTTGCCATGGAACTATGTGCCGAGTGATGGCAAATCGAAAACTCGGTTTTATTATTGTTAAATCAAATGAAGAACGCATCTACTCCAACAAAGGAACAAACATGAATCAAGAACCAGGAACTAAAACTACGCCAGAAGCAGAAGAACTAAGCCCCGCTGCCAAAGAATTCGCTCGCACCATTGCAGCCGCACTAGTAAAACACTGGCAACAAGAACATCAAACCAAAACAGCCCGACAGCGGTGAGATCAGTCATTTCAGTCTACATCGTGCCTGGAATCGACCATGACCGATCGCGTCGTTCCTTATGTGCTACCGTGATTCAAGTGTATTATTGCTCCCCCCCGGTTCCCGACTTGCCTTACTGATTTCTGGATACGCCGGTCAGCGTCACGTCGGACGTCAGCCATCTCTGAGTAGATATAGAGAAGTTGGTGAATGGTTCCGATAAAATCAAAATCATCGTCTTCAGACAAGACGGACAACATCGGCGCGGTCAAAAGTGGAAGCCGTTCTTTCAGTAGCAACAAGGGAAAATCGCCCAGATAATTCTGTCTCAAATAGACCATTTCAAAAATTTTCCGCTCACTCTCATTCAAGGGAGATGGCAACGCATTCTGAAAGCAGCTGCATCTGGGTGTGAATACAATTCTCCGACATAGTGATAGGCCTTCCAGCCTAACTCCATCAGAGTCCAACGAACCATTCCGTTATTGAGCTTTCCAAAGGGGCTCTTCTGCTTTGAAATCTGGGTCAGAAATGAATTTTTGGGACCGGCAAACCAGTTATCAAACTCTTCTTGGGAATCATCCATGTGCTTTTCAAGTGCGGCCAGAATACGATCTTTTATCCACTGTTGGCGACTTCCGGATCACAGCACAAACATGTATTCTGCTCGTTGTATAACGCTATTCGAACTAAGCTTTCAATTTCCTCCAGATTTCGCCGATCTCTAGGGGAAGGCTTTTGCTGCAGCAAAAAAACCATAGTTAATAGCCTGTTCTCGTTTGGATTTTCAATACCGTGATCTTTTGCCAACTGTGTCCCTTTTGTGAGTAATCCAGGAATCACTGAGGACTTTCCTACTCCACTAGAGGAGAATTTCAGATGCTCAGGTAGAACGGTTTGCCTTCCGGCTGTCTCTAGTCTGGTCATAATAATGCGCAAGTCTTGATAACACGCAAAGTTTCTTTTGCAATGATTATTGAGGCTGCGGACTTTCCTGGAAATATAAACATCATGCGATAGCTGAGAGCGATCCGATGCACTGAGTTCCTGATGCCCGGTTCAGTATCGCCAGCCCCCCTGCAAAGAGCTCAGATATTAATGCATCGCCCCCAGTGATAGGTAAAAATCGCCGGACGGAGTCCTTCCCCTTCAAGCAAAGAAACTTCAACTCAAATTTGTTTGGTAGTTCATCGCTGATTTCATCCGCAGGTCGCCACCGGCAGATTGAGGCAAAATCTGCAAGTTTGTGTGCCTTCCGCAGGATTGGGCAGGATTCATCCCAGTAATCGAAATGTTCAATCTGGCCCGTCCCATATTGACCTCCTACTGTGCTTCCACTGACCACCATTGCCGTAACCCCTTTTATGATAAATGCTTAAGTAAATCAAATCGCTTGAATCATGTGTTCATATGAATACTTTTCTCGTGTAGAAAAAATATTTTTCGTACGGAAATCACGGTATCAGAGAGAGGCCCACATTTGGTGTGACGTCTGACCCCCGCTTTTAGGGCTCCAAAACAGGAGATCAGTCATGGCAGAGAGACAAACTCTCAAAATCACACAGGAAGAAGTCACCAGGACTTTTTCAACCGGCGAGTGGGCCGTTAAGTATCCACCGATTCTTACAGTCGACCAGGCAGCGGAACTCATGTGCGTTCCCAAGGCGACCCTCTATCAGTGGAACTCAGAAGGCAAGCTGACAGGTTGTGTTCAACGGGTCGGCAAGCATCTGCGTTTGTTCCGTGATCGCTTGATTCTCAAACTGATGAATAAAGGAATATAAGAATTATGAATATGAAAAATGAATTCGTCAATACAAATTATGAACGTGTAGGTGAGATTGCATCTATTTTCAACCGGAACGGTGTCTGGTACGTCAATATGCAGTTTCGTGGAAAACAGATTCGCAAATCTCTGAAAACTTCCAATAAGAAAGAAGCTCGTGCCAGGGCACTTGCCTTAGAGCGAGAACATTTAAAAGGAGATAGCGTAAAGACTATTAATACCGAACCGGCTCTGATCACCGATGCGGTAGACGAGCTAATTCAAAACTGTGAAACAGAAGACCTGCGTCCGAAGACAATCAGTAAGTATAAACAGGTCTTGAAAGGCGTAGATGAGTTTGCAGAATCGCGAAATGTTTACAAACTGGAACAACTTGATGTTCGATTTGTAGACGCCTATCGACAGTATAGGAAGCAGAAGGAGCGAAACCCAAGACGATCTATACCGAGGTAGGAGTGATACGCCGGCTGTTGCTCTTTGCCAAAACGCGTCGCATGATCGAAGAAGATCCGCTGGAAGGCTTGCGGCTTACTGAACCGAAAACTGAACCGCAACCGTTCTGGAACCAGGATGAGGTCGATCAGATCCTTAAGGCCAGCTCTCCGGTTCACCGTTCTGCATTTACTTTTCTGGCAGAAACCGGAATGCGGATCGGGGAACTGCAGTGGTTGACCTGGGACGATGTGGATCTGAAGCTGGGGTTGATTCATATCCGTCCTAAAGAAGGCTGGACTACGAAGACCGGTAACGTGAGGTCAATCCCTATGTCCGAACGCGCACGCGAGATTCTGCAAGAACAGTCTCGACAGAGTCGCTGGGTTTTTACGGCCAGAGCGTCCCCCAGTTATCCACAGGGCGATCATCAGGTCTCAGAACGCAGGCTGCTGAAGTCACTTAAACGGACTCTGGAAAAGCTGAAATTGAAAGGCCATTTGCACACGTTCCGGCACAGTTTTATTTCGCGGGCCATCGTGAAAGGTGTTCCTGAAGCGGTCATCCGTATCTGGGTAGGGCATGTCGATCATAAGACACTGCAACACTACACGCATATTGCCGATCAGGAGTCACAGGATGCGATGGAAAGGTTGAATCGTCCTGACGCATAGTGTCTGGCCAGGAAAGAGTATTTAGAACGAGACGGTGATCTAATGCACGTCGTTCTTTGAAGATCAAAGGGCCGGGGCTCTGTAGTTCTCAGAGTCCCCGGCCAGTTTTTGAGTGTGGCCTGATGGATCAGGCTATTTTGTACGACAGCAATGTCATAATATTTTTTACAGGAGAGTTCACAATGAACCAGTTTTCTAATCAGCACAAATCTAGCACAAAATCAGAATCTTCAATTCCAGTTGATCGTTTGATCCTACAAAAAAAGGAACAAAAGCGGTCATCTAGAAAAGGAAGCGGAGAGGGGGGGATTCGAACCCCCGGTACCTTGCGGCACGCCGGTTTTCAAGACCGGTGCATTCGGCCACTCTGCCACCTCTCCAATAATCAGAAACTCTGTAAGAATCAGTGCTTCGGACGAAAGTATATAGACTCCTTCCATGCTTGTAAAGCCTCATAATCAGCAGGTTTTTCACCGGAATCAACCGTCTTTTCCAACAAATTCCAACAGAAAAGCAAGAGACTGAAATTTTTGGTTGTGTCCGGCATAAATCAGACTTTCATTGAACAGCTTTCTGAGATTAACCCGCCATCCTTCTCAATGCAGGCAGCTCATTCGCATTAGAGAACATTTCCTATTACGATAGATCGAATAATTAAATAAGAACAATACCAGACAGAGGATTAAGACAATGCCAGAACGCGGCAATGTTCATTTAAATATGATCGTAACAAAGACCGGTGATCAAGGCCAAACATACTTAAATGACAGTTCGCGCGTATCTAAGGCTTCCACTCGAATTAAATCCCTGGCGCTCATCGAGATTATTTCAGTAAAGCTGGGATTTTTTATTCATGAATGTGATCAAGATCTGCTGAAACTTCAACTTCCGGAAGGCGGTGAATGCATCATCAATCTGTCACAACTGGCGAACTCGTTCCACAGAGCGCTGTATGATCTGGGATCAGATTTGAGCACGCCTGTCAAACAAAACGAAGCTATCGAACGCTTTCCTGTTGAAAAAGTTGAGGAAATAACAGATCTCATTTCCAATCTCACTCCCGTACTCGAACCGCTGGACTCTTTCATTTTGCCTCAAGGCAGTATGCGCGTTTTGATTGCTCACGACATTCGAACAATGGTTCGGCAAGCCGAAACGATGGTTTGGGATATTGAAGAGGCGATTAACCCTGCACTAAGGCTCTATCTGAATCGTCTGTCCGATTTCTGGTTTGTGTTGGGAAGAATACTGCAAACTGAAGACCAGTTGACTTCAGACGGAGAAGTAAAAAAATGGGAACCCAACCAGAAACATGAAAGAGGCATTCAGATAGAGGAAACGAAATGACTGATCTACGATTAATTATCTTCCAGGAGTACAGGTCGTAACCAGCGAGTGATCTCTTCGAGGGTCATCTCTTTACGTTCTGCCAATGATTCCAGTTGATCTTTGTCAATTTTTCCCGTATGGAAATAACGTGAATCCGGATGAGAAAAATACCAGCCGGAGACTGCTGCTGCAGGATACATGGCAAAATGCTCAGTCAGTTCAACACCGATTTCCGATTCGGCATTCAGTAGCTTAAACAACGTTTCCTTCTCCGTATGGTCAGGGCACGCAGGATAACCGGGTGCCGGACGAATCCCACAATACTCCTCTTTGATCAAATCCTTGTTGTCCAACGATTCATCGGGATTATAACCCCAGAATTCTTTGCGAACCCGTTTATGTAAATGTTCAGCAAACGCTTCAGCCAGCCGGTCAGCCAGCGCTTTGACCATAATACTACTATAATCATCGTGTTCCTGTTCGTACGATTTCGCCAACTCTTCTGCACCCATACCTGCGGTCACAACAAACCCACCAATGTAATCAGTTTTTTGACTGTCTCTGGGGGCAACAAAGTCAGCCAGGGACATGAGTGGTTTCTCTTCCTGGCCTCGTTTGCGAACCTGCTGACGAATGTGGTGCAAACGAGCAATCACATTGCCTTGGCGTTCCGTATCATAGAGTTCGAGGTCATCACCATCCACCTGATTCGCAGGCCAGAAACCAAACACAGCACGCGCAGTCAATAGTTTCTCGTCAATGATTTTCTGGAGCATCGTCTGTGCATTGGCAAAAAGTTCACGTGCTGCCTCACCGACGATTTCGTCATTGAGTATCTTCGGATATTTCCCGACAAGATCCCAACTGATAAAAAAGGGCGTCCAGTCGATATAGTCTACCAGTTTTTCCAGCGGATAATCATCGAGTACCTTCGTCCCTGTAAAAGTGGGAACAGGAGGCGTGTAGTCTTTCCAGTTTATTTGAAAGCCCTGTTTAACAGCTTCAACATAGGAAACCGGTGTCCCTTGCGGTTTCCGGTTGGCGACCCGTTCGCGGACACTCACATATTCATCCTGAATCCCCTTCACGTAGTCATCATATAATTCTTTTGAGATCAACGAAGCCGCAACACCAACGGCACGAGACGCATCTGGAACATACACAACCTGATTCCGTTTGTATTGAGGCTCAATCTTGACCGCGGTATGTGCCTTGGAAGTGGTGGCTCCCCCAATCAACAGAGGCAAATCCATTTCCTGACGCTCCAGCTCGCTTGCCACTGTGACCATCTCATCCAGGGATGGAGTGATCAGTCCTGAAAGGCCAATAATGTCACATTCCTTTTCGCGCGCTGTTTGTATAATCGTCTCACAGGGAACCATCACCCCTAAATCGATCACTTCAAAATTATTACACTGTAAAACCACGCCTACAATATTTTTGCCGATGTCGTGAACATCCCCTTTAACTGTCGCCATCAAAATCCGGCCGTTTGATTGACTGTCGCCTTCTTCTTTTTCTTCCTCAATATATGGTTGCAAATAAGCAACGGCCTGTTTCATCACACGCGCTGATTTCACGACCTGCGGTAAAAACATCTTTCCCGCACCAAACAGATCACCGACAACATTCATACCGTCCATTAAGGGACCTTCAATGACGTCCAGCGGTCGGTTCATTTCCAGGCGTGCCAGTTCAGCATCTTCCACGATATAGGTCGAGATCCCTCTTACCAAAGCATGTTCAATCCGTTTTTGAACCGGTAACTCTCGCCATGTCAGATCTTCAGTTGTGACAGATCCCGTAGCACCATCGCCACGAAACCGTTCGGCTATCTCTAAGAGTGCCTCAGTACCCTCGGGGAGTGCGGTTCAGAATAACGTCTTCCACTTTGTCTTTGAGTTCGGCAGGCAGGTTATCGTAGACGGCCAACTGGCTCGCATTCACAATTCCCATATTCATGCCAGCTTGAATCGCGTAATAGAGAAAAACTGAGTGAATGGCTTCGCGAACCGGATTATTTCCTCTGAAAGAAAAAGATACGTTTGACACTCCCCCTGAGACGCTGGCATACGGCAAATTCTTTCGAATCCAGTCTGTTGCTTCAATGAAGTCAACAGCGTAGTTATTGTGCTCTTCAATTCCCGTAGCAACTGCAAAGATATTGGGATCAAAAATGATATCCTGAGGCGCGAAGTCTAACTCATCCACCAATAAGCGATAAGATCGTTCACAAATTTCCGTCTTGCGCTGCCTGGTATCTGCCTGCCCTTCCTCGTCAAACGCCATCACAACGACGGCAGCGCCATATTGCTGGCACAGACGGGCTTTCTCCAGAAATTCCGCTTCGCCTTCTTTGAGACTGATCGAATTGACAATCGGTTTCCCCTGGATACATTTCAGGCCTGCCTCGATGACATCCCATTTTGAGGAGTCCACCATCACCGGAACACGGGCAATATCGGGTTCCGTTGCTACCAGATTCAGGAACGAAGTCATGGCGGCAATTGCATCAAGCATGCCTTCGTCCATATTGACGTCCATCACATGAGCGCCGTTTTGAACCTGTTGCAATGCCACTTCAAGAGCAGTATCAAAATTGTCTTCTTTAATCAGACGTTTGAAGCGGGCCGAACCGGTCACGTTAGCAGGCTCTCCCACATTAACAAACAAGCTCTCTTTGGTAACATTAAACGGCTCCAGCCCGGAAAGACGCAAAGCGGGTTCAATCTCGGGAACCTTGCGTGGAGGATGCTTCGCCATCGCTTCAGTAATTGCTTTGATATGTGCAGGAGACGTTCCACAACATCCACCCAGAATATTGACAAAACCACTGCCAGCAAATTCATCGACAATAGCAGCCATCTCTGAGGCCGTTTGATCGTATTCGCCAAATTCATTAGGCAGGCCCGCGTTGGGATGGGCGGACACATAAGTATCGGCCACACGTGACAGCTCTTTGACATACTGCCTTAACTCTTCGGCACCTAAAGCGCAGTTGAGCCCGATAGAAAATGGCCTGGCATGCGAAAGGGAATTCCAGAAGGCTTCCGTAGTCTGTCCTGACAAAGTCCGTCCCGAAGCATCTGTAATCGTTCCGGAAATCATGATCGGCAGTTCCAAATTTTCACGTTGAAAATAAGTCTTTACCGCAAAAACGGCAGCCTTGGCATTGAGTGTGTCAAAGATGGTCTCGATCAGAATCAGATCAACACCTCCCTTGACAAGACCATCTATCGATTCCAGATAATTTTCCACAAGCTCGTCATAGGTAACATTACGCGCTCCCGGATCATTGACATCTGGTGAAATCGAACACGTACGACTGGTAGGCCCCAGAACACCAGCAACCCATCGCGGTTTGTCTGGTGTGATTACAGTCATTTCGTCTGCTGCCGCTCGAGCTAATTGCGCTGAACTCAGATTCAACTCGTGAGTCAGCGACTCCATTTCATAATCGCTTTGTGATAACCGAGTCCCGTTAAACGTATTGGTCTCCAGAATATCAGCCCCCGCCTCCAGGTATTCGCGATGGATGTCCTGAATAATCTGAGGTTGAGTCAGCGAGAGTAAGTCGTTGTTACCAGCAATATCCATATGGTAATCTGCAAAACGTTCTCCTCGATAATCCGCTTCTTTGAGCTTATAATTTTGGATCATGGTCCCCATCGCCCCATCCAGAATCAGAATCCGTTCCTGGATCGCAGTGTAGAGAGCTTCAATTCGAGCGGAGCGATTAGACATACGTAAAAACCTGTACTCTATTTCAATATTTCTGGTGCGATTTGACTAAAATGAGGCAATTTTTTTGGATCATCATTCCAGACAAGAAGACGAAATCGTAACACGATCTCCCAACTTAACAATGATACACAACCGTTTCCTGCGAGTTAATCCAGGTAGTGATCGGTATCAGGTAGCATTCTAACAAATCATTTGAAAAGGAAAACAGAGTGCAGGCGATTCACAAACGTATCTGAAATAGTATTTCATTCAAATTAGAAAGGTTTTATTGGTAAGGAGTTTTCATTTCTTCGAATGACACTTAGAATTTTTGATCAACCAAATTATACTCATCAGATTCCATTTAAATCTCGGGATTAGATTTAATGATTTATCAAGAATATGTAGAACGACTTGTCAATTTGCTTAATCCTCAAGCAAATCTTATATTCAACATGACAGTTGAAGAAGCAACCCAGAGAGTAGGCAGCGGCTCTCCAGAACGTATAAGAGAAATTGATGGCCAATTTGCGCTTGTGCATAAAGAAGGTACGCGGATTCGGATGGCACGGACCCTGGGCAGGCCAATGCGATTCTTTCTGGCTAAACGTGCAGAAGGACCATGTCTGGTCATCGCAGAAAGAATAGATGAGATTTACAAGTTCCTCAAGAGCGAAGGACTCGATGATCAATTCCACCCGTCTTATACAAGAATGGTTCCCGCACACTATATCCTGGAACTGCAATTAATTGGTTGCCCCGACCCGAATCCCAAAACAACCCGCTACTTTACACCTGAACGAAACCGTCTCTCAAATGAATTAGATGATATTGGGAAACAGTATATCGGTGCCGTCTCTCAGGAAATTCATAAATGGCTGAACACGATCCCTCAGAACGAACCCATTGGTGTGCTTTTTTCTGGAGGAATCGACAGCGGTGCCTTATTCCTGTTGGTTTATCATGCCTTAATTTCACGCAATGAATCGCCTTCCCGCCTGAAAGCATTTTCACTTTCCATTGACGGCGAAGGCAGCGACAGTCGACAAGCACGCGATTTTTTAGAACAAATGAAGCTGAGTTTGTTTCTGGAAGTCCTGGAAGTCTCTCAAAGCAGCCTGGACTTTGAAGAAACCATCAAAATTCTGGAAGACTACAAACCACTCGATGTTCAGGCTGCAACGATGACTTTCGCTTTATGTAAAAAAATTCGTACTCTATACCCAGAGTGGAAATTTCTGATTGACGGTGATGGAGGAGACGAAAACCTCAAAGACTATCCGATCGAAGCGAACCCTGAACTTACCATACGCAGTGTACTCAACAATTTAATGCTGTATCAGGAAGGCTGGGGAGTTGAAGCTGTCAAGCATTCGCTAACCTATTCCGGCGGTCAAAGTCGTGGACACGTTAGAACCTATGCCCCCGCCCGCAGTCTCGGCTTTCAGGGGTTTAGCCCATATGCATTACCCAATGTCATTGAAGTTGCCGAAGGAATTCCCTTCATCGAATTGACAGATTGGGATCATAACAAGCTCTATGCACTTAAAGGTGACATTGTATCGCGCGGAATCAGGGAAGTCACAGGGCTTTCCATGCCTGTCTATCCCAAACGCCGTTTTCAAGAAGGAACCCTCAACCCGGATTCCTTCAAATCGATTTTCTCTGATACGGAAAGTGATTACCGGGAATCACTTTTAGCGATCTATCAATAAGGAAGTATCAATGAGAGCGGTATTATGACGATCTCACTGCCTTCATTTTCCAGTCAGCAAATTCGAGCGGCAAGACCACCTAAAAACAAGGTTTCTTCCCACAGACCCTATGTATTCTTAAATGAAACGGAATGCGCCGCAGATCGAAGTCAAATCGAAATCTCCACTATCTTTCTCACCAATCGAGAGTGCCCTTTTCAGTGCCTCATGTGCGACCTCTGGAAAAACACATTAGACCACACACTCGAACCGGGAATGATCCCTGAGCAAATTGAACACGCCCTTCATCGACTTCCACCAGCCAGACAAATTAAACTTTATAACAGCGGAAATTTTTTTGATCCCAAAGCAATTCCCGAAACAGATCTGCCACGTGTTGTCTCACTGGTACAGCATTTTGAAAGAGTGATTGTTGAAAACCATCCTCTGTTATGCAATGAGGGTTGTCTGGACTTCCAACAGATGATCGCCGGACAACTGGAAATTGCTTTAGGGTTAGAAACCATCCACAAGGATGTGTTACGTTCTCTGAATAAGCAAATGACGCTGGATGATTTTTCCAGAGCAGTTGATTTTCTATTAAGTCATTCAATTCAGACCAGAGCATTTGTTCTACTGAAACCACCATTTATGGAAGAACAGGAAGGGATTGACTGGGCCATTCGTTCTGTAGAATATGCCTTTTCTTTGGGAGTGGAGTGTTGCTCTCTCATCCCCACACGTTCTGGTAATGGAATACTTGAAGAACTGGAACGGGCGGGCCAGTTTTCGCATCCACAACTCTCCTCTGTTGAAACGACTCTGGAGGCGTGTTTAAACCTGAAACAAGGTCGAGTATTCATGGATTTATGGGATCTTGAAAGGCTTTACCCGGATGAAGCGAATCTGAAGAAGCGACTGAAACGATTAGCGCAAATGAATCATTTTCAAAAAATCCCGAACAGTGAGTAATTTTTCACCCGACTCAGTCTGCTTCATTTAACAATTCCAGGAATTCGGTTTCAGTCAAAACTGAAACACCCAGGTCTTGCGCTTTTGTCAATTTACTGCCTGCTTTTTCACCGGCCAGTAAATAGCTGGTTTTCGCGGAGACGCTACCTGATGCTTTACCTCCATGTTTTCGAATCAGTTCTTTGGCTTCATCTCTGGTGAACTGTGATAAAGTTCCTGTAACAACAACGGTTTTCCCATCAAGAACACCGATCGTTTTTTCTGTTTTGCTGACGGGGACTCCCATATTCAGACCTGATGACTGTAAGTCTGCAACCAGTTTACATCCAAAATCAGAGTTAAAAAAAGTATGCACTGATTCCGCAATCACAGGACCTATTTCATCCACAGAGGCCAGATCTTCAACGCTCTGTTTCGCGATCTCACTAATGGTACCATATTGTTTTTCAAGGATACGTGCATTGCTAGTTCCAACATGACGAATATTCAAACCTGTTAAAAGCCGCCACATTGGTTGTTTCTTGGACTGTTCAATCCCTGCCAGAAGATTTTCGATCGACTTTTCACCCTGACGTTCCAGCGTGATTAACTGGTCATAATGCTCGTGAAGCCGATATATATCAGGCAGCCCTTTAATGAGATCCTGACTGAGCAATTGCTCAATCATTTTGATGCCCATCCCTTCAATGTCCATGGCTTGCCTGGATGCATAAAACCGCAATGTTTCACGCACCGAAGCAGGACAATTTGGATTAGGGCAACGAATATAGACTCCCCCTTGATCCTTGACTAACGGGGCCTTACATTCAGGACAGCATTTGGGAAACTTCAGTTCCTGTTGCGATCCATCGCGGCGATGTTCTTCAACGCGGATCACATGTGGGATAATTTTACCTGCTTTTTCGACAACAACCCAATCTCCAATCTGGATTCCAAGTCGCTCCATCTCGTCTTTATTATGCAAGCTCGCTCTGGAAACAGTAGTACCGGCAATCTGTACTGGAACAAGATTAGTCACGGGAGTCACAGTTCCTGTTTTACCGACCTGAAACGTGATGGATTCGACTTGAGTTACCTCTTCATACCGCTCCCATTTATAAGCTACAACCCATCGCGGGCTCTTCGAAGTGTTTCCAAGCAACTCCCGCTGATCGAATCGATTGACTTTCAGCACAATACCATCAACTTCAATATCCAATGTATGCAGATCATCCATCATTGTCTGCACATGCTGCATACAGGTTTCCAGATCAGGAAATGCCTTTACATTCGGAGTCACAGGCACTCCCATTTCCTGAAGTATCATCAGGTAATTGAAATGCGTTTGATAATCAACACCTGCGACAGCACCAATACCATGTGCAAAAAAACGAATCTTTCTCCCTGCACATAATTTGGGGTCAAGTAACTTTAACCCTCCAGCTGTAGTATTGCGCGGGTTGGCAAACGGTTCTTTGCCTTGTTTTTGCATTTCAACATTGAGCACCTGAAAATCAGAATTGCTGATAATCGCTTCGCCTCTGATTTCCAGTAAATCAGGCGGAGATTCTGATTCCAGGCGTAGCGGAACACCACGAATTGTTCGTACATTGTGTGTGATATCATCACCATGCTGACCATCACCGCGAGTCACTCCTTGCGTCAACTGACCCTTCTCATAAATCAGGGAAACTGCGACTCCATCGATTTTGTATTCGGCTGTTAATTCAATCTGTTCTTCACCAAGAAGTTTACAGATACGAGATTCAAAATCGCTGAGCGCCTCTTGTTCAAAAATATTATCGATCGACAGCATCGGCAATCGATGTGGGACCGTCTGAAACCCCTCGACAGGGGCACCGCCTACTTTTTTAGTAGGACTATCGGGAGAATCATATTCGGGATGATCTGCTTCCCGCTTTTCCAGTTGTTTCAGCAACCGATCATATTCACGATCCGATACCTCAGGATTTGCCTGAATGTAATAGAGCCGATTATGGTGTTCGATTTTTTTACGGAGTTCTTCAATTTCTTTTTGAATTGACATTTTAAACCACGCAACAAGAATAAATGTAAAACCAGTATCAGGTAGTTGCTTGCCCCAGAATTTTCTCCTGTTCAGCCAGTTTTAGATCAGCTTCAACCATCAGTTGTGCTAATTCTTCAAATGTAACTTTGGGTTCCCAGTTTAACTTTTGGCGCGCTTTTGCCGGATCGGCACAAAGTAACTCCACTTCTGCGGGGCGATAATATTGCGGGTCAATTTCAACATATTTTTTCCAGTCAAGACCTACGGTATTAAATGCGGCTTCCAGAAATTCTCGAACAGAATGAGTTTTTCCGGTACCAATCACAAAATCATCTGGTTTTTCCTGCTGTAAAATGAGCCACATCGCCTCAACATAATCTCCTGCAAATCCCCAGTCTCTTTTCGCATCTATGTTTCCCAGATGTAATTTATCCTGCATACCCAATTTGATACGTGCTACCGCTCTTGTAATTTTTCTGGTAACAAAGGCTTCACCACGCCGGGGTGATTCGTGATTGAAGAGAATCCCGTTACAGGCATACATGCCATACGATTCCCGGTAATTGATCGTCAGCCAATAAGAGAATACTTTCGCACATGCATAAGGGCTGCGCGGATAAAAGGGGGTCGTTTCACATTGAGGAGATTCCACAACCTTACCAAACATTTCACTGGATGATGCCTGATAGAAACGAGTTTTTTTCTGGCTTCTCTCTTCGTAAGACCGTAATGCTTCCAGCAATCGGAGCGTTCCAACACCGGTTATCTCTGCCGTATAGACGGGAATATCAAATGATAGCCGCACGTGACTTTGAGCGGCCAGATGATAGACTTCATCAGGTTGTACTTTATCGAGAATATCGTTGAGATTTGACCCTTCTGCAAAATCACAGTAGTAGTGATTTTCTGGAGGTTCTCCGATCCCGGTTTGCTGCAGGAGGTGATTCCGTGAACAATATAATTTTTGCTTTTTAGAAATCGAGAAAGATAATATCCGTCCTGACCGTTGATTCCAGTAATTAATGCAACTCGATTCACCTTAAATGGCCTTATGTCGAAATTTGATATTAGATGATATTTGAAACGTAACCATATCTATTCTTGCAGTTTAGAAATTCTCGGCTGAATCGCAAGGCGCGTTCGATTTGATCTCATTTTACACAGATACGGAGAATGGTCTAATCTTCGTTATTCTGAGCTGACCGGTGTCCTTTGATATAATATTTCAGTATCTCCCAACGACGAATCACACCTAATAATCGATGTGGTTGTTCGCGTGAAACCACTGGTAAGCAATCGTAAGACCCTTCCCGAAACTTGCTCCATACACGGGCCAAAGTATCATCGGGATAAACGACTGTTTCCAGATTATTCGCCAGGTCGGCAGCTCTCACAAGCGAACCAATTTTGGGGTCGAATAAAGTATTACTTAAATCCTGATAGCGAATCACTCCGACCACTTCCTCATTCGAGCCTATCACAGGAAACGTATTATCGTGGCTGTGCTCAATAAAGGAAATGACTTCATTAAATGTTGCCGTTTGTAAAATCCCCTTGACATTTTTTCGATAGAGTTGTTCTACCAGAATTTCATCATGGGGCTGTTCATTTTCTGAAAGGAGACCAAAGGAAACCAAAAAACGCCTTATCAACGCTTGAAATTCGCTAATCGGATCACCGGCCGTATGATGAATTGCATGGATCAATGGAACTTCACCAGCCCGCAAATACGGATTCCCGAATCCGATGATTGGATTTAATATTTCAAAGCAACACAACAGATCCCAGAATAATTGTCTGAAGATGTTTTCCTAATTCTTCATCTCGACTGACAGCAATGGTTGAGAGAGCAATTGCTGCTCCTGCCTGAGCAAACAGCGTTGTGCCTAACCACTGAGAAACTTCGGCTTCTTCACCACGTATTTTTGCAGGAACAAAAATGCCAATATATTTTCCCAGCAACCTGAGTACAATATAACTTCCACCAATCAGTCCCGCGTTTATAAATTTATATGGTTCCAACTCCGCACCATGGATAATGAAAAACAGCACACACAAAAAACCCGTCAGCGGATTCAACTCTTTTTCCAACTTCGGAACATCTTCTTCATCCAGTGAATTAGCAACAGTAAAACCCATCGCCAAAAACGTCAGCATATAAGAAAGATCGATTGACTGACACAGCCCCAGGGTCAGTGAGATCAAACCAATCAGCATAATAATGCGGCGGCTTCCAGAAATGACTGCATTTCCATAGCTGATCATCAAACCGGCAAAGATACCGATAAAAATGGAACCGAATATATCCAGCCCCAAAAGTCCCAGCTGTGATACTACCAGAAGTATTTTGACTATCCCCCTGCAGAAAGAAGACAGCGACAAATATGACTTCGAATGCGATGATGGAAATCAGGTTGTTGAGGGCCACCAGGATCCCGGTGTATTCTGAAATCGGTCCCTCGGACTGCATTTCTTTCAGCACGAGAATCGTCGTCGCCGGTGCAGTAGCAATCGCGAGCGCTCCGAGCAGAATTGCCGCTCCGGGAGATTCCCCTACCAGCAGCAGTCCCACGAATACAATGAAAAAAGTACCGAGGACCTCTCCGATCGAAAGCGGTAAAACTCGTTTAAACAGGCGACGCAGACGGGAGAGAGTGAAGTGATTCCCCAGCCCGAACAAAACCAGTGCCATAGCCAGGTCCGTCAGCGGCTTGAGCTCTTCCAGGTGTTCATGTGGGAATCAAATCCAAAATCGCGCTGGCCCCAGAATCACTCCGATCAACAGATAGGCGGTCACCTTGGGCAGGCGAAAGAGCTCCCCCAGGGTACCTGCCAGCAAACCAGCTGCCAGAAAGATTCCCAGAGTAAAGATGATATGCCATGAGCCCATTCGAACGTCCTGTTCTAGAGGTGATGAAATTGATTACGGGCCGATTATAGCAGATCAGGGTGAGCGGTCGATCCTGAACCCGGCTCTCCGGCCTTAAAAAAATGATAGTAAACTATTATCAGATATCAAGTTCGAGCTAACGCTATTTCACCTCTTATTCATCGAGAAGCCGTCTGGGCCTCGTGAGACGTTCAGTCCAGATTCATGGTCACCGTCTTCAATTCCGTATAGTTGGCAAGTCCGGCCGCTCCCAACTCACGTCCGATGCCACTCCGTTTGAATCCACCAAAGGGAGCGGCGGCATCAAACACATCATAGCAGTTCACCCAGACGGTTCCTGCCTCTGATACTCTGAGCCATAAAGGTGTGCTTTTTTTACATCACTGGTCCAGACTGCGGCCGCCAGTCCAAACTGGGTATTGTTGGCCCGCGTTATGACTTCATCCAGGCTTTTAAATGGAAGAATGCTCAATACCGGTCCGAAGATTTCATCGGTGGCGATCGGCATATCATCGGTCACCTGATCGAAGACCGTCGGCTCTACGAAGTAACCTTTCTCACCAAACCGGGATCCACCGGTTACGCATTTTGCCCCCGGCTTCAGTCCCTTTCTGGATGTAGCTGAGAATCTTCTCCATCTGTGCCTGATCGACCTGTGGCCCCTGAGTGGTTTCTGGATTGAGAGGATCTCCCAGCTTACGGGCCGAGGCTCTCTCGACAATCTTAGCCACGAATTCCTCATGAACGGCTTCCTCTACAAACAGCCGACTCCCTGCACAACAACATTGGCCCTGATTAAAAAACAGACCGAATTCTGCACCAGCAACGGCTGCATCCAGATCGCTGTCTGCAAATACCACATTGGGACTCTTACCACCCAGTTCAAAAGTCAGTCGTTTTAAAGTCGCGGCAGCATCAGCCATAATAATTTTTGCTGTCGCGTCTTCACCGGTGAATGCAATCTTATCGACATCCGGATGTTTCACCAGTGCAGCACCGGCTGTAGGACCATAACCTGGCACCACGTTGATGACCCCGGGTGGATAACCGGCTTCCATCGCCAGTTCCGCCAGACGCAGACAGGAAAGCGGTGTCTGTTCTGCCGGTTTCATGACGATTGTGCAACCGGCAGCGAGTGCAGGAGCCCATTTCCAGGCAACCATCAGCAAGGGAAAGTTCCAGGGAATGATCTGACCGGCGACACCAATGGGTTCCCGTCGGGTGTAGCAGAAATGGTTACCGCGAATTGGAATCGTCGTGCCTTCGATCTTGTCTGCACCAGCCTGCATAGTACCGCAGGCAGTCAATCACCAGTGGCAGGTCTGCAGCACGACTGTCACGAATCGGTTTGCCGTTATCCAGAGACTCCAGTGCAGACAGCTCTTCAATGTTTTCTTCAATCAGGTCGGCCAGACGGTACATCAGCCGCCCGCGATCCCGGGCATCCATCTTCGACCAGGGGCCTGTTTCAAAAGCAGCCCTGGCAGCTTTAACGGCCAGATCGATGTCAGCAGCATCCCCTTCCGCTACTTCTGCGATGATTTCTTCTGTGGCTGGATTGACTGTCGCAAAGGTTTTGCCGCTGACCGCATCGCGCCATTCACCATCAATCAGTAACTGAGTTCTACGAATCTGGGGAGTAGCTGCTACGGTGTCTAAAGCGTCTGTGGCCATGACGTGATCTCCTGAGGTTCTAGCGAGCGTAATTGGATCAGGAACAAAGGTTGTTCATCGACAGACACTAAATACAGGTCTGCTCTACCCTTTCATTCTGATGTTTTTTGCTCTGCTTCTCAAGAGGGATGTGGGACTGCGTGCAAAATTCACGCAGTGAGAGTCATTCCTGGCAGAAACGACTGGCTTAGATGGCCCGCAGAATTGCAGCTGCACTCTGACCAAAGGATGTTCGGCTGACCGACATCGTCGTTGGTGTAAGGAGCGGCCGCACTTCACCGTGCACAATATCCAGGTTGCACAATGGATCCGGCGTTTCGTAGTTCAACGTAGCTGGAGTCGCACCATGACGCAGCGACAGAATACTTGCTGCGAGTTCAACAGCTCCAGAGCCAGCATCGAAGTGACCGAAGTAACTCTTCAGTGCTGTAATCGGGATCTTCACCGCATCATCGCCGAACAGACGGTGGTAGGCACGTGCTTCGACCTGATCATCGATCTTCGTGCTCTTACCGTGGGCATTGATGTGACCCAGTTCGGAAGGTCTGATTCCTGCCTGACGGACAGCCGATTCAACTGCCCGCATCAGGCCGGTATCGTTCTGTTCGTCGGAGCTGCCATCACAGCCGGCACCGAGTCCGATCACTTCCGCATAGATTTCCGCACCACGGCGAACAGCGTGATCGTAGTTTTCGACAACAAAAGCTGCAGCACCTTCACCCAGAATTGTACCATTGCGATCACGATCGAATGGACGACAGGCACGTTTGGGATCTTCATCGCGTGATAAGCAGGTCGATGAGGTTTTTGCGAGACAGATCGACGGGATTGATGTTGGAGGTACAGGCTCCCACAACCATGCAGTCGACTGCACCACGCTTGATCCAACGCATTGCTTCAGCCAGAGCCAGTAAGGCAGAAGAGTCCTGGCTGGTAATCGTGTTATTCGGTCCCTGAGCGTTATGCTCAATCGAAATATGGCAGGCTGGCATGTTGGGGAGCTGTCGCAGCATCCACAGTGGAGTAATCTGTCCCAGAACGTCTTCACCCCAGCGGGTGATTTCGAAGGAATCATCGGCGGCACAGCGATTGACGGCTTCGACCAGTTCATCGGGAGTCGTCGGAATGTGACCGGCACCAAAAGATACACCAAAACGCTCAGGATCGACGGTTCCCCGCTTGATACCCGCGTTTTTCACAGCATCTGAAGCAGCAGACACCCCAAGCTGAATGTCGCGTGACATAACTTTGAGAAATTTTTTGTTGTAGAGGTGTTCGTCCGGATTGAAGTCTTTGACCTCTGCAGCCAGTTTGGACGGAAGATTCTCGGTCGGAATCGATTGCAGACGATCAATCCCAGACACACCTGAACTTATGTTACGCCAAAAACTATCTATACCGATACCAATTGGAGAAACAACTCCAATTCCGGAAATGACCACGCGCGTTTGATTTGACCCAGCCATCTTAGCCTGACCCTTAATTTCCTACAGAGAAACAGTTCCAGTCCCTTTTGCGAACTGTTTCAGCCTATAGTTATAAGATCTACGTAACTCTCGACTTAACACATTCCGTATCAAGCAAATGGAGAATTACCACTGCAGCTTATCTCGAGTTCCTTCTCCTGTTATATTATCGGAAAAAGGCAACCCAAAATCTGAGAGTGATCTCAAACCCTGCTTAATATCCCTTAAACAAATCAGATTTAACATGTTATATCGCTATAAGACCGTTTAGCAGACCAGTTGGCACAAAGGTCAAACTTTGCTTCAAATTAGCCATAAACTCAAGGAAGGTGCTTAAAAGCAAAGGGTGGTAGAGAGTGAAACTCCCGGTTTTCAGGTTGGAAATCCTTTTCACAGTTTTGAGTGAAATCAGACCAGGCCAACTAATAATATAATTGAGGTCCCCTTCAACTATACCTTGTTTCTGAGTGATACCAATCAGGCCCTATTACACACTTTACAGACCATTTTGTCAAGCGAATTCGTAGAAATGCCAGATTTGGATTCATTTATCTACCCTGTGAATATCCTCACAAGGGAGAGTCGAATTGCGTCAGTTCACCGTTCATTGCTCGTCGATAATTTCGAAAATCGCTTCTATTTCGACTGCAACTCCTGTTGGTAAAGCAGCAAAACCGAGAGCACTTCGGGCGTGATATCCATCTCCCGTTTTTCCAAATAATTCATGAAACAGATCTGATGCACCATTGATCACCAGGTGCTGGTCTGTAAAATCGGGAGTCGAATTGACGCAACCCAGAAGTTTGATCACTTTCAAACCATTTAAAGAACCATGCTCATGCCGAACCGAGCGTAAAATTTTCACGGCACAATCACGTGCGGCAGCGACACCTTCTTCGAGACTGACATTCTCTCCCAATCGGCCTTTCTGATCACTTGTGTGACCGGATGTCATCAGTAGATTACCTGTTTTAATACAGAGTTTCAAATAACCAGATTCAACAGGCTCAAAAACCAATCCAACTTCAGCAGCTTTTTGTTCAGCAGACATTCGATTTTCCTTAAGACACAAACGTTTCAGAGATATTTTTGATGAATCAATGTAAATGGATCGTACCTGATTTACAATCCACGCCGGTTAAGTAAAAAACTGAAAATCTCCCGATGCAGAAAAGGCATTCTGAAAATGCTGTATTTCCGGGACTGATTGATCAGATTGCCAGATAATAGAAATCACATCAAAGCGGGCAGGTTGATTCAAGAGTTGATGCTGTTTGAGAAATGTACTGGCAAGTCGTGTCAGCTGCCGTTGTTTCTGAAGGGTTACCGCCTCGAATGGCTGCCCTTTGGAGTCATTTTTTCGTGTTTTGACTTCGATAAACACGACAGTCTCTCCATCCAGGGCGATAATATCGATTTCCCCCAGATCGGTTTCATACTGTCGTGACAGGATCGTATACCCGCTCTCTTTCAGCAACTTGACCGCAGTCCGTTCACCTTTATCGCCCAGCAATTTGCCAAACCATTTACCTGCCATGAGTTTTACTCATAAACGGAAATTATAGATTTTAAAGCAGCGAAAGACCGGCTGGTCCAATGCAGAAGTACGACATTCTGATTTCGAGTACTTCTGCCAGACTGACCCTCAATGCTTACTCGGCACTTTTTTTAGCACGACGCTCGGTAAGCCGCGTTGATTTACCTACGCGATCACGCAAGTAATAAAGTTTCGCACGCCGTACTCTACCATGACGTTTGATATCCAGCTTCGCAATTTTCGGCGAATTGACAGGAAAAATTCGTTCAACGCCTTCACCGGCAACGATACGACGTACAGTGAAGTTTTCTCTTGTTCCGCTGCCACGGCGTGAAATGATCACACCACTGAAAATCTGAATTCGTTCCTTATCACCTTCTTGAATTCGAGTGTGTACATCCACTGTATCACCGATTTCAAACTGAAGGGGCTCTTCGCGAAGGCTTGACGACTCTACTTTTTTCATTAATTCCTGCATGACTCAAAGTCCTCTTGGCACGTTTTACAACAATCCGACAGGATTATTCTTCAACGTCCTGTTTACAATAAATTTAGTTCTACTTGAATTTCAGTCCGACTCAGGTAACAAATCGTGACGACGCTCACGAGTTCTTTGTAAACTCTGCTCCCTTCGCCAACGTGCGATTTCCTGATGGTTTCCGCTTAATAACACTTCCGGAACTTCCATTCCACGAAAGTTTTGAGGCCGTGTGTATTGTGGATATTCCAACAGTCCCGATTCAGAAAAAGAATCATACTTGGCACTGCTTTCATCGCCCAACACCCCCGGAATCAACCGGATCACTGTCTCAATAATCAACATGGCAGGCACTTCTCCTCCGTTGGTGATGAAATCACCTGCCGATATTTCCATTGGCTCCAGTCCAATGCGGATTCGTTCATCGAACCCCTCGTATCTTCCACACATTAATGTCAGTTGCGATTCCTTTGATAATTCTTTTGCCAGATTTTGATCCAAAGTTCTCCCCTGGGGAGTCAGCATGATCAATTTACCTGTTTCTGGAACTACACTCTGAACATGTTCTACACACTGAAAGACTGTTTCACAGCCAATTAACATCCCCGGGCCTCCGCCATAAGGACGATCATCGACTGAAGCATGTTTGTCTGTTGCCCAGTCCCGGAAATTCCAACACTCAATCTGGACTAGTTGATTTTGAATGGCTCGATTGAGTAAACCCTGCTCAAGGTAGCTATCAAACAGTTCAGGAAACAGTGTCAGAATATCAAATCGCATTGTGTTCTCTCATAGAGCGAACATAAATCAAAACACTTCAGAAACTTATTCTGAAGGTGTTTCTTCACTGGCAGTACTCTCTTCTGAAGCAGTTTCTGCATTTTCCGCGACCTCTTCCTGAGCTTCTGGTTCTGGCTCGGGTTCCGGCTCCTTGGGAGCAATCAGAGGGGCAGGCGCAGAAGCAGTTCCAAACTTGTTCTTTTTCACCTTCTTGATCAGTGTTGCCACATTATCAGAAGGCTTGGCGCCGACTGACATCCAGTAATCAACACGTTCCATGTCGATCGAGACGCGCTGTGCTTTGTCAGCGACGGAAGTGTCATAGGTACCAATTTCTTCGATCGCTTCACCGTCACGTTGTTTGCGTGAATCCATTACACAAATACGATAGAAGGGACGGTGCTTTCGCCCCATTCTTTTCATACGAATACGAACTGCCACTAAATTCTCCTTTGGGAAACTAATTTTTATCTTGTGGAAGATACAAAATTTTTCGATATACGAAATTGGATCACGTTAGTCCAACTAACGATTCTTCTTACGTTGTTTCTTTTTTGCTTTCCGTTCTTTTTTCTTTTTCTCTCTCAGCTTTATCGGGTCACCACCACGTTTGCTTCGTTCTTTCTGTCTTTAAAGCGGCCCCCCGGGAGGGATCATTCCGCCGGAAGACAACTCCTTCATTGCTTTCATCTTGTCTCGCATGCCCATGCCGGCCATTTTCTGCATGACACCGGCCATATTATTAAAATCTTTGATCAACCGACTAATTTCCGAGGGATCTGATCCACTCCCCAGTGCTATGCGACGGCGACGACTATGATCAATCAGATCAGGGTTTTCACGTTCTGCATGTGTCATCGATCCAATAATGGCATCAATACGCTTCATTTCCGATCCAGGATCAGCATCAGGATTTGTATCCATCAGCCCCCCCATACCGGGAATCATTTTCATAATTTCCTTTAAGGGCCCCATTTTTCGAATGGTTGCCATTTGCTTCTGGAAATCATTCAGGCTGAATTTTCCCTGTGCCATCCTGTTCTGGAGATCAGCAGCTTCATCCTCATCGAATTGCTGCTGGGCTTTCTCTACCAGGGAGACGACATCTCCCATTCCCAGAATGCGGCCTGCCATGCGGTCCGGGTGAAACTCTTCCAGACGGTCAAGCGCTTCGCCAACACCAATGAATTTGATCGGAACACCGGTGACCGCTTTGACGCTCAAAGCAGCTCCACCGCGAGTATCACCATCTAGCTTTGTTAATATGACGCCATCCAGTTCCAATGCTTCATTAAATGCTTTGGCACTGTTAACAGCATCTTGTCCTGTCATGGCATCGCAGGCAAAGATCACCTGATCAGGCTGGAGCTTGCGTTCAATCTGCTCCAATTCCGACATCAGCTGTTCGTCGATATGCAAACGACCTGCCGTATCAAGAATGACAGTATCGACATTCCCCATTTTTTTCGCTTGACTAAGTCCGTTCTGACAGACTTTGACAGCGTTATTACCTTCGGGTGCTTCAGTATGAGCTGGGACATCGATCTGTCCGGCAATGACTTTCAGCTGCTCAATCGCTGCGGGACGCTGCAAGTCTGCAGCTACCAGCATCGGTTTACGCCCCTGCTCTTTGAGCAGTCGTGCCAGCTTTCCACAGGTTGTGGTTTTACCACTCCCCTGCAGTCCACACATCATGAGAACGGTGATACCTGACGGTCGAAAAGTAAACCCGGGCTCGACAGGCCCCATCAGATTGATCAATTCCTGATGGACAATTCCGACAATTTGCTCGTCGGGTCGAATCGACTTCAGAACTTTTTCGCCGATCGACTGCTCTGTAACGCGCTCTATGAAATCCGTTGCAATTTCGTAATTAACATCGGCTTCCAGTAATGCCTGACGAACTTCGCGCAAACCGTCCTTGATATTGCCTTCGGTAAGTTTCCCACCACGGGCAAGACCGCTGAGTGCACTTTTCAGGTTGTCCGTTAATCCTTCAAACACTTCTGATTTCCAAATCGATAAGCATTGAAACAACGTAATAGGAAACAAACGGGAAATACAATTGCCAGCAGGCTCAATGTCCATAGAACGTGAGCGCAAACCTCATAACTAACACTTGTATTTTCAATGGGTTAAGAGCCGGAAGCTGCTCTCCTGAAAATACAGGTATTCGCAAAGTAACGATGAGGTAATAACTTGTATCAAGCCGTGGAGTTTAAAAGCTGGCTGAACAATACACAACGCTTCCAGCCCCCCTTTTTAAAATTCTTGTCCCTTTTGGTACCTGTAACTCCTATAATGTTATGTAGTTTATAAGTAAATTCTCATGACTAAAATCTGGTCAAAGCGGGAAGCCAATCACCCGGCACGCGCCAAATGATCCTTACTAATATTGTAAATGCGTTTGATTTTCCGATTTGTCCGGTCTGGAAACCTTATATTTACAGGACAAATTGTGTATTGTTCTTGATCACTCTATGAGCGGCACACGAGAAGCACTACTGTCCATAGGTTTACACGAACTCGATTCCTATTCGCTGTGTCAACCAGAAATGACTCCAGTCGCTCCCTGTGATTGAATTCAATCGCCACATGTCTTTGAAATTTTGAGTTGAAACGAAGAAGAAGATGAGTAATACAAAAAATCTGTTTGATAAAGTCTGGGACCAGCATTACGTTAAAACCCTCGAATCAGGCCAGGACCAGCTGTTAATTGGCTTACACCTGATTCATGAAGTAACCAGCCCTCAAGCATTTGAAATGCTTCGTGACCGAGGCCTCAAGGTTTTATTCCCCGAACGCACGATTGCTACGGTTGACCATATCGTTCCCACACTGAATCAGGCACGTCCCTACGAAGACAATCTCGCAGAACAAATGATGACTGCGATTGAAAAAAACTGTCGTGAGTTTGGAATCACTCTGCTGGATGTTGATGACATTCGCCAGGGGATTGTACATGTCGTCGGCCCCGAACAGGGTCTTACCCAACCAGGTATGACCATTGTTTGTGGCGACAGCCATACCAGTACCCATGGCGCATTTGGCTCGATTGCACTGGGAATCGGAACAAGTCAAGTTGCACATGTCCTGGCAACCCAGACAATGGCACTGGAGCGTCCTAAAGTCCGACAAATTCGAATCGATGGTGAGCTTGGCACTGGCGTGACAGCCAAGGATGTCACTTTGCACATCATCCGCAAACTTGGTGTTCAAGGCGGAGTTGGCTATGCCTACGAGTATGCCGGTGAAGTCTTTGATCGTATGTCGATGGAAGAACGGATGACAGTTTGCAACATGAGCATTGAGGGAGGCGCTCGTTGCGGTTACATCAACCCGGACCAAACGACAGTCGACTACCTGAAAGATCGCCCGTTTACCCCACAAGGAGAGGCATTTGACAAAGCGTCAGAGTGGTGGCTGAGTCTGGCGTCAGGCCCCGATGCAAAATTTGATGATATCGTTGAATTGAATGCCGCTGATATCGAACCGACTGTCACCTGGGGGATCACTCCCGCTCAATCAGTGGGAGTCTCAGAAACATTGGCGCCAATTTCAAGTTATCCTGAACATGAGCAGACACTGATCACCGAAGCATTTCGCTATATGGAGCTGGAAGAAAACCAACCCATTAAAGGTCAAAAAATCGATGTTGCTTTTATTGGCTCCTGCACCAATTCAAGAATTTCCGATTTGCGAGAAGCCGCCAAAGTCGTCGAAGGTCGGCATGTTTCAGAACATGTGAAAGCGCTCGTCGTTCCCGGTTCACAACTTGTCCGAAAACAGGCAATCGAAGAGGGGCTTGATAAAATCTTTACTGACGCAGGCTTTGAATGGAGAGAAGCCGGTTGCTCGATGTGTCTGGCAATGAACCCTGACAAACTGGTCGGCAATCAGCTTTGTGCCTCTTCCAGCAATCGTAATTTCAAAGGCAGACAAGGCAGCCCTACAGGACGCACTCTGCTGATGAGCCCGACGATGGTCGCTGCCGCTGCCGTCAATGGTTGTGTCACGGATGTCCGGGAATTACTCAGCACAGTCACAGCTTAGATCACCGAACCATCCAGTCAAAAATGGCCCTGAAATAAATACTGTAATTCAAAGAATCGACAAATGAATCAAGTTGAAAATATCACCGGAACTGGTATCCCACTCTTACTGGATGACATCGACACGGATCGGATCATTCCTGCTCGTTTTTTACGTTGCGTTACTTTTGAAGGTCTGGGAGAGCATGCCTTTGAAGATGATCGTATTCAAGATCCGGATCACCCTTTTGACAAACCACACTATCAAAACGCATCAGTCTTGGTCGGAGGGCGTAATTTTGGTTGCGGTTCCTCTCGTGAACATGCACCACAATCTCTGATACGCTGGGGAATCAAAGCAATCATTGCTGAATCCTATGCAGAAATCTTTTTTGGTAACTGCACCTCACTGGGAGTGCCAGCGGTCTGCGCCAGCCTGGAAACACTGGAAAGCCTGGACAAGGCGATTAAAGCTCAACCAGAGCAGGAAATCACCGTTGACCTGCTCACTATGAAAATCATCTGTGGTGACCAGCAGTTTGACTGTACTCTACCCGAAAATGCACGGACTGCCCTGACTTCAGGAACCTATGACTTTCTGGCACAATTGTTGAAAAGCACACAGGAAATTAAAGAACAGGCTGCAACCGTGCCATACTTTAAATCCTTTGCTTAAAGGCCTGCCTTCGTATTGACCTTCTGACGTGGTTCTATGCCTGAAAAGAAACCAGAAAGTAATCGTCGCGATTTTCTGACTGGACGTGTTTTAAAACAAGCCGTCGAGCAAACAGGAGAGAATCTGGCCGATTACCTCAATGAGGCTGCAGAAGAGTTAACAGTTCCCACGGGGGGCTCAACCATCAGATTGAGTACGCGTGCCATGGCAACAGAATTTGCTGTGGTGATGAATCCCGGGCCCAGTCAACAGGTCACATTGGCCTCTGATGCTCTGGATATGCTACATGAACTTGAACAGTTGATGACCGTCTATCGTGCTGATAGCGCGATGTCACAACTGAATACCAATGCGGTGTCTGGCCCTGCTGACATGGACGCTCGACTCTTTGATGTATTAAACCAGGCGCGTCAGATCTGCATCGACACAAAAGGTGGCTTCGACCCCTCATCAGGGCCTCTTATTGCCTTGTGGCGTGAGTGCAGACTAGAGGGCCGCATTCCAACACAACAGGAAATTTCAACATGTCTCAAATATACGGGCATGGATCAATTTCTATTTGACGATAGCCAGCAGACGATTCAATTTCAGTCCCCTGAAAATGAGCTCAATCTGGGAGGAATCGGAAAAGGATATGCACTTGATCTGGCTGGCCAGTTCCTGACAGAACAGAGTTTAGAAAACTGGCTGTTTTACGGAGGTTTCAGCAGTATTATTGCAACCGGGACACATAATCAACTCGCAGGCTGGCCAGTCGGGATTAAAAACCCTCTCTTTACAAAGCAACGCCTGGGAACGATCTTGCTGCAGGACGTCGCCATGTCGACCAGTGGATCTTCAGTACAGCATTTTCGACATCAGGGAAAACAATATGGACATATTCTCGACCCTCGAACGGGGTGGCCTGTCTCAGAACTTCTGTCTGTAACGGTTATTGCCCCCACGGCAGCTCTTGCAGATGCCCTTTCGACTGCTTTTTATGTAATCGGGATCGAAAATGCTCTGGAGTATTGCGATAATCATAGTGAAGTCGGTACGATTTTAGTTCCACCACCCAACCAGGGCCGAAAACTTTCCCCGGTGATTCGCGGAATTCCGAATGAGTTTCTGTTCCTCGATCCTGACCAATTGTTGCCACAATGATTAGTCGCTATAAAGGAATCAGATTCAGGCTCATTCACAGCGAGAATTCATGCACACTACCAGGTGTGTTAGCCGAATCGATAAATGACTTTGACTATTATGATTACAAAAGTCAAAGAATTGCCTTTTAGAAATCCCCCTTAAAAATAAAGGGTTTAATAGAGTGAAAGATTTAAAGAAAATCACCGGTATTGCTGTCCTGCTGATCGTTGTATTGCGACTCTGTATCGGTTGGCAACTGCTTTATGAAGGCCTGTGGAAGATCGATACTTTAAATTCGAGCAAACCCTGGTCGGCAGCGGGATATCTCAAAAATGCCAAAGGCCCCTTTCGCGATCATTTCCGTAATATGACGGGAGATCCGAACGACCTGAACTGGCTGGACGCAGACAAAGTCAAGGCAAAGTGGCTGGCCTGGGAACAACGCTTCATAAATCATTTTCCGGAT
Organism: uncultured Planctomycetaceae bacterium; assembly: GCA_942492165.1. Taxonomy (GTDB): domain Bacteria; phylum Planctomycetota; class Planctomycetia; order Planctomycetales; family Planctomycetaceae; genus Gimesia. The sequence continues at coordinate 42,241 of CALOEF010000014.1, forward strand.
TTGACAGACAACCAAAAGTCAAAACTAAAACAGATGATCAGCGGTAGCACTTCTTTCGCAGCGGTACTCAGTGCACTGCCTCCTTCGGTGGAAATACGCGGAAGCCTGGGAAATGCGATACAGTATGATGCGAAACGGCAACGTTTAATCGTCAAAGGGGACCGCCATTTAACCCCCAAAGAAAAACAACGCCTGCAATCAATGGTACCCGTAGAAAAAGGGCCAGACGGAAAACTGACAGGTGGTACAAAGCTCGACCGGGAATTTTATGACGCCGTTGATAAAGTATATGCCCGCTCTGCACGACTCAGCTACGTTGAAAAAATGCGGGCCTCACTTCGTGGAAACCCGGAATTAGCTGGTCAGACCGACAAAAAACAGGAAGGCACCATTGATGGCAAGCGCATTGGAAATATTGAACGATACAAAATTGCTCTCGAACGGTACGAAAAAAAACTGAAAGAAGCAGATCAGGAATTCAAAATCGATCATCTGAATAAAATAGGGGCCGAGATTCAGGCCATGAGAGCGAGTCTGGTGAACCCGATTCGTGCGATGCAGGCGGAAATGGAATCGGAAGCATATAAGCTACTGAAACCAGAACAATTAGCGGCAGGTGCCGTTCCACCGGAAAACACAAAAATGCATCAAACCAATATGCTGACAATCGTCAGTCTGACAATACTGGGAGTCATGTTGATCATCGGTCTGGGAACGCGTATTGCAGCCATTGGTGCGGCGGTAATGTTGCTCTCATTTTACCTGGTAATGCCCCCCTGGCCTGGAGTCCCGGCTGCACCGGGACCTGAACATAGTTTTATCGTCAATAAAAATCTGATTGAAGTATTTGCTTTACTGGCAATCGCTGCCCTGCCTACCGGGTCCTGGTTTGGCCTTGATCGCCTGTTTTATCGCTTTTTCCACAAAAAAAAGAAATCTGTAAACTAATTCTATCGATTCATGATTATAAATTCGTAGGAATTTTGACGGCTTCTAACATCAGCCCCGTTTTCCACTTATAATATTAAAAGTCCTTCATCCAGACTGGTTATCGAATACGCCTCGCGTATCAGGAGCAAATGTATGAATCTCACTCCCGAACAAGAACAAATCGGAAAAGACAATTTTAACGAAGCGGTTTCATTAACGCGACGTGATTTCATCACCGCCGCCGCCGCGACAACCACTGGTTTGGGTGCCGCCTATTTTGGGTATGAAAAACTCAAAGGGAAACCAGTCAAAGTCGGCTTCATTGGAACAGGTGATGAAGGCAGTGTACTCATCACTCAGCATCCAGAAGATTACATGGACATTGTCGCGATTGCTGATTTACGGCCATCCAACCTAAAGAACGCTAAACACGGTCATGGAAATGAACACCGTATTGGCCTGATCGAAAAGCTGGGTCAGGAAAAAGGTTCAGCGATAGTCGAATTCCCTGATCATAAACAATTAATCGCCGCCAAGGATGAACTGGGACTGGAAGCGGTTGTCATTGCCGTCCCACTCAGCCAGCACGCTCCTATTGCAATGGCAGCTCTGGATGCCGGCCTGCATGTGCTCTCAGAAAAATTGATGGCGCATAACATTCCAGAATGTAAAGCGCTGATAAAAAAAGCACGTGACAAAAAACTGCTGCTTGCCGTTGGTCATCAGCGGCACTACAGCGCCCTTTATGATAATGCAAACTGGCTTGTCAAAACGGGTGCTCTCGGCGACATTCGACATATTCGCGCCCAATGGCATCGCAACAACAGTTTCCCGGGTCGAGACAGCTGGCAAAAGAAAATACCGAAAGAAGATGCAGAAGCACTCGCTGACAAGGTTAAAGAGTTTGGCTATGACAATATGGACGAGCTGGTTAACTGGCGTCTCTATAACAAAACCGGTGGCGGCCTGATGGCAGAACTGGGCAGCCACCAGCTGGATGCCTGCAGCATCTTTCTTGGAAAAGTCCATCCACTGGCTGTTCAAGGCTATGGCGGTAAGAACTTCTATGGCGTACAGGGAGTCGGATCCAAGGACAAACAGAAAGACAATCGGGAAATCGATGACCACGTTTATGTCACCTTTGAATTCCCCGGCCCGAATTACGATGCCGAAACGAATCCTCGTGATATTTGCATCGTGACTTACTCATCCATCAGCACGAATCGCTGGGAACCTTATGGGGAAACCGTCTTCGGAAGCCGTGGTACCTTGATCATGAAAACCGAAAAAGAGGCACTGTTCTACAAAGAAGCCAGCCCCTCGACAGGGGGCGGTGGTCCGGACCAGCGTCTTTGGGTCATTTCAGCCAGTGATGGTGGTGTTCCGGTTTTAGATGCCTATGAAACAACGGCCCCATCCGCAAGTGCTTCCGACACCTCGAAAGCAATGGGCGATAAAATCAGCCGTGGTTACACCGAAGAAATGGAACACTTCTGCTACTGCATTCGAACCAATAATTTCAAAGGCCCTCATGATGGCGGTTTGAAATGTAATGGAACCGTGGCAATGGCTGATGCGATTATGGCGTTAACTGCTAATCTTGCCATGAAGCACAAAGTTCGCATTGAATTCAAGCCGGAATGGTTTGATCCTGACAACCCAGCCTACCCGGAAGCAGATTTTGAAGATCAAACTGCTTAATCGCTGTCAGTTGAATTCAAGCTACTAATCTATCATGATTCCACAATGCCGAGGAAATCGCTCCTCGGCATTGTTTCTTTTTAACTGACTCCTCCATTGAAAGGGGAACCACGTGTCGAATGGACGCAAAGCAGGCCTGTCCCTCATTTTCGTGACTGTTTTTATTGATTTGCTAGGATTTGGAATCGTCTTACCGTTACTACCACGCTATGGAGAACATTTTGAAGCAGGTGGTGCCACGCTTGGACTATTAATGGCATCGTTTTCTGCGATGCAATTCATCTTTGCACCGCTTTGGGGTCGCCTCTCAGACCGAGTAGGACGTCGTCCGATCCTGATTCTGGGTCTGGCAGGTTCAACCCTGTTTTACGGTATGTTTGGTTTTGCAACATCGCTGGGAAATACAGGCACCTTCCTGGGAATTGGTGCACTATCCTGGTTATTTATTACGCGAATCGGTGCTGGAATCGCTGGGGCAACAATACCAACGGCTCAAGCCTATATTGCTGATGTAACAGGCCCTGAAGAACGCGGCAAAGGAATGGCATTAATCGGCGCTGCTTTCGGTATTGGATTCACGTTCGGGCCTTTGATCGGCGCTGCTTTTGTCTCAGCAGAGACAGGCGCAACCCCCAGTGCAGCACCAGGCTATGTCGCTTCTGTTCTTTCCGGAATTGCCGCTCTGCTCTCGATCTTCCTACTCCCGGAATCACTTAACAAAGAAACGGCTCACTCACTTTCGAAGCGTCACCACTGGTTTGATGCAACAAGCTTCAAGCACGCTCTTTCTCGCCCCAAAATTGGCCTGATCCTGCTTTCTATCTTTTTAACGACTTTCGCTTTTGCTCAATTTGAATCAACACTGTCACTGCTGACCGGGGAACTCGGATTTGCTGCCCGCAGCAATTTTTATATATTTGCCTATATTGGATTAATTTTAACGCTGAGCCAGGGAATTCTCGTGAGAAGACTGATCCCGAAACTCGGAGAATACCGTATGGGAATAGCGGGAATCATTCTCATGGTTACCGGCCTGCTTCTAATTGGTGTAGCGGGCATGTCAGGTTCCTATGCATTGCTTTATGTAGTACTTCCCATCTCTGTGATTGGTTTCTCTGCAACGACTCCTTCACTGCAATCTCTACTGTCACTCAATACCAAAGATGACGAACAGGGTGGAATTTTGGGAGTGGGACAGAGTATTTCTGCTTTAGCCCGTATTCTGGGGCCTCTTGCAGGTATCATCCTGTTTAAGGGAACTGAAAATGGGATCATCGCAGGCAGTATCGCATCACCCTATTGGGTTGGTGCAGGTATTATGCTTCTGGGACTCCTTTTAATGAGTCGACTGAAATCTCCAGCGACAATATCAGATGCTGCGCTGAACAGAGAATCTTGAACGAAGCGTTTATTCATACTCAGAACCCGGTCTTGCCTTAAACCGTCTGTTTTGCTAATGATACAGGCTGTTTGATCTACAAAACGAGAAACTGACATTGAACAGGCACGGATGCCATGCGCGACCAAATCATCAATTCAAGATGGACCAGACGTACTCTACTCGCACTGGCCATTTTACCTTTTGTCACAGCCGGTTACGCACATTGGGCTGGCTCAAGTGTCCAGACATCAACCGCTGGAGAAGCAAAACCCGCTTTAGCCTTTGAAACGTACCTGGTTGACGTTGGTCCTGTCAAAGAAACTTCCCGGACGATTGGTGCCCGTTTTCGCTTTAAAAATCTCAGCGACAAAACTGTCACAGTCAAAGAACTCGTCCCAAGTTGCGGCTGCCTCAAACCACAGCTGGATAAAAAAATCTATTTACCCAATGAAGTTGGTGAATTTCGACTCAAGATGCAAACTGTAAGTGAGTCTCCCGGCCAGAAAGAATACTTTGTCGATTTTAAATATGAAGACGTCAAAGAACGCTCCACCCGACTCACGTTCAAATTGGAATTACCCACTCGCAGGTTGGTTGTAAAACCAAAGGCGCTTGTCATCTACCAGTTCACTCCAGGAAGAACTGTTCATCCTGTTACGGTTTCTGATTATCGTGCAGACAAAAACTTTGAAATCATCGGTGCAGAAAGTACTACAAAATTTGCCAAAGTGGCAATCGGGAATCTGGAAGTCAGTGATGGAATTCGACAACAAAAGCTGGAAGTCATTGTGGAAGACGCTATTCCATCAGGAAAACACAAAGGGCTGATCGTCATTAAAACCAATGACAAAGACTTTCCTGAACTCTATGTACCAATTATCGTTCAGGGTCCGGCCCCACAAACGGCACAAAAAAACAAGCCTGCCTCTCCCAATGCAAATTGAACGGACCGAAAAGTGCCCTTTCCACTTGCTTAACAAAAATGCCTCTGGGTTTACTTCACAATTTTCTTTGATTTCTCTCAATTAATTGTACGGAATTCTGATTTTCTGGTCACTATTACCTATAGATACCAGAGTTAGAGCGTATAAAGACTCCGGTATGATTGAATTTCAATACCAAATCCCACGCGTTTCCTGACAGACAATGGTGCCCCATGCGTTTAACCCTAAGAACTTTAATCGCCTACCTTGACGATGTTCTCGAGCCAACTCAAATCCAGGAAATTGGAAAAAAACTTGACGAAAGCGGCTACGCCGCGTCGCTCGTCGAACGAATCAAAGATGTTTTACGCCGACGTCGATTGACAGCACCCGAAGTGGAAGGCCCGGGATCGAACCCAGATCCAAACACCATTGCCGAGTACCTTGACAACACTTTACCACCAGAAAGTGTTGCGGATGTAGAAAAAATTTGCTTGAATTCTGATGTCAATCTTGTTGAGGTTGCCGCCTCACACCAGATTCTGACGCTCGTTCTGGGAGAACCTGCAACTATCAACCCTGACACTCGAGAACGCATTTATGCTTTAGGACCAGTTGCTGGCAACACGGAACCAGCCTCTTCTAACGCAGCACTGAATGTGACTCCCGGGCAAATCAGCGCCACTCCAGAAACAGAGCAACAAGCCTCATCACCGCCACCGCAGGCCATGTCCCCAGACAGTCAACAGACTGTCCCTGCGGAGACTTCAGAACCTTTTTCCTCGCGCATCCCTGATTACCTCAAAACAAAACCACTATGGAAGCGATTCACTCCTTATTTCCTGATCCTGGCAGCAAGTGTAGTCTGGGCTGCACTGTTTTTTAGTGACGGTACTTTTTTCCCGGGAAGCGAGCAAAATACACAACTTCAGCTGGCAGACAATTCATCGAACAGGGAATCGATTCAACCCTCTAATGAGATCATTCCCGCAGGGACTGATCAGCCGCAAGATCAAGAGCTTCATGTTCAGGAGAGTAACCCCAAAACTCAAATATCAAAGAGTAATCTGACTACGAATAATCCCCCGGATAACAAAGCGCTTGCGTTAAACAACAAACCACCCGCATTCGATGCGCCACCGCCGGCTGACACAGAGAACATACCGGCCACCAATCTTGTCCCGACGAAGCCACCTGCTTCTCAACTTCCTGATACAAAACAAAAGAATCCTCAAAATAAACCCTCGCCTGCTACTCCTCCGGACAATAAAACAGTCGCATTAAATTCTATCGTTAAAAACAAGAAAAACGCCTCACCACCTGTCATCGAATTAGCAGATGCTGTGCCACAGGCACCTGCCGCTCAAATCGAATCGGAAGATGGTTTCTTTTTGGCCAGTGTTGACAGCAGCCACAAGCTGGCTGACAAAAATGACTGGGTGATCCGTTCAAAAGTCAGCCCGATACAAGTTGGTTCGTTTATCGCCTCGCCAGAACCATTTACTGCACGTATCAATATCCCAGAAGCATTTTGCAAAGTTGTACTTTTACCTGGCACAACAGTCGCTTACGAAGGCAAAAATAAAGCAGCTGAAATGGGATTCCAAATCCAGGAAGGCCGCATACGTATTGAAGCATCCCGAGGTCTCAACGATAAAAAAGACGCAGCAGGCCCCACACTATCTATCAAGATTAATAATGAACTTTGGAGAATTGAACTCGTTACCCGAAACAGTGTTTGTGGCATCGAAATCAACCCCACGCAACCAACCAAACCCGGAGAGCTTCTTGGAACAGACGGTTATACCGGAATGCTTTACACCTACTCTGGAATGGTTCGCTTCTCCGATGGAAAAGGGAAGGTACAAACAGTTGATGCAGGACACTGGATGTCGCTCTCCGCAAAAGATCGGGCAGCTGAAAAGATTGACCCTTCACACCGATCAAAACCATTACGAGTTCCACAATGGGTTGACCCCAACTACAAAGATAACTCCTATCTTACTCGTCGGCTGTCTGCTGCGTTTGTTAAAGAACTGAATGACGATCAACTTGTTTCATTAACGATGTCCGCAATCACCAAGGATCTAAAACCGAACATTTCGGAACTGGCCACAAAATCTTTAGCATTAACAAATCGTTACCAGGAGCTGGTAAAAGTCCTGAATGAAGTCGACCATCATGAATCCCGCATCGCCGCCATTAATGGAATTCGTAACTGGTTAGCACGCGCCCCTCAAAATGGCGAACTACTGAAAAATGCATTGCTAAAACAGTTTTCTCCAGAAATGACCCAGATCATGGAACGGCTTCTCTGGGGATTTCAGGAAAAAGATGCGCAAGATCGATTTATTTCCGGGAGACTCGTCGAATGGCTTGAACATAATCATGTCATTGTTCGGGAACTGGCCTTTAACCATATCTATCATTTGACAGGCAGATCGATCGACTATTCAGCGATCGCAACACCCAACCAGAGACGCACCACGCGCGCAGATGGTTTACTCATATTGAGAAAAATGGTGCTCTGATTCCTCCTCAGGAGGAAAACCCAGCTAGCGACACAAATTCGAAAATTGTCCCGGAATAAAACCCCCTCATCGAAACACCGGGTCTTTTTCTCTTCACATTCCACGGCGTATCTCTCGTAATTTCAATAACTTAGTAAGCAATCCCCTCTTTCGTCACGAATATAATTTTCATTTAATAAACAAGAAATTCCTATTGCGACAAATCGAAGTGACTGATATCTTTCCCCCACTTCTCTCGCAGTCAGTTCATGACTCACATAACAAATCTTACAAACAGACCCCAATCCAAACCATATTTCCGACAGAGTGGACTACTCAGCCTCTGGCCAGTAATTCCGCACTTACAATTGATGGAGATGTGCACAATGCACTCAACACGGATGAATTTATTGTTGATGAGCAATTTGGCCATTATCATTTCACTGGGAACAGTAACTATTTCTGGATGCAATTCCATGCATGGTGTTGCCAGCAATGAAATGGGAAATGGATACTATCAAAGGGGAGACTACGCAAACGCCCGGGCTGCATTTACTCGCGCCGTCGCAGACAATCCAGGAAATCCGGACTACGTCCATAACCTGGCTGTTGTGATGGAAAAAGAGGGAGACCTGGCAGGTGCAGAACAAACTTACAACAATGCCTTACGCATCGATCCTTCACATCAACCCTCACATCACGGGTTAGCCGAACTGATGATCAGCCAGGGACGACAACAGGAAGCTGTTCAGCATGTTACTGCATGGAGAGATACCCAGCCTTATATTGCAGAATCACATTTGGAAATGGCCTGGCTCCTGCAGCAGTCAGGCGATGTTGCCGGAGCAGAACAATCATTAAAAGCGGCGAACAGAGTCGACCCGAACCACCCCAAAGTGCTTGCACATTTAGGACAGGTTTACCAACAGACTGGTCGTTCTGAAGAAGCTTTGGCAATGTATCAACAATCCATGAATTCCGAATGGTATCAACCACAGGTACAATCACGTATCGCCTCGATCAAGAAACCGTATTCAACGACAAGCTCTCAGGAACGAATTGCCGCTAAAGGCTGGGAACATGGTCCACTTGGAAATGGCAGCCTGTTCCGTTACCAGACACGGACTGCTCAAGCAACCCACGCGCACCCACTTCCGACATATCAGAACTCCACTTCCGGAACCATTGCAATGATGGGTGCCCCCCAAATGAGCCATGCACAAACGATATCTCCAGATCAAATGGCGACTGGGTTCCCAACCAATACTGGTTGCACCTGGCGTAGCTGCACAACCAGTACAACTGAGTGCCCCCACAATGACAGCTTACCCTGATCCCATTAATGTCGATCCGGCACATTTTCCCACAGCGCCATCAACAGCAGGGACACCTGTTTTACAGCCCTATTAGCTGTTTAACATTCAGACGAATCCGGAATCCCATCTACACTTATATAAAGTGATGAGATCTGCTTTCTCAGCTGATACTATTCTACCCCGGCTCCCTTCACAGCGGTTCACTTTTGAAGAATCGACAGGCTGTGATAGCTCTCTTAAAACCTGACAGCAATTATCTATTGTATTGACCCTGCATTTGCTCTTGATAGAATAAAATCCTGACGGGATGTAGCTCAGCCTGGTAGAGTGCTGCGTTCGGGACGCAGAGGTCGCAAGTTCAAATCTTGTCATCCCGACTCATTTTCCTCTCATACTTTTTGCCTGAGAGGGTTGTCCACAAATTTTCCTTGAGTGCATTTAGTACAATCGATCTCTGTACGATTCTTCGATTTGTTGTTTGAGAGAATCAACGGTCTGACCATCAATATCTGTTTCGTCGACTAGAATTTTCGCGAAATCGAGTGATGGTGAATTGCGTTCAACTTCTGTGTTACAAATCCGGGAGCGAATTAAAGCTTTTGCACACTGGAAATAGCACTCTTTGATATCGACTCCAATCCCGATTACTGGCTTCTTACCTTTAATAGACATCGCAGACAGAATCTCATCGTCTCGCATTACACATGCGTTGCCGTTCACCCGCAACGTTTCGCCTAGACCTGGTATCAGAAATAATAAACCAGCTTTACCCGTTTCAATGACATTCCGAAGACTATCCGCACGACGATTACCGGGCCTGTCAGCGATTACCAGAGTCCGAGAATCCAATACCTGGGAAACTGACGGTAAGTCGCCACGTGGAGATACATCACAACGACCTGCAGAGTCGACAGTTCCGAGCAAAACAAAGGGTGAATTAGAAATAAATGATTTCATGTGATGATCAAGCTCTGGCAGTTGCTTTTTAATCACCAGTTCACTGGGCAGGCCCAGCAATGCTTCTAACTCGTCTGTTGAAGTGACCCGCTGCTTAAAGATCTCTGTATTCATATCCGCCCTGTTTCAAACTGCATATCACTGACTCGTTAAATCGATTAAATCGAACAGAAATAGGTTGTGGGCCTCTTATCGCAATTCAGCAGGTTTCGCATGAATCAAATGCAAAAATGGTTGCGATTCAGGCCAGGAATTAACTTCAGACAGTTTTTCGGCGGGAACTTGAATGGATGTGAAATACTCAATGGAAATCTGGTTATCGAATTTCGCTTCCAGATAGCCAAATGGGACACGTTCGGCATCCTGTTGCGGAGTCCCCTCTTTGAGGCGTGGAGGAATAAACAGATTCCAGAATTTCTGCTGATTTTTTACTGTCAGTAAATCGTGAAACCGCTGCCTGACTTTTTTGCTGGCGGGAGAATTATCCAGATTGCGCTGGATGAGAATTGCCTGATAAGCGAGAGCCTTGTTCCAGGACTTTTCTGCAACAACGTAATGAGAAAAATGCAATCGATCATCAAACCCTAAATGCAACGGATTATACCTCGAAGCTGGCAGTTTTTTTCCTGCTGCTAACAGGTCCTGCATCTTGCGTGCATCTTTGTGCCGAATGTCATACATGAAATGCATACCACTGAATGGAGTTGCCCAACCATGCTCCCGGACAGAATCTTTTAAGTGAATAATTACATCACCATATCGCGGTGAACCATGGGGAGGCCCCACGCTCGCAAACACCACATCAAAAGCACCATAGAGCTTGTTTTCGACTGCGGGAGTCGTGTGGGTTAATTGATTGTGCTGCAGTTTTTCTTCGACACGCAACGAGACTAACGCTTTCTCCTTGAGAACATCTCTTAACCTGTCAAATCCGAGGCGATTAACAATCGGAGCCGGCTTGTCTTCGACTACTCTTAATAGCGTTTTTTCTTCAGCTGATAATGGTGATAAAAACAGTTCAAATTCTGACATGGTACACTGCGAGCTAATTGCAATCCATTTTTTAATTTTGTTCGAATCCAGTGGCCTGTGAAATGGTAAACCATTAATAGCAGTACGTCGAGTGACCGCCAGAGGAGCCCCACCCAACTGCACACGATTCGCCCCTGATTGCTCAACCTTTGATTGTGCAAAACCAGATGAGAAACTGATACCAAGTATCAAAAGAAACAGGAAGCAGCGCTGGATCATTTTATTGGCCTAGCTTTAGTAGAAAAATGTCGTTACTTCCCCGACTCTTCAATTGATGATCCTGATACTGAGTTGTGGGAGAAAAGGCACCAGAAATAAAACAATGGTTATTATTATCCACGGCAATTGTGTAACTCAGGTCACTTTTTTCGCCTCCCATCACTTCCAGCCAATCCAGCTTTCCCTGAGGAGAAAAACGCGCAATAAATAAATCGCGGCCACCCAGCTGAGTCAGATGCTTTCCCATAAATTTCACATCATTGGTAAATTCACCGGTAATATAACAATTACCAGCTCGATCCGCTGTAATTCCCAACCCGTAATCAATTTTTTCGCCTCCCCCGGAATGTGCCCAGGCAGGAGTTCCATCGGAATTGATGCGTGCGACAAAAATATCGAACGCCCCTGAACTGGTCAGTGTTGTCGTACCAAATGCCGCTTTATTTTTAAACATACCAGTCAAGAAGCAATTCCCCTGCTGGTCAACGGCAACACCTGTACTCAAACCATTCGCCTGCCCACCCGAATTCGTCGACCAGACAAATTCCCCATCGGTTGTCAATTTAGCCAGAAAAATGTCCTGGATTTTAGTATCTGTTCCCACCTTATGTCCGGCAAGTCTGGCCAGACCCGACATCGATCCGCTCACATAACAATTGCCTGCACTATCAACTTTAATATCCTGCCCACTGTGACTGTGCCCTTCTGTCGCCATTCTGCTCCAAAGTATCTTTCCCGTGGTATCATACTTGGCGACAAACAATGATCGCCCTCTTTTCTTTTTTGACTGGGATTTTCCCAAAGTGACTTCACCTGCGAACGATCCCGTCACATAACAATCCCCTTGTGGCGTCACCGCAATTCCGTGGCCATAATCGTAACCAGCACCTCCGGCATTTTGTGCCCAGAGCAGTTTTCCTGTGGGGTCATATTTCGCAATAAAATAATCGTAGTCACCATTACTGGTCAGAGTGGTATCACCGATCTGAAATGCAGGGCTCTGAAAATGGCCTGTCACGAACGAGTTTCCCGCCTGGTCCACAGCAACTTCATAACCTCTGTCGATCTTTGACCCGCCTGCAGTCTGTAACCAAAGCAATTTTTCCTTTGGGACTATATTTGGCAAGAACAAAATCCATACTACCGCGACTCTTTGCCGTTTTATCACCAAATTGCGCTTCTTCAGTAAACTCTCCGGTCACAAAGCAATTCCCTGCCTCGTCCACTGCCATACCACGAATCTTGTCATGCTTGAGTCCACCTGCCTGCTGGACCCATACAACTGATCGTGCTGAAGAATCTGGCTTTGTTTTGTTTTCGCCTGCCTTTAAAGGAATTGAAACAAAATGACCAGCGGTCAAACACAAAATAATGGAACTTAAAATTCGAACCAACTGATGACAAAACGATTCCATGGAAAGCTTTCTTTTTCAAAGCAAGGTAAATTCAACCTGATAAGGGACTGTTTGTATTTAGTCTACACAAATTGAAAGTGATACAGAAACACCTGGGGACCTTTTTTCCAGACAGACTCAGATCACTTTGCATTGATCTGAGTTCTTTCCGCATTCGAAAAATCTGGTATCAATGCCCGACTTAACCGGTTTTGGCTTCTACAAAAAATTACAGAGCATCTCTTGATTCTACTTATATTTTACTTGACCAGCTCACCAATAGTGTTTATTGTGAATAATAGACATAGAAACCATCCGTTTATTCCCCAGCCCAAACCGGAATCAAAACTTCACACCCTAAACCAAGATACTGTGTTTTAATATTGTGATGCCCTCCTGTGTACTCGCGCTCCCCCTATGAGTTGATGAAAGACTTAAGCATGGCTAGAACAACCTCTAATATACTGATTGCTGTTTTCGCAGTTTTATTTTTATCTGTCAGCTCCCATTTACAAGCAGCTGAATTCAAAATTCAATCCACTCAAACCAAACCAGGTATCTCTGCGGAAAAGCGCCTGCAAACTAATCCCGATGCAGACTCCGCTGTGCTCGAAGTCGCACTGGCACCTTCACGCAAGGTCCCCACATACAAGTGGATTAATATTACCATGAAAGCCCCGTTTGCAGTACGTGATGGGGCAGGCGCACTCGTTTACAAGAACAAGCTCTGGTTATTAGGTGGTTGGAATCCAGGCGATAAAAAACATTTTCCACGTATCTGTAATAATGAAGTCTGGAATTCAACGGATGGCTTGCACTGGAATCTGATCAAACAAAACACATATGATAAAAATTACGATCCCTTAAAAGATTGGGAAGGACGACACACCGCAGGTTACGTTGTCTACAAAGATCAAATGTGGATCGTTGGCGGCGATGCAAATCAGGGTCATTATCAAAATGATGTCTGGAATTCATCAGATGGAAAAAGCTGGAACCGACTCAGCCCGAAAGATGTCCCCTGGGCACCACGGGCATTACATTACACGCTGGCATTCAAAGATAAAATCTGGGTCATTGGCGGCCAAACCATGCCGGCATTTGGGCCTGCCAAAGAAATTTTCTACCGCGACCTTTGGAATACCACAGATGGTATCCAGTGGAAAAAAGTCGAACCCAAAGAACCTTACTGGTCTGCACGAGGCATGATTGGCGGCAACGTCGTTTTTAAAGATCGGATGTGGATTCTGGGCGGAGGCACCTATGACACGCCAACGACTCCCAAACGAAATTACTACAATGATGTCTGGAGCTCAGCGGATGGAATCAACTGGAAACAACACACAAAAGCAGCTCCCTGGTATCCGCGTCAGTATCATGATGTTGCTGTCTTTGATGGTCGAATGTGGGTAATGGAAGGTTACAATGCCAAAGGTGGTAATCGGAATGACGTATGGCATTCTGATGATGGTGTCAACTGGCATGAATTGCCTGATACTCCCTGGAAAGCGCGCCACGCTGCCAGTGTTTTTGTCTATGATAATGGCTTGTGGATGGTCACTGGCAATAACTTTGAATCTGATGTCTGGAAACTGGTACGTACTGATCAAAAATAATTGTTTTCAATACAGAAATCATCAAATGACTTTTACGTTCAACGATACTTTTTTCTGATTGAGGAAATCAAAAACATCCCTATTGACGATTTCCAACATCAAATGTACGTTGTAAATAAAAGACACTCACTCGATACAATCTGATTTCTCAAATGAGGAGTTGTCACATGTTGCGGCAAGCGACCAGTACTTTTGTCGTTTTACTGTCGATTTTAATTCTGGCTGTTTCTGCGCAAGCAGCAGTCAAGGATGTGGATTATAAAACGCAAATTAAACCATTGCTGAAAGCACATTGCTTCGCGTGTCACGGTGCTCTCAAGCAAGAATCCACATTAAGACTGGACGCAGGGAAATTTATTCGCAAAGGAGGCGAAATTGGTCCTGCCGTGATCGCGGGGGACACAAAGGAAAGCCTGCTTTACCAGGTTCTCACAAAAGATGCTGATTTCCAAATGCCTCCCGAAGGTCAAGGTCGAAGACTTAAGCCCGACGAAGTAAACTTGATCAGACTCTGGATTGAACAGGGTGCAACGATTCCGGAAAATGATGAACCCGAAGCGGATATCGCCGAACATTGGGCATTCCAGCCAATCAAACGCCCCGCCATCCCAAAAGTGAAGGTAAAGGTTTCAAATCCAATTGATGCGTTCATTCAATTTCAACAGGAACGTGCTGGATTGACTCCCCAACCCAATACAGACAAAGCAACACTGCTGAGAAGAGTGTATCTCGATTTAATCGGCCTCCCGCCTACACCTGCAGAATTGCATGCCTTTTTGAACGATAAGCGACCAGAGGCTTACCAGAAGGTCGTAGAAGATCTTCTGAATCGTTCACAATATGGCGAGCGTTGGGGACGGCACTGGATGGATGTCTGGCGATATAGCGACTGGTACGGACGCCGTGGCGCCAAGGATATGACGAACAGCTATTCATTAACCTGGCGTTGGCGAGACTGGATTATTCGTTCTCTCAATGAGGACAAAGGCTACGATCGCATGATCATGGAGATGCTCGCTGCTGATGAAATTGCCCCAAATGACCGAGAAAATCTGGTTGCCACCGGATTTATCGTTCGTAACTTCTATCGCTGGAACTACCATACGTGGCTGAAAGATAATGTGGAACACACGGGCAAAGCCTTCCTGGGCCTTACTATGAATTGCTGTGAATGCCACGATCATAAATATGACCCGATCAGCCAGGAAGAATATTTTTCCTTCCGTTCTTTTTTTGAACCCATTGATCTCAGACATGATCGCGTTCCCGGCGAAGCGGATCCCGGTGAATTCCCCGATTACAAATTAAGTGTTAGAAATGGACCGGTTCGAACCGGAATGGTTCGAATCTATGACAGAAAACTGGAAGCAAAAACCAAATTCTACACCGGTGGTCTTGAAGCAAATATTGTAAAAGAAAAGCCTCCCATCGAAGCATCTGCCATTTAATTTCTGGGGGGAGATCAAGCTTCGACTTTAAACTCGTCGAGCTCCCTGGGACTGCCTGGTATCCCGGCTTGAAACCTTTTGTCATCAAGAAGAGACACAGAAACGGCAAGCTATCAGTCTGCACACAAGGCCTGGCTACAACAGAAATCAAAATTAGAACGGGACGTAAAACAGAAACAGGAATTGCTCGCAAAAACCAGTGCTGCATTAACACAATTACAGTCAACAGCGATTGCCAACACAGACAAAAACAATTCCGAGGTGACAAGTCATCAGTCACTCCAACTTATAGCGAAACAAGGTCGTCGTACACTCGCTCATGATTTGTCAGACTGGAAATCGTTTAACTCAGAAACACTGCTCCGTTTTCAGCTCAAAATCTTGTCGGACAGTCTCGTTAATTTTCAATTATCTAATAATTTATCTGGCGGTCAGACAAATCTATATGTTGCATTTCATGCCGGGAAGATTATCACTTTTGCACCAAAAACAACGAGCAAAACTGTAATTGGGACTTACAAAATTGATCCCGGAAAATTGCAATTTCAAATCAATATGCTTTTGATGCCAGATAAGGATATTGCCGAACTGACGATTATGCAGACTTTCAGATTCAAAGTCATCGTCAATCAGACGCCAATTGCTTTAAATGGCTGGAATCCCGGTGGCAAGAAAAATCGTGGACATATTCCTTGATGCACACCAGGGAAGCATTGCGGAATTTGATGACATTGTATTTTCTGCACAGAAAGGTTCACAGGAACTCAAACGGTTTGACTTCGAGTTTCCTGATTATCAACAGGGCAAAGATATTCCCGGAATTGACAGTTGGCAAACAACTCGATTCAGTAGTGCTCCAGCAACTTCACAGGTTGTTTTAAACAGGCCTTTAACAGTAGCAGAACAAAAATTACAGCAGCAAATCGCAGCCGCAAAACAAAACTTTGAATTATCAAAGCTGAAACGGGATTCCATCGAATTCAAAATGATAGCAGCGCGCGACGCGAAAAATGAATTTGCTGCTCGTGTCCAGGCTGCAAAAGCACGTTATCTTGATAAAGTCAAGAATTTTGAAAGCCTGGAATACGCCGCCAGTCAAGCGGAGCGTCAGGCCAACTTAAGTCAGGCTCAGTCAAAACTGAAAGCTGCCCAACTTGCTTTACTCGAAGCAAAAAGGTTACCTCAGGAAAACAAGGAACGAGCAAAAAAAATCCAAACCACTCAGAAACAGGTCGCACAATCTCAAGTGGCTGTCAATTCTGCTCAAAAAGTTGTTAAAGAAAAATCAACCAAATACACAAAACTAAGTCGTCAGTTTCCGAAACAAAGTACTGGTAAACGCACAGCACTGGCGCACTGGATCGCCAATCGCAAAAATCCGTTAACCGCGAGAGTCGCCGTCAATCATATCTGGATGAGACACTTCGGACAGCCTTTTGTGAAGTCTGTATATAACTTCGGTCGCAGTGGCGCCCAACCGACTCATCCGGATTTACTCAACTGGCTTGCCTCGGAATTCATGGACAACCAATGGAGCATGAAACACCTTCATCGTCTGATTGTCCTGAGTGACACCTATCAGCGCAGTTCACGCGGCGTTGATGCGCAGCACATCAACATCACAAAAGATCGCGACAACAAACTACTCTGGAAATTTCCTCCAAAGCGTATGGAAGCAGAAGTCATCCGCGACAGTCTTTTTTATCTGGCAAAAGACCTTGATCCCCAAATGTACGGACAGGAAATCGAACAGGATCAGGGCCTGATCACAAATCGTCGCAGTCTTTACTACTCACATCATGGTGAAGCGAAAATGGAATTTTTGGGATTGTTTGATGCCGCCAGTGCAACCGATTGTTATGAGCGAAAATCCAGTATTATGCCTCAACAGGCACTGGCCTTAACTAACAGCCAGCTTTCCATTCAGAAAGGGCGGATGATTGCCGCACAACTTTGGACCGAACTGGAATCGAAGAACACTGATAAAATGACATCGAAGCAGAAACAACATGCTTTCATTCAAAGTGCATTTGAACTGATACTTTCTCGATCAGCAACTGCAAAAGAACAGATCGCAGCAACCAAATTTCTTTCAGCTCAAGAACAGCTTTTTTTAAAGTCTATTCCCAAATCAACTGCGAAAACTAAAAAACCAGTCAAGAATGATTTCAAGCAACCAGCGCCCGAACCGGAAACGCGCGCACGTGAAAGTTTCGTCCAGGCGTTATTTAGCCATAATGATTTTGTTACTATCCGTTAAAAGCAACTTCCATTTTCTGCAATATATTTTTCAGCAGGATTAAAATAATGAATCGTCAATCTTCGCATCCAACACCACAGTGCAATCATATACAACGCCGAAGCTTCCTGGCAGATCTTGGTTTTGGTGCTACAGGCATGGCTTTGGGTACACTTCTCGGTCAGGAAAAACTGGCACAGGCAGCGGGAACGAAAACAAATAATGTTTCAAATGGCCCTCACTTTACACCAAAAGCGAAATCGGTCATCTGGGTCTTCCTCTCTGGTGGTTACAGCCAGATGGAAACATTTGACCCCAAACCCGAATTAAATAAGTACGGCGGAAAAACATTCTCGGATACCATTTATCCTGATCCATTTAAAGACCCACGATATATGGAACGGGCTCGATCAGTGGTCAAGGTAAAGCGCGAACACTCAAAAATCATGCCGATGCAGGTTGGATTTAAAAAACATGGTGAATCAGGAATTGAAATCACTGACTGGTGGCCCCATCTGGCAACCTGCGTCGATGACATTTCATTTGTAAGATCAATGTATACGACAGACAATGACCATGCTGCCGAATTCCAAATTCATCACGGCAGACACAAGTTAGACCAGAAACAACCTGTTGTGGGTTCGTGGCTGAGCTATGGTCTGGGCAGTCTGAATAAAAACCTGCCTGAATACGTCTTTCTGGGCTCATATACTGACACGCGCGTCAAAGAAAACTTTAACCCGGATTATCTCGGCCCCAAGTATATGGGAGTTGAACTTTCTCTGGATCCTAAAAACCCGCTCCCTTTCGGTGCCAGGCCCAAAACAGCATTAGAACAAGAGCAAGCAAACCAGTACGCTTTGATTAATGAATTGAATCAGCTTGCAGCCGTGGAATATCCCAGTGATGAAAAATTACGGGCCCGGATTAATTCCTATGAATTGGCATATCGCATGCAGTCTTCTGTCCCTGAAGTTCTTGATATGGCAGAAGAAAGTAAAGAAACGCAGAGTCTTTATGGGATTGATGAGAAAGAAACCGCCGCCTATGGACGTCGTCTGTTAGCGGCACGTCGTATGGCAGAGAGAGGCGTACGTTTTACTCAGGTCTATTTAAGTGGTTATGGAGAGTGGGATTCGCATCAAAAACTGAAAGAGAATCATACACGTTCCTGTAAACGCGTTGATAAACCAATAGCCGGTCTTTTAAAAGATTTAAAACGCCGTGGAATGTGGGATGACACAGTCGTCGTTTTCTGCACGGAATTTGGCCGTACTCCCGCGGTTGAAGTTCGCGGGACCTCTACCAAAATGCCGAGTGGTCGCGACCATCATCCACATGGATTCACCGTCTGGTTCGCAGGTGCAGGAATTAAACAGGGACATGTGCATGGGGCTACCGATGAATTAGGATTTCATGCCGTCGAATCGCCACACTATGTTACTGATATGCATGCAACACTCTTTCATTTACTGGGCGTCGATCAACATCGACTCGAAATACCAGGTCGTAAACGTCTGGAAATTGATTATGGGAAGCCAATTATGGATATCATCACATAACCTGTTTCGCAAAGAGCTTGATTTACAACACACTTCTTTTCGAATCAACTCTTGATTATTGTCTGTCATACTCAGACTACAATCCTGTCCTATCTTATTCAGCAGGAAGCATTATTCATGAGTTTGGTTTCAGAAAACCCTGGGGATGATCATTCAAAGCCAACCTACATTCGTTTCATTGTTGTGGCATCTTTAGGCGTTGGATTTCTACTCGCCTACTTACCACGCGCCGGCATTGCGACCATGGTCAATTCAGTTCAAAAAGATTTGACTATTAACGATGTTGATATGGGACATATCCTGGCTGTCTTCTTTGCAGGCTACTTCATCTTCCAGATTCCCGGCGGTCTGCTAGGACAAAAACTGGGAAACCGCATTACATTACCAATGCTGCATTCGCTTTCTGCTTTGGCCAATCTGTTGACGGCACTGGCATATTCGTTTGGTTTTATCTGGTTTTCACGATTACTCCTGGGACTTGCCCAGGCAGGAATGGTGCCCTGCTCTGCTCAGGTCATTAAAAACTGGGTACCAGAATCACAACGGGGAACTGCCAGTTCGCTCATGGGTAGCTTCATGTCCGTTGGAAGTGTGATTGCCATGGGATTAACGGGAGTTCTGATTGAGCGATTTGGATGGCGTATTCCGCTTGTTTTATTCAGTATTTTTTCTGTCTGCTGGGCGATGTTCTTTTTCTACTTTTTTCGAGATCAACCTGCAAAGCATCCACTTACTAATTCTGCTGAAGTCGATTTAATTACCCGGCCAATTAAACCAGAGCCCCGTAGCAATGCAACAATTCAAGTAAAAAAAAGTTCCATCGCATTGCAGATGATCTTCAATCGTAGCATTTGGTTTTTCTGTTTGCAGTCCATATTCCGCGCTTTTGGTTTTGCGTTTTTCATAACCTGGTACCCCACCTATCTGCAAAATTCAACAGGTACCACAGTTCAGAATGCAGGATTTTTAGCAATGCTTCCTTTGACAGGCGTCGTCCTGGGGACTTTAACTGGAGGCATACTGATTGATATCATTTTCAAATGGACCGGCAATAAATATATTAGTCGATCATTACTATGTGTTTTTTCTCACATGTTTTGCGCCTTTTGCATATTAATATCATCCTGGATTGATCCGCTGTATGCAGTTTATTTGATTTCGTGTGGAACGTTTCTTTCTGGAATCGGCAACCCATCGGCCTGGGTCACTTCGATGGACCTGGGTGGAAACCATACATCTGTAGTGATTGCTGTTATGAATATGGTGGGTGTGGTTGGTGCCTATTCTTCACCAATCGTCGTCGGAAATCTTTTCGATTATATTAAAACAATGCCGGTTCCCAACTGGAATCTTGTGTTATACCTTTTCGCAGGAATTTACCTGATGGCAACTCTGTGTTGGGTCTTCGTCAACCCAAACCAGAAACTCTCTGAATAATGAATTGACTGAAAAAAAAATTCCCGGATGATCGCGATACAAATTGAAATTGAACAGGCGACAATTTGTCACAAGAAAACTCTTTGTTACCCGTTGATTTTACAAGTGTTTTTTATAGACTAAATACACTATTGCGTCGTATAATATCCTGCAACGACTACCTTTAACGTTGAATGACTACTATCTCTTTGATTGTCTAATACCACATAAAAGCAATCACAACATAATATTCGATTGAATTAATATGATACGCCTGAAGCTCTCTGACTGGACGACGAACAAAAAGAATCCGGGAACCGATGCTCACGGGGATTTTTCAAATGAGGAGCGTGGCCCATTAACGGTCCGTGTCTACAACTATTTATTCTCCCGGTTACTGCACAACCAGATTGCCATTGGGGAAATCCTGGTTCCCTTCAAAATTGCGCGTGAATTGAACATCTCACGAACAACGGTTCGTCAGGCAATTAATCTTCTTTCCGAAGAAGGCTGGGTCACAACAGGAGAAAATGGCCGTATCACTGTAGTCAAACAGCCAAAATCGGAACAACTGAACTCCTCTTCTGCATCAGATTTCAACCGGGAAACTGAAACAGAAGTCATCTATCGCAAAATATTTGAAAAGTTATTGAATGATGAATTTCTGCTGGGACAAAACGTAAGTGCTCAGGAAATTTCGAAAGATCTTAACGCCAGTCTAGGAACCGTTCGCCAGTCGTTGGACTGGCTTTGTGCACGTGGAGTATTCATTCGGGTTCCCAGGCGCGGCTGGCAGGTCGTCGACGCGACCCCAGATGAAATTGTCGACATTTATCGACTGCGTCTCTTACTGGAATCAGAAGTCATTGACAAAGTCGTAATGAACGCCTCTGATACGCAACTTGAAAATCTGGTTGAGGATTGCAAGCGGATTATCGAGCAGTTTGATGACCTCAATGATGCAGACCGACGGCTCATTGATTACATATTTCACCGCACGCTACTAGAACTTTCCCAGAGTTTAGTAATGCTGGATACCATTGATCCTTTAATCATGAAAATGGCTTTATTTGGCGTCTACCAGGATCTTCCACCAAAAACATCATTAAAAGGAATGAAAGAGCACCTTGCTATTGCCAGAGTCTTACACAATCGCGATCCGGAACTGGCACGTGAAAGAATGCGGGCACACCTGCTCCGCGCCAAAAAACAATACGAAACGGATTAAACACACATTTTTCCGATCCTCCATTAATTCACTGATTCTGTAAACATCTTTTATCACTGGACTCAATCATAATGCTCATTGACACGCATACAAATTTAATGTGGTATCCCGATCACCTGTCTGATGAATTCGTTGAATTCGCATGGGCAGCAAAAAAAGCAAAAATGAAAAACTCAGCAGACGTTTATTTTGCTGGTTCCGATAAAGATGAGCAAAACGCTTTTGATTCAACACCAGAAGCGTTACTCGAAGCTACAAAAAACTGCACAAAGGCTATTGTGTTTGGGATTAAGGCGCCCTTTTGTGGCATTAACTGCGATCAGGAATTGATAGCTCAGTTTGCAAAAGAACATTCTGATCGATTTGTCGCCTGGTGTTCGGTTGACCCTAATGACGCTGACTGTGTCGAACAGCTGACACACTATGTAGAAAATCTGGGAATGAGAGGTCTTAAAATTTCACCCATTTACCAGAACTGGAATCCTCAGGACCCAAAACATATTCCGCTCTTTAAAAAAGCAGAAGCACTGAATATCCCAATTAACATTCATCAGGGAACATCTTTTGTCCGCACTGGTCCTTTGAAGTATTCTAATCCTGTTCAACTGGAAGATATTGCCGTCGCCTGTCCTGACCTGAGAATGATCATTTCCCATATGGGACATCCCTGGGAAACAGAATGTATCGTTCTGATCCGCAAACACCCGAATTTATATTCTAATGTGTCTGCGCTGCATTATCGCCCTCTCCGCCACTACCAGGCATTCATGACGGCACTTGAATATGGAGTAGAAGACAAACTGATTTACGGTTCTGATTTTCCATCAGCGACCCCCGAACAAGTGATCGCTGGCTTGAATAAAGTCAATCAAATTGTGGAAGGAACTGCGTTCCCCAAATTCCCGCAAGAAGTGATTGACCGCATTATCTATGAAAACTGGAAACAGGTTCTCTCCCCCAAAGAGTTGGGTTTAGAAAATGAGTGACTGTCATACATTCTTCAATGAAAGTTCCGCATCTGTTTCCTATTCTAAAAAATCAACAAACCCTGGTACAACACCATGAAAATCACTGAAATTCAAGCGATCCCCATCAAAGTTCCTTTAAAACCTTTTCTGACTACGAAGACGGCACATGGAGAACACATCGATTCCCCTTACGTCATCATTCAAGTCTACACTGACGAAGGACTCATTGGCCTGGGAGAAGCAACTCTGGCACCACGCTGGAGTGGAGAAACCAGCGATAGCTGTCTGGCTGCGATCAATCAACTCATTGCGCCGGCATTGATTGGTCAAGATCCACTGAATATTAATGCTGCCGTTCAAAAAATAGACCGCGTGATCAAGTTGAACCCTTTCACAAAAGCAGCCATCGAAATGGCACTTTGGGACCTGGCAGGTAAAGCATCAGGCCAGCCCGTTTATCAACTCCTTGGCGGAAAGGTTCGTGAGTCCATTCCGGTCAAAACAGTGATCGGTGCCTTTGCTCCTGAAAAAGCCATTGAATTGACACAGTTTTTTCTGGACCAGGGTTTTTCCAGCTTGAAAGTCAAGGTGGGACTCGATCTTGAAAGTGATCTTACCCGATTACAAGCTGTTCGCCAGACGATCGGACCGGATGTGAGTATGGGTGTCGATGCCAACTGTGGCTGGGATTTCAGCACTGCATGTGCCGCCTTATCTCAAATCGAGCAATTCGATCTCGCATTTTGCGAACAACCCATCCAGACTGGGCACCATGATTCCTGGAATGATCTACGAAAATTTACGTCGATTCCTCTCATGGCTGACGAAAGCGTGTTTAGCGTTGCCGATGCCTGGGAAATTTGTCGCCAACGTTCTGCAGATATCCTGAGTATCTATCCTGGTAAAAACGGCGGCATCTCGCGTACTGTCGCTATTTGTCATCTGGCTGAAGCAGCAGGCCTCACTTGTGCAATTGGCAGTAACCTGGAACTGGGTATTGGTAGTGCAGCCATGTTGCATGTCGCAGCTGCGATGAAAGTCATCAATTGTGAACGGTTTCCCGCAGACTGTGTAGGACCTCTGTTTCATGAGGCTGATTTAATTCGTCAACCATTGTCTCAGGGACCAGTCACCGCCGAATTGCCAACAGCTCCTGGTTTAGGAGTGGAATTAGATGAAGACCAGTTAAAGCAATGGCGTACTGACAAATAGTTCGCCATCTTCTCTGATGTACCAAATGGTTCAGTCTCCAACACCCTGAAGTAAAAAGAGATCCACTTCAGGACAGCAGTTTTTTCGGAACGATAACGCGCATGGAGTAGGGGCCCGCCAATGATTGTCCCGGTTTGACATCGCTGGCGATACTCAAAAATTCACGGGCTTCGCTTTTTGTCCAGCCCTGCCGCTCTTCCAGCCAGGAAATCATTTCGCGAATCGCCAGCCATTGGGCTGATTCCAAAGGTCGATCACAGGCAATGGTAACTAGTTCCTCATCAGTCTCCGCACGTAACCACTTTTGTTGCTTTGTCCAGTTTTTGAGTACGCGTACAGATAATTTGACATCAGAACGCATTTCGACAGCACATAATTCACCATCGCCTTGCCGCGCATGGCAGTCCCCCAATGACAAAAATGCTCCCCCAACTGCGACAGGCAAATAGACAGTACAACCCGGTCCGATTTCTGAAACATCGAGATTACCCCCATGCGTCCCCGTGTGGTAGGTGTAAACAACTTCCTCCTTAGGTGCCGTTCCAATCGTACCGATTACAGGAGAAACGGGAATCGATAACTCATGCACTTTACCTCCCGCCTGAAATGAATAAACCACATTGTTATCAACAATTTTCACCAGACGGGTCACTGGCTCATCAATGAGATCATGCAGATTTTGCTCGAATGGCCAATATCCATAGTACCCCTGTGAGTCACACTTCATCTCCTGTATATCAACCGCAAGCGTATCACCAGGTTGTGCCCCTTCAACATACACAGGACCGACGACAGGATTACCGACATACCCCTGTTGTCTCATTTTTTTTAATGCTTCGGGAGTACACTGTTCTGGTAACCTGGTGCGACCACCACGAGAGTCCTCTGTTTCGATGATAAAAGTTTCACCCGGACACACTGATAATACAGGATCGCAGTGAGCGGAAAAAAAAGCCGTTGTATTTTCTCGAAGAATGCGTTTCATTGTTTTTTTCAATATGAGAGTTAACGATTATCTTGTGAATTGATCAATCACATTTCGCGAGACCTGAGACACATTTTCGTCAACCAGCATCGAAGTAATCCAACAGATCGATCCGACTGAAAAGACTTCACCTCCTGAAGGTGTCTCAAAATGCACCATGTCAGCGCCACCCTGATCGGGGTTCATTCCCTGTGCCACCAGATGTACGTTCGGCGGCGAGCTGGGAGAGATTTTATCCGTCTCATGTCCGGAAGCACCTCCCGGAATTCGCATATGCTGGCTTTCCGTTCCAAACAGGTCATCTTGCTTTAAGCTGGTCCCTTGAAAGCACCAATGCTGGTCATCAATCACCTTGTAAGGTGCACCGGTCATAATACCCGCAAACGAGAATACCACTCCCAGTAAGTTTGCTTCCGATTCCTGACGTGCGTGAAAGCGGCTTTCATAAGCCGAGTCTGATTCAGGGATTGGTGGATCCATAGCCGGTCCACACCATTGCGTACAATCGGTGTCGTGATAGACAATGCGATGGTCATCCAGAAATTCCACTTCGCAATTTAACCCATTGCCGCCCAGATAAATCAATCGCCCTCCTGATTCAAATACCCAGGACTTCAGGCGATCATACATTTGCTTTGACCAGTATTCCGGATGGGAACTCAGAATTAAAACCTTATACTCTTCTAACGGAAGCTGGTCGAAGTGAAATTGACTCTCGCTGTAATAATCATATGAGAGTTCCTGCTCTTCCATCCAGGCCAGCAATCGCCACTCCGAATGCAACATTCCGCACCCCATGCGGCTATAAATCGGATCGCGAAGTTGTTCTTCCAGGTCGATATGTAAGTAAGGCTGTGGACGTTCCAAAGAGAGAGGAGGATAGTTTTCCACATGATAGGCAGCAAACGCAGGTTTAAGATAACGTCTCAATTCCTGGCGGCTGTTGACAACCGGTGTCGGAGGCAAACCTTCCGGATTCAAATAGTTACTACGTCCACCGAAATTATTATACGCATTCCACGTTAAATCGCTGGCAAGAATTGCCACATCGGATTGTGGTGTCTTGGGCGAAACGACCCATGGAAATGTAAATTGTTTTCCTTCCAGGTTACTGAGGTGGAACATATATAGCCCAGATTTATCTGGTGCAACAACACTTTGCCTCTGGGTCACTGTTTTATAGCCAACATTATTCCAATCGACACCGTGCTGAGTGTAATCTCCATCGGGAGTAATCTGTAGATTCGCCAGTGGAGCATGATCGTCAAACGTCCCGATCCGACGAATGTACTCTTTTTCTTTTCCATAGCGCCAAAGTTCCAGATAATACTCCGATGTGGAATGCACGCGAAATTCAGAAGACTCGCCTGCACTCACACAGCGCGGCCAGGCATATCCAAATAATTTGGTAGAAAGCAAGCGGAACTGGTGTATCTGGCCATCCACTACTTTTAGCTGTACTCTTTTAGAACAATATTCTTGATGCTGCAGAATGACTTCATAAGATCCTTCCGGGATATCTAAGACGACAGCTCCTGACGCGGAAGAGCGAGTCGAAAAGAAACCTGCTTCAGATTGAAACTCGACTGCAACATCATATAAAGCCTGGTAATTCTCATTGCTGACATATCCAATTAACATAAGCTCGATCCCGGTTACTGGAGTGAAATCATGGTGTAATATAATACTATAAAATTTAAAATCAGCGGAATAAACAGTGGAACACTCTAAGTTGGACGATTGACATATTCTTTCGCAATCTTGACAGCTAAACCACCACCCTCATAGTAGCCCATCGAAATTTCCGCCACATGTGTTAACAAGTCATACGCGCGCCAGCGATTCCAACCAAAGTCTGCTTCCATCCAGAGGATCATCTGAGCAAAAGCTTCGGCTGTTGCGCGTTCCATCGGGGTCCCGCTCGCCACTGTGATAATTTCAGCAGGCGATTCAATGCGCGGCCCTGCAATCGTTTTACCTTTGACTAATTCAACAGTCATCGTTGTCTGAGCTGCCATTTCCAAACCTGTTGCAGACAACTCTCCCTGCCCCATCGCAGCGTGTGCGTCTCCCAGATAGAGAAACGCTCCTTTTACAAATACAGGTAAGTAAAGAGTATTACCCTCAGTGACTTCTCGAATATCCATATTCCCACCATGTGGACCTGCGGGCATTGTACTCGGAATTCCATAGGCAGGCGAAGTGCCGATACATCCCAGCATCGGAGAATAAGGGATTCTAATATCATCACTCCAGTAGATTAATCCATCTTTGATGGGGCAAACGTGAGATCCATCAGGAACATCAGTACCAAGCCACTGACAAAGCTGTTTTGGGCTGCCTGTATAAGTCGCGCATTGACCGTCGCGAGACTGTATTGCTTCAATTTTGATAGCCAGCATATCACCGGGCTCGGCCTGTTCGACAAAAATGGGGCCCGTTACAGGGTTACTGAATGGGACTGTTGACTTATCCCGACAATCGCCCGCTTTACGAATTTGCCCTGAAAGGGCGTCTTCCGTTTCCACCTGGATCGTTTCACCCGACTTGATGCTTAAACGTGGTTCCTGCTGACGATTAAATTCATAATTGAATGTGTCAAAAGAAAGCTGTTTCATGTCAATATCCGATTAAAATTCGATTGATTTTCTACTAAATTCTGCAACACTGTTAAAAGTAGCATCATACTCAAACCGGGCGCTGATATATATCAATACCACTGTTTCATTAGTAATATTTCTTTAACTCGAACAGGGTAAGAATGTGTTTTGGATAAATGACCTGAAAGTGAGATCTCACGAGCAAGACGTCCTTTGAGAACATCAGCAAAGACCAACACTGGTCGTCGTTCGAACTGAATAATCGCCTTATGAAATAAACAACGAAATACAATTTGCTGAGATCGAGAAAACAGAGCAATACAATAAGAGATCTGCTCCGGCAGCAACACACTTTATTTTCAATTACCTTAAATAGCACATGTTTTACAAAGTCGTTTTATTTTTGAGACAGATTTTGTTATTTTGAACAGATATTTATTTTCTATTCTGTAACTCCTGTACTGTAAAAAGACTTAATCAGGCTCTAACTAATGTCATCAGACGACCGAACAACACTCGTCGCCCGAGTCCATCAACATTTACTTTCCAAGCTGGCAGCACAAGATCTTTCTAAAGGATCGCATTTAAATGCTACCACACTTGCTCAGGAACTCGGAGCCAGTCGCACTACGGTCAGGAAAGCAATTGACCACCTTATAAAGGAAGAGTGGGTCAAAATCGATGAGAACCGTCATCCTGTCGTAGTGAAATCCCCTTCTAACTCAGGTGATACTGCTGAAACAAAATTTGATTTTAAAAACCAGACGGAACTTACCTATAGAGCGATCCAGGAGAAAGTTCTGAAAGGTGAATACTTTCCCGGCCAGACAGTACGCGCCCAGGATCTTGTACAAGAATTCAATGTGAGTTTGACCACAGTACGACAAGCTTTAGACTGGCTCTGCAAGGATGGAATGTTCATCCGTATTCCTCGCCGCGGATGGCAAGTCGTTTCTTTAACCGTTCCGGAAATCACTGATTTATATAATTGCCGCCTGATTCTTGAACCGGTTGCTTTAAAGGTTGCCATGCAGCATATCACTGATGAAACAATCGATCAGCTTGATGCGGAATGCGATGCCATCATTGAAGCGGAAGGAAAAATATCTCGTTACGAACGACTTGATAATGATATGCGATTTCATCGGACTTTAGTCGAAAGTACAAACAGCCGTACGCTTTCAGAGGTCATTGCCCCTTTGATACGTAAACGATTTGCTTTCAAAGGGGAATTTAGTTCACAGCATCTGCCACACACTTATGCAATCGAGCACAAATCAATTCTACAAGCACTGCGTGAACGCAATGAAAGCCTGGCAGTCGAACGGATGTCCGCACATATCACTCGCGCTTTAAACACGCATATTTTAACATATGAAAAAGACGAATCAGAACCCACTCAGACATCCTGATGTCATTATATTTCGTACCGACACGCCTTATTGGTTTTCATAAAAACAATCGCTATCAAATATAATCCACAATGAAACAAAGGGTTTCCAGAAGTCTATCTTTCATTGATCTCCTGTTTCAAAACTTCAATCCAGTTGTGATTGCAGCCAATGCATTACAATTTTTTCTGCGTTTTGTTCTTGATCCGACTTACGATCAACAAGGGTCAGATCCTGCCCCAGCACTAGTTGCCTTGTAAGGGTATCATATTCAGAATCTGATTGTTGAGAGTCAAATACAGCCGGGTGAAAAATAACACAGTCCCAGCCGCCTTTACCAAAATTGAGAGAGTAATTCATTGTCCAGATATAACTATGGATAAATGATTCTCTGGATTTAAATTTTGCTGTTCGAGGAATCATAATCAGAACCAGATCAGGTTTTTGAGAACGAACCAGCGCTTTCGCATCAGACTCAATCTGCTTACGTGTTTTATCATCTGTCTTCCAGACTGTCATTTTTAATTGAGCATTCGGTGCTATTTTTTTAAATGATCGTTCAACCAGTTGATCCAGAGGGGGCATCGCAATAATCCGAACAGGCTGATTCTTTTTAAGACGTGACAATGTACGCGGAATGGCTGGTACAGGAGGTCTGACATCTGCCAGAGAAACAGTTTTGGCAGTGGCCGTTTCTGCAATGAGTTCTGCTATCTTTTTGTGCCCAGCCATATTCGGATGGATTTCATCACTCATCATCAAGCGCCAGGCTAATGCGTCTTGATCTCGCAATTCAGACATTTTTTGATAACAATCGCAAACTGGAACTTTCATTGCTTTTCCGACCGATCTGACAACCTCACAGTATTTGATCAGTTTTTCTGCTGGTCGGCTTTGGGTAGAAATAACAGCATTTGGCGTACAAAGCATTACTTCAGCTCCAACTCCACGACACTTTTCAATTATCGACTCCAGGTTTTCCTGATACTGTTTCAGTGGAACTCGAGTCATATCATTCAAGCCGAACATCACGGTGACAAGGTCAGGTCGATGCTTGAGAACATCACGATCAATTCTGGCTAACGCGTTCACCGTAGTATGACCACTGATGCCGGCGTTAATCATTTCAATATTTGCTGACGGTACGGCCTTCTTTAAAGCAATACCCAGCATATCCGTGTATGCACGACGGCTGCCTGTGTGATAATAAACACCGGTCACACTGTCACCAAAACAGACAATCCTGGCAGGTTTCCCCGCCTTCATTTTCCCCTCGGTTTTGGGAAACTCTGACTGCACTTTGGAACGATTTACCGCCCAGACATCTGTTCCTGAAGAAACAACAAAAACAACTATTAATATGAATCGCAACACTCTCATAATATTCATTCCAGACGATATGCGTAGAAAACAACTTAAAGAACAGATCATCAATCAAAGTAAATTCATACCAGTGAACAATGCGAATATTATTCGTCTTTCAACCAGCCTTTTGGTATATAAAGTGACCAGACTTCACTGTTGAGGGGTTGGGCGTGCCCCCCTGCAATCCATATTTTGTCCTGAAAAACAAATGCCGAAAGTTCGTGGCGTGCTTTCCAGACAGCATTTGTCTCAAGCAGTTTCCAGTTTTTCCCATCCTTTGAGTACCATGCATCATTCTTGTTTTTAGAGGGATGATTAGACCATCCACCGAGAACCCAGATTCGATCTCGATAGACTACCGATGAAAACCACAATCGTTCATGCCAGGGAGCCTTCTCTGTTTCCTGCTTCCAATGGATCCCATCTTCAGAACTCCAGACATCATTGGTTGCATGGTATCCCGGTGTATAATTCCCGCCACCAAACACATAGATTTTCCCACCAAGGACAGCTGCCTGATGGTAGGCTCGAGGTGACCACCCGGCGTCTGCTGTCGCTAATTTCCAATCTTTACCATTTGAAGAATACCAGACATCGTTCTTCAGGCTTTTAGCATCACCAAAATAATAGTTTTCGGTTCCGCCTAATATCCACATCTTACCTTTAAATTCGACAATCGCAGCAGCCAGACGAGGTGTCCAGTCTGCCTGTTTTGTTACAAGGTCCCAATTCTTTCCATCGACTGAAGACCATACCTGATTACCTGCCGAATGCCCTTTAAGCCTACCGTTGTACCAGCCGCCCATCATCCACATTTTGTCATTAAACACGACTGACATCGGCAAGTCACTATGAATCCAGGGAGCTTCTTTCGTGACAAGACTCCAGGATTTTCCATCAGCAGATTTCCAGACATCCCGCGGGGGTGCTGCATAAGAGCTGAACCACCCACCAAATATCCATAATTGATCCTTATAGACTAATTCACCTTGTGAATCACGTGCCCGCCAACCCGCATTCTGAGTCACTTGAACCCAGTCCAATTTTTTATCTTCTGCAACAACAGAAATGGTCATCGAAAAAATAACGCTCATAACGAGCATAGATTGTCTCATGATGTTGGCTCCCAAAAGCAAGGTTACGAGTTCAGGCGGAATCAATATGATCGATTTGAAGTTTAACAGTCAGCCAAAAACAGCTCAGTCTGCTACCATTCTATAATTAGTCAAGGGACTACAACAGTCTACCGCCAACAGGAAATGAGTCTATGACTAAAAGACATTTGGTTGCCAATGAAAAAACCAGCATTTTCTGATGCTGGTTTCAAGGAATGATTTCGTTTAGGGAATATTTTTTTCAGTTTACACAGAGCACTTTATGAATATTCAATCTGTCAGCAACCAAACACATCCCCATTTGACACTGCTTAGAATTGATGCCCATCTTGAGGACCATCTTTAGTCAAAGTCAGAATTTCCGGACCTTGTTCCGTCATCAGAATGGTATGCTCAAACTGTGCCGACAATTTATTATCTTTGGTGCGTACAGTCCAACCATCTTTACGATCTTCTACCGTTTTATAGGTTCCCAGATTTAACATCGGCTCGATCGTGAAGCACATACCGGGTAGTAGCAGATCCCGTTCTGATCCAGCAACGGGATAGTGCGGAATTCCAGGTTCAGTATGAAACTCACGTCCGATTCCATGTCCCTGGTACTGACGTACAACACCATAACCAAATTCAGACGCATAACCGTAGATGACTTCGCCAATGTCGATGACACGGGAAGAAGGCCCAATTGCCTTAATTGCTAAAAAGAGAGAATCGAAGGTAACTTGAACCAGCTTACGCGTTTCATCCGAGACAGGCCCGACTAAAAACGTCTCTGACTGATCACCGAACCAACCATCAACGATACTGGTAATATCCACATTTAATATGTCACCTTCTTTGATAACAGTATCATCGGGGATACCATGACATACGACTTCATTGATACTGGTACAACAACTTTTGGGAAACCCCATATACCCTAAGGTTGCCGGTGTATGGCCATGCGAAACAGTATATTCATGAACAATTTCATTAATTTCATTTGTCGTAACCCCCGGTTTAACAAACGGACGCAAATGATCCATCAACTGTGCATTAAAACGAGACGCGATTCTCAACCGTTCCCACTCGTATGATTTATATATAATTGGACTATCTGACAAAATAACCGCCTCTATGTCATTTTTAAAATTACAACTACATTTTTAAAGCAAACAGAGATCGCCTTGATTCTATAATTAGAAATAGAAAACTGCTACAATTTTGCAAAAACATTGGAATCTGTACGAACCAGAATAACCAGCTCAATGAGTGAATATTCAATTTATCAAGCCAGATTTCCTCATAGAATAATCAATATTTAAAAGAATTCCTATGGTCGGAAAGCATTCTAAAGGAAAGAAAGGCAAGCCTCTGTTGGGAAATCATCAGAAGTGCTGGATCTGGGGCAGGAATGCTGTTGTGGAAACCCTCTCGACAGGTTTCTGGCCTATGTGGGAATTGCAGTTATCTGATCGATTAAACCCTGCTGAGATTGCACTACTTGAAACTCAAGCCAAACAGTTATCGATTCCAGTATCCATCACTTCAGATAGTGAAATTACCAAATTATGTCGCGCGGGTGATCACCAGGGATTGATTGCCAAAATGGCGCCATTCCCTTATTCCTCGGCTCAGGAAGTCATTCAGAATCAATCGGAATCTCCTTTATATTTAATCCTGGATCGCATCCAGGACCCCTTTAACTTTGGTGCAATCATTCGTTCTGCAGAGATACTGGGAGCTGATGCGATATTCACAGGAAAAGAGAACCAGTGTGAAGTCAACAGCCTTGTCTGCCGTACGTCTGTCGGAGCAGTCAATCACATTCCGATTGCAGAAGTCCCCGACACCCGACAATTGTGTCACGATTTAAAAAAAGAAGGCATTTCGATCATAGGAACAAAAATGAATTCGACTCAGACCATATCTGAATTGAACTTTTGTGAGCCGACCGCGTTTATCATGGGAAATGAAGGATTGGGAATCAGTGAAGAACTGATTGAACAATGTACTCAGTTGGTAAGGATTCCCCAACAGGGAAATACAGAATCATTGAATGTCGCAGTATCTGCTGGAATTTTACTTTATGAAGCCAGCCGACAGCGTCAATTTTCTTGAATCAGTACCTTGCACAGTCATGTAGATACTGAGCTGCCTGTTTCTTCTTCAGGAGCAGGTTTCGCCCCCATGATCCATTCACTTATCTTCTGAACTACCACATACATGACAGGAACCATAAACACACCAAAAAATGTAGCAGCAGTCAGGCCTGCGACAACTGCGGTTCCCAATGCCTGTCGACTACCGGCTCCCGCTCCTGAGGCAATCGCCAGAGGAACTGCACCCAGAATCGCACTGATGGCAGTCATTAAAATCGGACGAAATCGTAAAAAACAGGCTTCGATCGCGGCTTCTGTTATTGATTTCCCCGTTTCCCGTTGTTGCTTGGCAAATTCCACAATCAAAATCGCATTTTTACTGGCCAATGCAATTAACAATACAAATCCAACCTGAGTATAGATATTATTATCTAACCCACGCGCCATCGTTGCAAAGATAGCCCCAAAGATCCCTAGTGGAACCGACATAATTACTGAGACTGGAATTGACCAACTCTCGTATTGTGCACATAGAAACAAATAGACAAACACCAGTGCCATCGCAAAAATAAAGGGAGCCATATTTCCAGCAGCAATCTGCTGATAAGAAATACCCGTCCATTCGTATCCAAACCCTTGAGGTAATTCTTGTTTTGACAATTGCTCCATTCGAGTAATAGCCTGTCCAGAACTGTAACCAGGAGCAGCATTACCGGTAATCGAAGCCGTGGGGTACAAATTATAATGACTCACATTTTGTGGTCCCGCCGAATTATTCACTTTTACCAGAGTATGTAACGGCACCATACTCCCTCTGATATCGCGCACCTTCAGCCGCGTAATATCATCCACCTTGTTTCGGAAATCCTCATCAGCCTGTACCATCACTTTAAAAACGCGATTGAAGATATTGAAATCATTAACATATGCCGAACCCAGTTCAGCCTGTAATGTATCAAAGATGGAATCAAGTGGAACCCCCATCTTCATTGCCTTTTCACGATCGATATCCAGATAAATTTGAGGCACAGTCGCGCTGAAACTCGTGTTGAGTCCCGAAAGTACAGGGTCTGAATTCCCACGGTCCATCATGTCAGTCGTTGCCATTTGCAGCACATCAGAACCAGCAGAACCGCGATCCTGTATCTGTATCTGAAACCCTCCCGCATTTCCCAATCCCTGAATCGCCGGTGGAATGAATGCAAAAGAGATCGATTCCTGAATCGCCGACAAAGACTGATGTAAACGACGTACCAGACCAAAAACGCTCAATTCCGGTTTCTGTCTTTTGTCCCAGTTTTCCAGAGCGACAATGGTAGTTGAGTAATTCGATGCATTTGAATTATTTAACAACGAAAAGCCGCCCATCGTAATGACATGCGTCACTGCAGGCAGATCAGCGGAAATCTTGTTAATCCGATCCTGAACCGCGCGCGTACGATTTAAAGAGGCACCATCAGGTAACTGTGTGTTAATAAATATGTACCCCTGATCTTCATCAGGTAAAAAGCCACCAGGAACTGACATAAAGCCAAACCCTGTTGCACCGAAGATGACTGCCAACGGAATCATCATAATAAAAGCACGTCTCACGAAGACCTTGACTAATTTCATATAGATACTCAAAGACCCATCGAAGCCCCAGTTAAATGCACGAAAAAATATGCCACGTTTTTCCTTAGTTGGACGCAACATAATCCCACACATTGCGGGACTGAGTGTCAAAGCACATACGGAAGAAAATAGAGTCGCAATTGAAATGGTCAAAGCAAACTGCCGATATAAACGACCGGTAATCCCAGGCAAAACCATGGTTGGTACGAAAACCGCTAACAGAACCAGTGTTGTCGCAACGACAGGTCCGGTTATCTCCAGCATCGCTATTTCGGTTGCTTTTTTGGGTGAACATTTTTGGGTGTCGAGAATACGGGTTACATTTTCTACAACGACAATGGCGTCATCGACCACAATCCCGATTACCAGAACAATGCCAAATAACGAAAGCGTATTGATTGTATATCCCATTGCCAGCATGACGGCCATCGTCCCCAGCAGCGAAACAGGAATTGTGACTGCAGGAATTAAAGTGGCTCTAAAGTCCTGCAGAAATACGAAAATGGTAATAAACACGAGCGCGAGCGCAATAAACAAGGTTTCAACCACTTCATTAATCGAAGCGGTAACGAATTCGGTCGAATCATAGGGGACAGAATACTCAAGTCCTTCCGGAAAATCTTTTTCCAGTTTCTTCAGCAGCTTTCGAGACTGCTCTGCTACTTCGAGTGCATTCGCACCGGGCAATTGGTAAACGGCAATCAATGCGGCCGGCTTCCCATCCAACTGAGAGTAACCATCATAGCTCTGCGCCCCTAATTCCACTCGCGCTACATCTTTGATTTGAGTGATCTGGCCGTCTTCACCAATTTTGATGATAATATTTGCAAACTCTTTTGGATCTGATAAACGACCTAATGTTGTTACCGTTAATTGAAAATCCTGATTGTCGGGATTCGGCTCCTGGCCAATCTGCCCGGCAGCAACCTGCACATTTTGTTGTCGCAGCGCATTGACGACATCGGTCGTCGTAATATTTCTGGTATCGAGTTGATTCGGATTCATCCAGATTCGCATACCAAAATCTTTGGCATTCACAACATTCACATCGCTGACTCCGCTGATGCGTTTCAACTCATCATTAATATTGATCGATGCATAATTGCTTAAATAAAGCTCATCAAAAGTGTCATCGGGTGAATTCAAGGCAATCACCAATGTCATATTGGTTGACTTCTTTTTTGTGGTCACCCCTTCTCGCTTGACATCTTCAGGTAAAGAAGGATTCGCAATAGATACCCGATTCTGGACAAGAACATTCGCCATGTCCAGATCCGTACCGACATCAAATGTAACCGTCAATGTCATTTTGCCATCACTGGTACTGCTGGAAGACATATAGAGCATGTTTTCCACACCGTTGACCTGCTGTTCAATGGGTGTCGCAACGGTATCTGCGACAACTTGCGCATCGGCACCACGGTATGTTGCAGTGACAGCAACGGTGGGAGGCGTGATATCGGGAAATAATTCGACTGGCAATAACGGCAGTGCCAAAGCACCGACAATGGCGATTACGATTGAAATGACACTGGCAAAGATTGGATGATAGATAAAAAACCGGGAAAACATCGGAATCCGTTTCTTTAGAGAAGAATCAAGAGAGGAAATAAATATTAAAAGATTCGACCAATTAAATCACCTGTTTTTGTTTGAGTCAGGTACCGGTTTTGATTCTTTCGTACTGGTTTTCGTTTTGGATTGAGTTTGTTTTTCGTTTGTCGTTTTTTCTGGAGGTTGATCTTTGATTGTCACAGGACGTCCGGGGCGTGCACGCTGAAGTCCCTCATAGATATACCTTTCGTCGGGTTTAATTCCTTTCAATATGACGCGCATCCTGCCTTCTAACTGGCCGATCTCGACCTGTCGTCTTTCCACAATATTTTTTTCACCAACAACCAGGAGATATTTTCCTGCCAAATCCGTACCAATGGCTACGTCGTGCACGAGCACAGCATTGGGTATGGGATTTCCGGGAACGCGAACGCGTACATAAACTCCCGGAAAGAGCAGTCCTTTTTTATTCTCAAAAACCGCACGCAATTGAATCGTACCTGTACCAGGATCAACTTTATTACTGGCATAATCGAGAACTCCCTGATGGGGATACCCCTCTTCATTTGATAAACCCACAAATACTTTCAGAGGATTTTTTTCATGGGGAGTCTGTTTCTTTTTCAACGCTTCCAGAAGCAAGCGTTCGCTCGCATCAAAGTAAACATATATGGGGTCCATTGTGACAATGGTCGTCAGAAGCGTGTTATCACCTGAACC
This sequence comes from uncultured Planctomycetaceae bacterium, assembly GCA_942492165.1. GTDB lineage: Bacteria > Planctomycetota > Planctomycetia > Planctomycetales > Planctomycetaceae > Gimesia. Next base: position 79,718 of record CALOEF010000014.1, read on the forward strand.
AACCAGATTACCTGCATCGATTAAAGAGCGTCCAATTTCTCCAGTAATGGGAGCCTCAATTCTTGTATAATTCAAATTGATTTTTGCCTGTTCGATTTCGGCTTTAGCCCCCATCACACTTGCTTTCGCTTTATCACGCTCAGCAGTTGCGTCATTTAAATCCTGGGGAGTAACTGCTTTCTTTTTAAAAAGAATTTCATTTCGCTCTAACGTTGCCTGTGAATCAATCAACTGCGCCTGACTGGCTGCCAATACAGCGTTGGCTTTATCCAAAACTGCCTGATACTGGTCTCGTTGAATTTCAAATAATAACTGGCCTTTCTTCACTTTTGTTGACTGTTCAAAATTGACTTTTTCAAGAATGCCATCAACGCGCGCACGAATATCAACAGAGGCGACAGAATCAAGTGTTCCAGTGAAATCCTGATTAAAGATCACCGTTTTTTGAACCGGTTTTGCCACTGTGACCGATGGTGGCTTCAAAGGTGCCGGAGGAGGTGGCGCATTACAACCTGAAAAGAGTATGACAGGACAAAGCAAGCCTAAAATTTACAATGAAAAGAATATAATGGGTAATTCGTTCACAGCTCTCCCTTTAGTAGTATCATCCAGAACTAATTTGTCTTGACGAATTGATAAATCCAGATCACTCCCGATTCACTTTGAATGGATATATAGGCATACTACAAATAAAATCACTCGAATTGCAAATCTCAATTCCTGGAAAAAGAGAATGATCGAAAGATGATTGAATCCAGCTTATTGCAAGCTACCTGAAATGTGACACAGAAATTCAGGATCGTCTGGATAAACACGTGGACCGTCAGAGAACAATGGAAGCCGAAGGACATTTGCTCATTATCTTACATGCTGTTCCCAACCCTGATGATATGTTTCGAAATAGACGTTTAACCTGGAGTGAGCCAGATGCGATCTGGCATGATTCTGAATTCCAGGGAGGAACAGACGCCTTAAAACGTCCTATTCAGGAATATCAAGTACAACTAGAAAACTTTGACGAAAAAGTAGATCAGGCAATCAACATATGTCGCACGCAAAGCCGTACCCAGAGATAAATACATTATTAATTATCGTGATACTGCCTGTCGACGGAAGAGAATTGCAGAATTATTGATTCATCTGTTTTTGCAGAAAAGTGTCACAAAAAGAAGAAAGTAACTTCATGCCGACACATTCTCCGATTTTTATATTTTGTTTATCTGGCTCTTAAACCAGCCCGTTTTAAATCCACTCAGCGTCTTTAACATTTGATCTCTGAGTATGGGGATTTCACACATCAAAGGTAAAGCAATATCACGCCCCCATCCCTTGATAAATCCCTCTGACTGAAAAAAGGGAGTCAACAAACAAGTGATCCGTTGGTAAAATCGGATCTTTTGTTTCCTGAGCGACTCATAACGGGAACAAGTCAAATTAAAATCCATCTCCCGATTCAGACACTCTGCAAATAACCATACATCTTCAAGAGCGAAATTAGCCCCCTGCCCCAGATGTGGACTCATCGGATGAGCCGCATCACCTAAAAATACAATTCGATCAGACCAGCATGATTTCATCGATACACTGCGATATGTGGTAAACATTAACTCGTCAAAGGAATCGAGTTTAGTTACCAACTCTTCTGATTGTGGACAAAGTCGCAAGACATCGGCTTTCCATCTATCAATTCCCTGGCGTTTCAAATTTTCGAACTGTTCTGCCGTCAATCCCCAAAAAAAACTGCATTCGCCGCCACCGATTGGCAATAGTCCAACCAGTTTTTTTGTTCCCTTGACGACTTGAAATAATTTATCACTTACAGCAGCACACGCACCGGTTGCCCACAGAGCTCCGTATTGATAATCAACTGCGTGATTTACAATACGAGACGTAACCCGTAACCGGGATCGCGCCCCATCTGTGGCAATGAGAAAGTCAAACTGTTCGGTTCGCTCGCCTGAATTCAATTCCAGAGAAACACCGGTATTTGAAACATGATAGTCTACAACACACGAATTCTCGCGAATCTCAGTTCCAGCTTGTTTTGCCAAAGTCTGAGAGAAGTAAACAGCAAACCACGATGAACTCCCAATCCGTACAATTCAGACCGCAGATGTTGATACTCCAGTTGTACAAGCGGTTTTCCTGTGTGCTTCAATGCTTCAATTGAGTTTAACTGCGCAGATTGCTGGTAAATGTCGTCATAGACTCCCATGGATTTCAGAACAGACTGCCCGACTGGTTGAATCAGAATCCCAGCTCCCACAGGTCCACACTGCTCCGCCTGCTCAAATATAGTAACATCGTGTCCCTGACGCATAAGTAGAAAACCTGTCGCAGCTCCGGCAATACCACATCCTGCGATGGCAATTTTCATAGAATAAACTCGAAGTTGGCTGCGTTAGAGTGAGATCCCAAAGGAATGAGACGGAATTGATTTCATAGCAATTCAATGACATTTTGAGAAGGCCAGAATCTGTTTCCGGGAGTCACTTTCTTTTCCGACAATGATTTCATATCTTAATAATCGCTATTCTGCCCTGAGTATCACGAATTTTGGATCTCAGTGCTCAAAGGTGACAATCAGATATCAGAAGGTTCAATCATGAGAATTGCAGCGGGCGGTGTATTACATGAAACAAGTACCTATTCTTCTCGTCCCACTACTATGAATGATTTCATCAATGACCGCGGATTATATCGTGGACAGGAAATCATGGAGACGTTTCCCGAGTCGAATGTCTGTATCGGGGGATTTATCGATGGCGCCAAAGCGAATGGCTTTGAGTTAATCCCCTTGCTATGGACATTTGCATTTCCCAGCGGACTGATTGAACGATCAACCTATGACACATTACTGGATGAATTTCTGCAGCGTCTGAAAGTGGCAGAAGATGCAGACGGTCCTGTTGATGGAGTTCTTTTAGATCTTCATGGTGCCATGGTGGTTGATGGCATTGAAGATGCAGATGGACATTTCATCTCTAAAGTACGTGAATACATTGGTCCTGACCGACCGATTCTGGTGACTCCCGACCTTCATGGAAATCACACACCGCTCCGGGTACAAGAATCGACAGCTATTTTAGGATATGACACTTATCCCCACATTGACATGAACGAACGCGGGCGTGAAGCAGCTGATCTTATCGTTCGTATTATTCAAGGTGAAGTTAAACCGGTGATGTCACTGTATCAACTCCCATTATTCTGGAGTACTGCTTGCCAGGTAACGGCACACCAACCCATGAAAGAAGTCATGGATTATGCACACGAAATTGAATCCCGTCCGGGCATTCTGAGTGTAACAGTCTCCACAGGATTTCCCTGGTCAGATATCACTGATGTGGGACCATCTATTATTATCGTCGCCGATAATGACCAGAGCCTGGCAGATCAAACGGCAGAAGAATTCGGGGGGTGGATCTGGGAACGTCGCCGACGCTGGTACAAACTTCCGTTTTCCGTTCTGGAAGCAATCAAACAGGGGCAGGAAGCGGGAAAGTATCCAGTCATTCTAGCCGACCATGCAGACAATACGGGGGGAGGTACTTCCGGTGATTCCACAGAAATCCTGCAGACTTTTATTAATCTCAAGTTAGACAAAGCGCTGATTTTGTATATTGTCGATCCCGAAGTCGTGGCTCTCGCTCAAAAAGCAGGTGTCGGAGGAGTCATAGAAACAGAAGTAGGGGGCAAATCCCATCCCGTCCAGGGTCCGCCGGTCGAAATGAAAGCGGAAGTGAAAGCGCTCTCAGAAGGCAAATTTCAATATGATGGGCCGATGTACGCAGGTCTCACCGGCAACATGGGGCCTTCTGCATGGATTCAACAGGATGGTGTGAACGTGGTCGTCGTCACTGCACGCGAGCAACCATTCGGACCGGCTTTCTCAAAAACGTTGGGTATCGATTGTGAATCGATGAAATACATCTCGGTCAAATCATCAGCACATTTCAGAGCAAGTTTTGAACCATTTGCCGGTTCAATTTTTAATGTGGAAGCCAAAGCGATCCATACACATGATTTCGCAAAGCTAAACCATCAGCACAGAAAAAGACCTTTTTACCCTGTCGAAATCCCGCTTGAAGATGCTCCCGATATTTAACGGGAATCGATAGCGACCTGTTTTGTCACCATATGACAAGTACGTCAGCTAGCCTTTCACTTGAAAGCCGATATCAATTAACGCAGTACGCACTCGCTCCAGTTGATCTCCCTGAATTTCCAGTTCTTCTCCTTTGAGGGCACCACCTGCACCACATTGAGACTTTAACTGTTTTAATAATTCAGGAAGGTCGTTGCCTTCTTCTACCAGGCCGCGCACAACAGTCACACGTTTCCCCTTCTTCCTTTTTTCAACGGCCAGCCTTGCAGTTTGCTGTTCCGGTGGTAAACGAAAGGGAGGCTCTGGCGGACAGACACACTCTTCTTCAAGCTGATCACACTTTTCACAGCGAGGCGGGCGATCAAAGGGAGTCCCTTCCAAGAGGCGCATGATGAATTATCCTTGTGTTCGTGATTCCAGTTCTTCCCAGCGGATCAATAGCGTCTCCAGTTCCTGCTGGATTGCCTCGACGCGCGTTGATGATTCTGAAATCACTTCATTTGATTGTTTAAAAAAATCAGGAGATGCCATTTCAGTGTGCAACTGAGCCTGTTCTTCTTCTAAGTCCGCAATACATTGTGGAATCTGCTCTAATTCACGTTCTTCTTTAAAACTGAGTTTGACAGTTTTCTTCGTCTTTTCACTTCGTGCTTCAGACTTAGAATTGAATGCCTTTAAATCTGCCTGAGCAAGGCTGTTGTTTCCAGACTGTAATAAATAATCATCGTACCCACCTGCATACTCTTTGACATGCCCCCCCTCTTCAAAAACCAGCGTTGCGGAAACAACATTATTCAGGAACGCCCGATCGTGACTCACCAGCAAAAGTGTCCCCGTGTGATTGCAAATTAATTCTTCGAGTAACTCTAATGTTTCTGCATCCAGATCATTCGTTGGTTCATCAAAAATCATCAGGTTCGTCGGACGCTTAAACAGCTTCGCCAGTAACAATCGATTCCGTTCCCCGCCAGAAAGAAATCGAGCTGGCCTGCGGGCACGTTCGGGAGTAAATAAAAAGTCCTGAAGATAACCATAAATATTTTTCGGTTTACCATTAATTTCGAGTGTTTCCTGCCCTTCACCCACATTTTCAACAACTGTTTTTTCTTCATCAATCTGCTCTCTCAACTGATCGAAATAGAGAATTTCCAGATTCGTTCCCAGGCGAATTGTACCAGTATCGGGCTTGAGTTCTCCCAGGAGCAGTTTGAGAAGTGTCGTTTTACCAGCGCCATTCCTCCCAATGATCCCAATCTTGTCTCCCCGAGTAATTAAAGTTGAAAAATCCTGAATTACAGTTTCATTGTCGTAGGAAAACGAAACACCCTTTGCCTCAACCACCAGTTGCCCTGAACGTTCCGCTTTAGCAACCTGCATTCTTACGTTTCCGACTTGATTACGTCTCTGACTTCGCTCTTCCCGCATTTTTTTAAGTGCACGAACACGGCCTTCATTTCGAGTCCGTCTGGCTTTAATACCTTTTCTAATCCAAACTTCTTCTTCAGCCAGTTTTTTATCGAACAGGGCATTCTGTTTCTCTTCTGATTCCAGGAACGCCTCTTTCCGTTTGAGAAATGTATCGTAATCGCAAGTCCAGTCGTAGATATGACTGCGATCGATTTCGATAATCCGACTTGCCAGATTCTGTAAAAACATCCGGTCGTGAGTGACAAACAATAACGTTCCCGCATAAGATTGAAGAAACTGCTCCAGCCAGCGGATGGAAGGAATATCCAGGTGGTTTGTTGGTTCATCCAGCAATAGTATATCGGGAGCCTGAACGATTGATCGCGCCAACAAGACACGTCGTTTCATGCCTGACGATAATGAATCGAAAGTCATATCACCCACCAGATTCATTCGAGACAGAATCTGTTCGACAGCATGCTCAGCTTCCCATTCATGCTCATAAAAAGGTGTTGCTTCTTCTGTCACGTAATCATGAATTCGTTGCGAACAACCGGAAGGAACTTCTTGCACCAATCGAGCAATGCGCAAATCTTTCTCACACTTGACATCTCCATTATCAGGATCAATTTCACCAGCAATCATTTTCATCAAAGTGGATTTTCCGGCGCCATTTCTCCCCAATAATCCAATGCGTTCCCCCGCATTAATTTGCAGATTGATATCTTCCAACAGAGGAGGCCCCCCCCATGTAAAGGAGACCTGATTCAAACTTAGCAACGACATACTGCAGCACTTCCAGTCATAATCATATAAAAAAACCCGACTTGAAAAGCCGGGAACATCTTGAACTCAGGCATAGTAGTTTAATGTAATACAAAACTGCAATGCCTTTTAAGAAGTAAAAAACCGCATCGTTGATTTAATACTCGTTCGTCTCTGACTCAATGTCGATTTCGACCAGTCAAAAAACCGAGCACAGCGACAAAGATTGATGCGCCAATAATGGACCACAGAATCGGATAATCGCGTCCACCAAATGAAATGGGAAATATCTCTGGAAGTTCCAAAAACGCCGCAATCTTTCCGCCGACCAGAGCACCAATAAATCCTAAAGCGATAGAAACCAGGCAGCCTCCACGCGTATTTCCTGCCAGAGCACGCGCAATACTTCCACAAATCCCCGCTACGATCAGTAAGATAATAAATTCAGTCAAAGTCATTTGCAGCCTCATTTTCACAATACTGATCTCAGTTTTAATATCAGTCCTTTGAATCTACAGACTGATAACTGATCCTTTAATGAGTACTTTAAGACAGTAAAGGTTAACTGTCCAGTCGCGATCAGGATTCCATAAGACTACGTTGAATAATCTCCAAATTGTGTTCATGTACTGGCCACCTCCGTAAAGATACTCGCTCCCGGCTCATCCATTTGTTAGCATTTGGTAGCGATTATAAAATCCCAAAGCAAATGGTCGTCTCTGAAAAGTCAGAATTGAAATACTCAACATTCAAATACATAAAAACAGCAGAGACTGAAGTCTTACTATAACAGACACGCTGACATTCTGAACCCGGTCTGGAATTCAACAGAGGAATATCAAATGAGGTATTTATTCTTTCTTACTGTCATCATGAGTCTCATTCTGACACCGAATTCTTTGTATTCAGCAGAACAGCGAAATGTACTGATTTTATTTTCTGATAACCAGAACTGGAATGACTGTAGCTGCTATGGAAATCCAGTCGTCAAAACACCCAATATCGACCAGCTTGCAAACGAAGGAACTCGATACCAACATGCCTTCGCTACGACAGCTTCATGTGGCCCCTGTCGAGGTGTTTTTTATAGCGGCCTTCACGTACATGCAAACGGACAATACGGACACCCACATGGTGCTCATAATTTTCGATTGAAACCGAAAATAAAAACGATCTTTTCGTTACTCTCAAAAAATAATTATCGTACTGGAATGATCGGTAAATACCATCTTTATCCGGAAGATACCACGATTGATTTCAAACCAAAAGTCAATAGCTATCATGTCAAAGGGATGGCGGACCTGGCGTCTCAATTTCTCAATCAAAAAAGCGACCAGCCCTTTTTCCTCGTCATGGGGTTTCATGACCCTCATCCGACTTCTCGTACTCAACCTGAATGGGGTGTGAAAGTCAAAGAACCGGGAATGGATTTAGAAACCTATGCCCCCGAAAACATTAACGTCCCCCGATATTTACCCGATCGACCTGAAGTAAGACAGGGAATCGCAGGTTATTATCAGCAGATCAGCTATATGGACCAGGGAATCGGACGTATCCTCAAAGCCTTGGAAGATTCAGGAAAGGCAGATGAGACTCTCATCATTTTCACCAGCGATCATGGTTCATCAGAACCGGGAGCAATGGCCAACCACTATGAACCTGGCGTGCGTATTCCCTTTATTGTCAAAAATCCAAAACAAGGAGTTAAGGCTCAGGGTGTTGTTTCCGACGCAATGGTCTCACTACTTGATATTACGCCAACAATCCTGGACTGGACCCAAACAAAAGGTCCAAAATACTCACTCCATGGCCGAAGCATATTACCAACAGTTGGAAAAACAAAAACAACAGACTGGGATCAGGTTTTTCTGAGTCATGTATTTCATGAAGTGACGATGTATTACCCCATGCGAACTATCCGTACGCGAAACTTTAAATTGATCTGGAATCTGGAATGGCGTTCGAAATATCCATTACCCATCGATACCTTATCGCGCGCCACCTGGAACGAAACGCTGCGTTTAAAAGAACCATTGCTAGGCCAACGTAGTCTGAAGAAATTTCTTTTTCGCGATGAAGTTGAATTGTATGACATCAAAAACGACCCGGACGAAGTGATCAATCTGGCTTGCCAACCAGAATTCCAGCAGATCCGAAAAGAACTTTCTGAAACGCTGTTAGCCTATCTGAAAAAAACAGACGATTTATGGCTGAAACAATACACATTACCCGTTACCTGTGAAAATGAAACTGCCGAACATTCAGCAGAATACACACCCTTATTCAATGGAAAAGACCTATCCGGCTGGATATTAAAACGAGCCAGTCGCAACGGTTATCATGTTGAAAGTGGAAAACTAGTTTGTCCTGCAAATGGCGGGGGGTTTTTGTTTACTGAAAAAGAATATGACAATTTCCATTTACGCTTTGACTTTAAACTATCGAAAGGAGCCAATAATGGAATTGCCATACGTTGCCCACTGGTCGATCAACGTCCCGCTTACGAAGGACTTGAAATCCAGGTTCTGGACAATAAAGGTTACCCCAAAAAACTCAAACCGACGCAATATCATGGATCAGTTTATGATGTGATCCCCGCCAAAAGGGGAGCCCTCAAACCAGCAGGTGAATGGAATCATGAAGAAATCATTTACCGTGGATCGCATATCACCGTTATCGTAAATGACATTCCAATATTGAATTCTGATCTATCGAAAATCAAAGACACTGCGGTCTTAAACAAACACCCCGGTTTACAAAACAAACAAGGTCATATCGGATTGTTGGGGCATGGAAGCCATGTCGAATATAAAAACGTTCAAATTAAAGAATTATAATTCCTTAACAAGAATGGCGATCAACTCATTCCTACAGCAGTTAGCGATGTGTATTCCGGTCACAAAACCGCGCCGATTTTCAGCAAAAGGGAAAAACACCTGAGAATACCGGGTTCAATTTCAATTTATTGTTCCAGAAACTCGTAAAGTTCCATCCAGCGAATTTCCAGTTCGGCAATTTCATCAGAGTACGTCTGCATTTCCGTATGTAGCTTTTGAGCTTCTTCCGAGCTGGTCGCTTTTAAAAACTGTTTATTGAGATCACCTTTTTTATCGTCAAGCTGCGCGATCTTTCTTTCAATCGCAGAAAGTTCCTTCCGAGCATTTTTAATCTTGCCTCCGAGGCCTTTCTCACGGGAAACCGGTTCTGTTTTTTCCTGCTTCGCAATCGAAGCCTGATTTGTATCACGATGCCCATCTGCAATTTCTTTTTTGACTCGATACAGATAAGAATCGTAACCACCTTCGTAAGATTTGACGCTGCCATTAACCACCTCGATCACATCAGTGGCAACTTTCCCCATAAAATGACGATCATGGCTTGTAAAAATGACGGTACCTTGAAATTTGAGCAATGCTTTTGCCAATGCTTCAATCGTTTCTACATCCAGATGGTTTCCCGGTTCATCCAGAATAAGAATTGAATATTTACCCAATAAGATGCCAGCAAGACACAATCGAGCGCGTTCTCCCCCGCTTAATACTTTAATGGGTTTGTCAAGGGCTTGTTCTTTAAACAAGAAACTTCCTGCTACTTTAAGTATTTGCTGGTTGGTTGTCCCGGCAGCCGATTCAATCTCCAGATAGTCGCGAATTGTTTGTTCGTCCGGTAAAGAGGTATAAACATGTTGTGCGTAACAGGCGATATGGCAATGATATCCCCATTTTAAATTCCCATCTAATGGTTTCAATGAACCGGCGATGGATCGCAAGAATGTTGTTTTTCCCTGTCCATTATCTCCCACAATTGCAATTCTGGATCCATGATCGATTTCAAGATTAATATTCTCAGCAACACGTAAATCAGGATATCCGATCGCCAGATGATCGCAGACTAAAGCAGTCCCTTGCCTTTTTTCAGTTTGCGGAATCACGATATTAACCGTCGATTCTGCTCCTTCAATTTCAGTGACAGTCAGTCGTGCTAACTGTTTTTCCTTACTCCGCGCCTGTGAAGCAGTATTGGCACCTGCTTTATTTTTTGCGATGAATGTTTCCAGTTGACGACGTTTTGCCAGGACCGTTGCATTAGTCCGTTCATCACGTTCCTTTAGTATCTCCTGATTTTCAAGATACTGATCCACGTTACCGTTAAACAAGGTCAACTTGCCGCGTTTCAGCTCGAGAGTCTGTGTGCAAATTGCTTTCAGGAAAGAACGATCATGGGAAACGACTAAGCAAGCTCCTCGATAGTGCTTTAAAAAATCTTCCAGAAGCAACTGCGTCCGTAAATCAAGAAAGTTGGTCGGTTCATCCAACATCAAAAAATTGGGATCGTGCAATAACAACGAGGCCAACTTGACGCGAGTTTGCCATCCACCCGACAGTTCCTTGACGGGGCCGTTCAGAAAGCGGCCTTTTAATTCGAACTCACCCGCAACTTCACCACATTTCCAGTCAGGTTGTCCGCTATCTCTCATCAGAAAATCCAGTGCACTCTCCCCCGGTTGAAAGGGATCATGCTGACGCAGATAACCTACATGCAGATTGGGATGACGAATCATCTGGCCACTGTCGACAGATTCTTCATCCAGCAGGATCCGAAGCAATGTCGATTTGCCGGCACCATTTCGTCCAATAAACCCAATTTTCTGCTCATCGCCAAGTGCGATTGATGTCTCTTTTAACAGGTCTTGAGCACCGTAACTCTTTGTCACATTTGATATTTCAATCAGGGTCGCCATCACGCTTCTCAACAGTGGAAAACAAAAAAAGTTCAAAACTCGTATACACGGGGACAGAGAAGATAACGGGAACCCAGAAATGATTCAATTGATCATACGTGCCGGGTTTGCATAGAAAACAATTCTAAATCCCCTTTGATAATGAATCATGCGGTTTATAGCGGTTTTTCGGACATGGAATGCTGGGGAAACCATGAATTCACCTCACTTGCCACCTGTTCCTGATCTATCTTTTAGAAAAGTGTACCCATTTAAAGCAATTCGGGGAGATTTCGGTTTTGCAAACCGGTCTGACCCGGCAATTGCATTTGAACGACTGTTTTACCGGTTCTAAATATTAATGACGAATGACACAAGCCAAAATCATTCCTCAGTATGTGAAACTGATCATCAAGAGATGACAGCGCAGAGCCAAAATACGCGCCCGCCCGCTTCCCCGATAAAACGCGTACAAAATCGTCGCACACAGTACCCGCTCTCAATCATGGGAGGCAACTCTGCTCCCGACTATGCCTACTACCTGTTCCTGATGGTCAATATCACGTTATTTCTCAGGCCAGCAGAGCTGATTCCGGGGTTAGCCAATTTACCAATCTATGAAGTTCTGATCCTGTCATCATTTTTCTTTTCTATCGATCAAATCAAGCGAACACTCCAATTTCCAATGCTCAAACGCCAGCCGATTACGTTGTGTGTTATTGGAATTCTAGTCGCCGTGGTATTGTCCCATGCATCGCATATGTACTTTTATGGGATTCGTACTTCTACAATTGCTTTCCTGAAAACATTAATTTACTACGTTCTGTTAGTTTCGATCATCGATTCCCCTCAACGCCTGAAAGGATTGTTGAGAGTCGTCACGATCACGTCATCGGTGATGATTTTATTATGTGTCATCGATTATTCAGGTCTGCACGATTTTGAATTTATCAAACACATTAGTGATAGAGATGGCATCTCTGATGCAGGAGATACGATACGTGTATTCCGCATGCGTGGAACGGGAATTTTCCAGGACCCAAACGACCTTTCTGTATTGATCGTCACGACAAGTATTCTTTGTATGTACTTTTTTAACGATCCTGCAGCCAGTCCACTTAAATTCTTCTGGATTGTCGCCTTGGTGATTCTGGCAATCGGCTTGCTTTATACCCGGTCGCGTGGAGGACTGCTGACACTCGGTATCGCCAGTATGGTTTTTGTACTTCCGAAATATGGAATGAAAGCAGCCGTTGTTTGCGCTCTTGTCGGAATTGCAGGTATGACGGTTCTTGCAGGTCGACAAGGCAATATCGACCTGAATTCCGGAACCGGACACGACCGCATTCTGCTGTGGAGAGAAGGCCTGACGGCTTGAAGTCTCCCGATCTTCTTTTTCGGAATCGGCGAGGGACTGTATTCCGATCTGGCAGGACTGGCGGCACATAATTCTTTCGTGCATGCGTTTACCGAACTGGGGCTGTTTGGGGGCACTCTGTTTATCGGCTGCTTTTTCTTTGCCGCCCTGGGACTGTATCGCCTGGCGCGATTCCAGAAAGCAAACCAAGGTAAACCTATTTTCCGAAATCCGGAACTAAGTCGCTATTTACCTTATGCTGGAGCAATCCTGGCTGCCTGGTGTGGCGGAATGATGTCGTTATCCCGTTGTTATGTTGTTCCGACCTATATGATCGTAGGCGTATCAGCCGCTTATTTGAACCTCGCGGGTGCCAGTCTACCAAAGCCAACACCTGTTGTTTACTGGAACAAACAACACCTTATTCGCTTAGTGGGTGTGAGTTCTGCAATTCTAATCGCATTTTTCATATTTGTACGAATTTTTGGAAACTAATTACAACTCGATTTCAAAACTGAAAGTCGAAAATGAATCAAGGTCGATCAATAAAAACAAATCTGCTCGCAAACTGGCTCAATCATGGAGTGAGCCTGTTGATCGGCGTATTCCTGATGCCTTACGTCCTGCACATCCTTGGTGATGCGCAATATGGAAGCTGGATATTCATCAATGCGATTGCCGGTTACTCTGGCCTGCTCTATCTCGGTTTTGGCCAGACAATCAGCCGTTACGTAGCCCACTATCATGCAAAACAGGACTGGGGTCGACTGAACCATGTCGCTAATGTGATATTTGCCATTTATCTCGGCATGGGTTTTCTCGCATTGTTTGCAGCAGGCATCATTGCCTGGTTAGCCCCTCATTTGAGTGACTGGGGAACGATCTCCTTATTTGAAATCCGAACTGGTCATTCTGATTCTCGGCTTGAACGTCTTTGTCGGCACTGGCAGGCAGCGTGTTTGGTGGCGTACTGATGGGCATTCAGCGGTTTGATATTGAACGCGGCGTCAATCTGACGGGTGGCGTGCTACGACTGGTTCTGACGTGGATGTTCCTGCAAGCCGAATGGGGGTTGCTGACGATCGCCCTGATTTTCTTTGCGGTCACGCTCGTTGAAAACATCGGACAATGCTACTTTGCGTTTCGGCAGGTAAAACATTTCGCATCGGCACGCGGTATATGGACTGGTCCATCCTCAAAGAATGTGGCTCATTCAGTGGATTCGCTTTTATCGATGCCATTGCCTGGACCCTGATCGAAGCCACCGATTCGATTCTGATCGGGATCTTTTTCAGCCCGGCCATGATCGTCCCCTATTATATCGCTTTGCGACTCACACAATTTATTAATATGCCGATTGCACAAATCGGGAAAGTCTTTATGCCCCGGGCGGGAGAACTGCATGCCAACGAAGACCACGCTTTGCAGAAGCTGGTTCTGAATGGGGTCTCTCTCTCCTTTCTGCTTGTCACCGGATTTTTTATCGGTGTCTGCTTCTTTGGAAACACCCTGATCAATACCTGGGTCGGACCGGGTTACCCGGAAAGTCATTTACTGCTGATGATTCTGCTGGGTGCCCGCATCGTCGCATTGCCGGTCTCAACTCTTCCGCTCCGTACTGTACGGCATGGGGCATGTCAAAGTCCCTTCGCTGATTTACATGGGTGAAGCCATGGCCAACCTGATTCTCTCGCTGATTCTGATTCAGTCACTGGGCTTGATCGGTGTTGCACTGGGAACAGCAATTCCCATTCTGATTGCTGAACTGGGAATCATTCTGCCTTATGCGTTGAAAAAACTGAACATCTCGTGGAGTCTACTGCTGCGTAGGCCATTGGGCCAACTGTCGCACCTTTACTGGTGTTGCTAGCCTATTCCTATTTCTTGCCGCAGTTTTTTGAAATTCGTAATTCATGGGTCATCCTGGTTGGAGTTGCCGCCGGAGGGGGAGTCTTCCTGCTGGGAACCTGGCTCGTTATTGAAAAAGGCATTACTGTTTCAGCGATCTGTTCCTGAATCGAACAATTAATTATTTTTAAAGTAACCATGACGAGTAAATTAATGACTTTATTGACTGCCTTAATCAACCAGACGATTGATACGCTTACTAATCCAATCTGCGATTCTGATCCATGCGGACACTAACACTCATGCTCCATGATCAGAGCCAGCGTGCAGACTGCCTGGAAGTCTGGAAAACAGTCGAAGCACAATTCGACGATGTTCCACTGATGTGTTCACGTCTGGACTTCAACCTGGATCGAGTATTATTGGCGATCTTGTCCCCTACTCTTTTGTCGTTGTCTCGACGAAAGACGTCCCCTGTGGAATTTGCCTCGCTGACAGAAGGGGTCGAGCAGTTTGATGGTCCGCTTTCTGTCAAAACGCTGCACCTGGGAACGGCCGGTGAACCAGCGGCTGACAGTGTCTGTGTGGAATACAATTCACTGCTCGTCCCCCCCGATCAGCCCGAATTCATGCAGGGCACTGATGGAACTACTTACAGAAAAAAAACTGGGATTCGCTTAGATTTGATGGCTTTGCCAGCGACGAGCTGGAACCTGGAACCTCTCTCTTCCTGAAGATGTCAGTTCGCAAAATTGAAAGCCGCTATTTCGACCTGAAGCTGATTCGCGAAGAAGAACGGGAAGTCATTTCCGGCTTTGGTTACTCCACCCGTAAGAATCTGCGGAAGAACATGAAATCGTACGGCGACCTCTTGAGAATGGGCTGAAAGTATCGAACAGGCAGAATCAATCTTTAATGATCTGATTTCATTACACCAGACGCGCTGGCAAAAAGAAGGACAGCCTGGTTCTTACGCCAGTAATCGCTTTACCGATTTTCATAATGCACTGATTCAGAAGCTGATTCCAGCGGACAGATGGGTTGTTTCGTGTCAAGATCGGCAAAGAATCATCGGTTGTGTCCAGGTCCTGATCGACCGCAATCGTGTGCTGTGCTACCAGGGTGGTTCTGCGGAATATCAAGGCAAACTCAGCCCGGGTGTGATCACGGATTATCTCTGTATCGAAGAATGCTTCAGTCGTGGCTTCGATGCCTATGATTTTCTGGCCGGTAACAGTCATCATAAACAGAAAATGAGTACGCATCACAGCTATCTGTCATGGGCTCAAATCCAAAGATCTCGCTGGAAATTCACAGCTTTAAACGCACTGCGAAAAATAAAACAAACATTGCAGTTGATGAAACAAAACAATCATCAACCAGAATAACCACAGCAACAAGATTCAATCCGATCGAAAGATGTGACTCTCACAATTGGACACGTCATTATGAGTACCACGGAAGCATTAAAACAAAACAGCTCAATTCAGAGTCTGGTAGAACAGATTCCCAAAAACGGTAAACGACTGCGGATCTGCCATCTGAGCCTGACGTTATGCACGGGTGGCTTAGAACGATTACTGGTCGATTTTGCCCGGTTACCATAATCCAGAGCTGTTCGAACTGGAGTTTGTCGCATTGGGTGAAACAGGGCGCTCCTGCGGAAGGAGATCCAGAAGTGGGACTGTCCTGTTATCGAATATCCACTAACCGGACGCGGGAAAGTTGAAACGTATCAGGCAGCTGGCAGATTTCTTTAATGAGAGAAAACTATGATCTGTTGCACACGCACAATGCGTATCCTCATTTTTACGGCAGACTGGCCGGATATCGGCGGTATCCCGTCCATCATTCACACTCGCGTCACGGCAGACGTTTCGGTAGACAATTTCAGCGAGCGCCTGCAATTTGCGATTGCCAGCCGTTTTGCCGATCGCGTGGTTCCTGTCTCTGATGATACAGGAGACCGCTGTAAAAAAATTGGCTGGCTCTCTGACAGCAAAATCACACGTATCTGGAATGGCATCGATGTTGAGCGATTTATTTATACGGGCCCCGCTGATTCCCTGTCCGCAATTACCGTTTCACGACTCTCTCCAGAAAAAGATCTTCTGACCATGATCGAAGCGGTACAACTCGTCATCAAGTCCATTCCTCAATTTCGACTTCTTATCGTTGGAGACGGCCCCGAGCGGGAACGACTGGAACAGAAAACGGTCTCTCTGAATTTAGGATCTCATATTCAGTTTGCGGGAGAACGAAACGATGTCCCCCGGTTGCTCACTCAGGCCGGGTTTTACGTTTCATCATCGCTGACAGAAGGTATTTCACTTACGCTTCTGGAAGCAATGTCTGTCGGACTCCCGATTGTGGCGACATCCGTGGGAGGAAACCCTGAAATCGTACAAGAACCGGAAACGGGGATCCTGGTGCCCGCTGCCAATGCATCAAAACTGGCCAATGCCATTATCCAAATGTGTCACCAACAACAATCATGGCAGCAAATAGGAAAACAAGCCCGAATTCGAGTTGAACAGTGCTTCAACATTCGATCCATGATTAAAGAGTATGAAAATCTTTACCTCGATTCTTTAGCCTTACAATAAGTTGAGTTGCAATGAAAACAAAAACCCAGCCTGCACAACAAATCACGTTGAATGGACAAAAACCGGATCCTTCTGAATCCAAGACGGGGGATGAGGTGCTTGAGATGGAGTTTGTGCCTCTCGAAAGCGCGCAGCTGCAATCAATCTCCCCTATCTATCAAAACTGGATGGAATTATTTCAGAATGATCCCAATTCGAATCTCCAACAACATCCGGATTACATCGTTTCTTTAATTCCCTGTTTAAAAAATTCGCATCCACAACATACGGGATATTTAATGCGCTGCCTGAAACAAGGCAATGTAATTGCAGTTGGTATTCTGCTCCCGAAATCGATGAGCACAAAGGTCCTTAAAGGATTAGGGCCTGGCCGACTTCTTTCCGGTTACTATTTATCAGGAAGTCAATTTCTATTACAGCCAAATTATGAACAAGA
Source organism: uncultured Planctomycetaceae bacterium (assembly GCA_942492165.1). Classification (GTDB taxonomy): domain Bacteria; phylum Planctomycetota; class Planctomycetia; order Planctomycetales; family Planctomycetaceae; genus Gimesia. The sequence goes on from CALOEF010000014.1 coordinate 96,965, forward strand.
TGAACCGCTTCTAGAACAATTACTCATTTCCGCAACATCTTTTTGCCATCAGCAACAGGCGGCTTTTCTACTATTAGATGATTTACTCATCAATGATCCGCTTAACCGACTTGCGCAGAACTCAAAAGATCATTTTTTAACATATTCACATAGTGGATTTCAGGATCGCAGCCTGATTCATTTTCCTGAAAATCCGGAAGAGTACTGGAAACAGTTTCGTTCCAAATCTCGAGGCAAACAACGCAGACTCTTGAGACAAAACAACGACATGCGACTGGTTCGCGTTACAGAACCTGCACAGGTAGCAGATTTCCTGGAAGCAGCACACCAGATTTCACTCAACACCTGGCAATCACAGCGATTGGGGCTCCGTATCGAAAACAGTGAAATGGAACTTGAAGAGCTCACCTTCCTGGCAATCAATGGTTACCTGCGTTGTTATATGTTAATGAAAGGTGACCAGCCAATTGCATTCAAAATCGGCAGTCAACACAAAGGGGTCTTTCGTGACATTGAAGTTGGATTTGACCTGGACCATGCCAGCACATCACCAGGTGAAGCACTCTTATTAATGACGCTGGATGATCTTATCAAACATGACACTCCGCATACTTTTGATTTCGGAGAAGGAGATGCGGAATACAAACAGCGCTACAGTTCTGAAATCACACAGAGTTGTTCATTGCTTCTACTTCAACCCACAATAAAAAACAGACTCTTGTCAGCTTACTTGAAATCATCCCTCAGCTTAGACCATACCATTCGAAAAGTCCTGAAAACCACAGAACTTTATACAGCCGTTCGTCAGATCTTACGTTATGGAAAACTGGGAAGCCGGTAACCAGTCAGCTAAACACAAAAACAAAGCAGTCAGCATCAAACAGGTTAATCATGAAAATTCTATTTCTTTCAAATGAATTTCCAAATTCATTACAACCAGAAAAAAGCACATTCAACTGCTCTATGATTCAATCATTGGCTGAATTACATCAGACACATGTCATCTCTCCCGTATCATGGATCGACGAATTATCAAATCTCGTCAAAAACAAAACACGATTAAACCGGAAGTGGACACCAATCGATCAATCAGATTCACTCAGAATTGAGTATCCGCGATTCTATTATCCTCCAAAAATCTATCGTCAACATTACGATCGATTTCTGAACTATTCGATCTCTAAGGTACTCAACAAAGCCATTACACAGTTTCAACCAGATATCATTTTCTCCTACTGGCTTCACCCCGATGGACAGGTCGCCGTCAAGACGGCTCGGGAACACGGAATTCCTGCTGTAGTAATGTCAGGCGGCAGCGACGTTTTAATGCTCACCAGAAACCACAACAGAAAGCGTGCCATCAAAAAAGTCCTGAATCAGGCTGATGGAATTATCACTGTGAGTAATGACATTATGCAGACAGTCAAAGACCTGGGAATCCCACCTGAGAAGATTAAAACCGTGTATCGAGGCGTCGATCGGTGCCTGTTTTCTCCCGGAAATCAACAGGAAGCACGCCAGAGACTCGGAATTCCTCAAGACCGAAAAATCATTGTCAGTATCGGTCGCCTGGAACCAGTCAAGGGGCATCCGGTCCTTCTGGATGCGTGCCAGAAAATAAGTAAACAGAACACGCCTTTTACGTGCTATGTTTTAGGTAACGGTTCACTAAAAACGAAACTGATGAACAAAACAAAAGAATACGGATTAGAGGAATTTTTCCAGTTAAAGGGACCACAACAACAATCACGATTAGTCGACTGGTATCGTGCTGCTGACGTCATTGCATTACCCAGCCATTCAGAGGGAATCCCCAATGTGCTTCTGGAAGCAATTTCCTGTGGCAGAAATTTCATTGCCAGTCATGTTGGCGGCATACAGGAAATTGCGGATCCCAACTGTGATCAACTCGTCGCTCCTGATAACCCAGACGCTCTTGCAAAAGGGCTCGTCAAAATGTTTGAAGAACCTTTACAAATCGAAAAACGAATGTTTGAACCAAAATCCTGGAAAGAATCTGCTGTTCAACTCAGCCAGATACTTTCTGATTGCAGTACTCAATTTACATCAAGGCTCACAGCAAGCCAGATCAGACAGTCTGGTTCACAAAAAACACCAGTAAAAGCAAACCGATAAACCTGAAATCATCAATCATGAACCCGTTCCGTCAATTCATCAAGAAAGCGATCACTTCAGTCATCCCCGAGAGACTGTTTATGGTACAGGGTACAAACAAACAACCCACATTTCCTGCAGCAAACACACAATCAAAGATTAATATTGCATTCACATTCGACGACGGGCCTCACCCGGAACACACGCCTCAAATACTGGACACACTCAGGCAGTACCACCACCGCGCTACTTTTTTTGTAATTGGAGAAAAAGCACAGCAATACCCCGAATTAATAGAGCGTATGATCAACGAGGGTCATGAAATTGGAAACCACACATTTACCCATTCAGAACCGGCTCAAACATCGGCACGGAAATTCCTGAGTGAAATCAAGAAAACAGAGCAATTGATCAAAGAAATGACAGGAATCACCCCTGGTCTGGTACGACCGCCTAAAGGGAAATTGACAATAAAAAAAATGCTGGGGCTCTGGATAAAACGGCGAACGATCGTTCTGTGGGATACCGACCCACGTGACTATTTAATAAAAAACTCTGCAGACATCGCTGACTGGTGTCAAAACTATGCACCCTCAGAAGGTAACGTCTGCTTGATGCATGATAATCACCCCTTTGCAAAAGATGTGGTGCGACTTCTCTCTGAAAATCAGAATCATCAAATCCAGTCTCACACTGTCAGCAACTGGCTGGCTGGAATAAGCAATCAGAATATCACAACTCAGCAGGCTTATGCCTGAAAATGAAATACGAGGAATCACTTTTCATGTCCACCATGATTTCACAAACAACAGAAACATCAGACCTGAATGATAATAAATACCAGACAACAGGTAGAAAACGCCTGCTACTGGTCAGTTATCATTTCCCCCGTTGGAGGAGCCGGCGTGCAACGTCCGGTGAAATTTGTTAAATACCTGCGCCGCTTTGGCTGGGATGTCAGTGTCTTAATGGCAGAAAATCCCTCTGTACCTGTTTTTGACAACAGTCTCTTATCCGACATCCCAGAAGATACACACCTGGAAAAAGCAAGAACCTGGGAACCCGACTACACTCTCAAAAAGAATGTGGCGACACAACAAAACAAAACAGGCCAGTCAATCAGCAGACTGGCATCCCTCAAATCAGCCTGCCGTAAATTCGTAAAATCCGGCGCGGGACTATTGTTACAACCAGATGCACAGATCCTGTGGTATCCCAATGCGTTAAAGGCAGGAAAAAAACTGCTTAAAAATGTGCATCACGATGCCATTATGGCGACAGCCCCTCCCTATTCAAACTTAATTCTTGCCAGCAAGTTAAAAAAGCAATTCCATTTACCTTTGGTGGCTGACTTCCGGGACGAATGGGATCTGAGCAGTAAATATCTGGAAAACCATCAACAGGACCACATCTCAAACATGATACAGACTCGCCTGCAGAAGTCGGTCATGCAACACTCTGATGCCATTGTTGCTACGACTCAAGCCAGTACAGAGCGACTTTTAAACCGCGCACACCAGTTCGGCACAGATGCAATCGGAAAGTGTATTTATAACGGATACGATCAGGATGATTTTGCTCACCTGGAGCAAGCCAATGAACCAGACCAAGCTTCCGATGGCCGGAAACGTTTCCGTATTGTTTATACGGGTACGCTTTGGAATTTGACCACGGTAGAACCTTTGATTCAGGCCATTGAGTCCATCCATCTGAATGAACCTGAAATTCTAAACCGTCTGGAACTGCAATTCATTGGCAGAAAAACCCCCGAACAACTGGCATTACTTGAACGGTTGAACCAGACAAACTGCACATTGATTAATGAAGAATACTGTGCCCATCACGATGCATTAAATAAAATGGCGAACGCTGATGCACTCTGTTTATTACTGAGCGATGTAGAAGGAGCCAACCGTGTTGCACCTGCAAAACTGTTTGAATACCTGGCCATCCAACGCGAAATATTTTCAATCACCCCTGCGGGTGAAACAGCGGGCATTTTAAATAATTTTTGGCCCACGGGAAATTTCCGGGCCGATGACACATCTGGAATCGCTCACTGGCTGATGAACCGACTAATGAACCAGCGTGCGGCTTCAATTTCCAACCCTGAACAGATCAATCAATACAATCGTGAAGCGCAGTCAGGACAGCTGGCTGAATTATTATTTCAACTGGTTCATAACCATATTTGATTTGTGAAAATTGAAATGAGAACAACATGAAGTTTTGGGAAGACTTGAAAGCAAAATCGGACTGGTGTTACGGGAGCGTCTCTACCCGCGCCATGCTAAAGACATGCCTTACAGATGGCACGATGGCCATGCTCTGGTATCGTCTCATGCAACTGGCCGGCCACTGGAAGCTGTCCCCGCTAGCCATGATTTTCAATAAATGTAATGCCATCTTCTGTCAATGTATTATTGGAAGGGGCGCCGAATTTGGCAGCCGCCTGATCATCATTCACAGCCAAGGCATCGTCATTAACGGTTCGGTAAATGCTGGCGATGACATCAAAATTGAACATCAGGTCACCATTGGGGCAGAGCGAAACATCTCTCCCACTCTCGGTTCAGATATTTTTATCGGTGCGGGAGCAAAAATTATTGGACCGGTTCATGTAGGGTCGCATTCAAAAATTGGCGCCAATGCCGTTGTGGTTAAAAATGTCGAATCACATACAACTGTCGGAGGTATTCCAGCAAGGGTCTTGCGAACTCACACCCAGGACCCATCTGTGAAACAGGAATCTTCAAATCGACTGGAGGATACTATTCCCCATCATCAATATCAGAAAGGATCAGCTCTATGATTACCATACTGATTGAAATTTTGTTCTGGGGTTCAATCTCCCTCATCGCCTTTTCATACGCTGGTTACCCACTGACAATCTGGTTGTTATCGAAACGCCAGTCAAAACACAATGCAAATCAGACAGTAGAAAACAGCGGAACAACCGAGTCAGATTCTCTGCCGGTAGTCTCGATTGTGATTGCCGCCTATCGTGAAGAATCAGTCATTCTGGAACGCCTTAACAATCTGGCAAAACTGGATTACCCAAGTGACAAACTTGAAATATTGATTGGCTGTGATGGAAACCTGGATATGACAGGGGAACTTGTCACATCATACAATGATGATCGAGTTCAACTCATCCAGTTTGAAAAACGCCGTGGTAAAGCATCGGTTCTGAATGATTGTGTTCCTTTGACTAAAGGCGAAATCATTGTATTTTCCGACGCAAACACCGAAATGGATCCGCAATGTATCAAGCAGCTCGTCAAACACTTTCAGGATGAAAATATCGGTTGCGTCTGTGGTCAACTGATTCTCAAGGATGCCATCGGATGTAATAATGTTGACAGCCTGTACTGGAAATACGAAAACTTCCTGAAGCATTGTGAATCTAAACTGGGAGCAGTTCTGGGAGTGAATGGTGCACTTTATGCCCTCCGCAAAAATCTATATGTACCTATCCCGCCGCATATAATCAATGATGACTTCCTCATTGGAATGCAGGTTCACCTGCAAGGACATCGCCTGATTTATGAAGATCTGGCATTCGCAGTGGAAGAATCAGCGCCCGTCCGTGAAAGCGGAATTCCAGAGACGTACCAGAATCGGAACCGGGGCCTTTCAAAGCTTAAAATATCTGAAAGGACTCCTAAACCCCAAGTATGGATATATTGCATTTGCATTCTGGTCACATAAAGTTCTACGCTGGTTCTGTCCCGTATTCATGTTGACCGCTTTTATCAGCAACCTTTTCCTCTTCAATAAGCCACTTTATCAATTCACATTATTTGCACAAGAACTATTTGTACTGGCCGCTTTAATAGGTATCCATTTTGTAAACGGGAAACGTATCTCCAAACTCTTCCGCTTTCCCGGTATGTTCGTACAAATGAATTATGCACTGGCAATTGGACTCTATCGCTGTCTCTTTATTCGTCAAAATGGAACCTGGGAGCGAACGGATCGCAATGTGATATCAGGACGATCAACCGAAAATCAAAAAGAGGTGAAAGCCTGCTCGAAAGAGACTGAAACACAGAACACGAACGGAACCACATTTCATAAAGCGAAACTGTCATGACATCTTTTTTACTCGCCGGAATCTCAATCTCTGTAATTTCACTCGTTGGTGTTGCCAGTTGTGTCTATCTGGTTATTCGCTCACGTAACATGCAGTACTGGCTTCCCGGTTATTTTCGCTTGAAAATTAAAAAGCCATCCATTTCTTTCAGCCCCGAGCAACCTCGGCATATATTCATTGCCGTGTGTGACCATTTCGAACCGGAATGGGGTAATCCAACCAAATCTGAAGCAGTGGCGCGCGTTGATCGCTGGTGTGAGGAATACCCTGCCCGTTTTTCAAAGTTCAGTGACTCACGTGGGCAGGTGCCTCAGCATACATTTTTCTTCCCGCAAGATCAATATGCACCAGAATACCTGGACCGACTGGCAGAACTCTGTAAACAGGGATACGGAGATGTCGATGTGCATCTGCACCATGACCACGATACAGCTGAAGGTCTCCGCCAGAAGATGAATGAATTTCGTGAAACTCTTTATCATCGACATGGATTATTGAGAAAAGACCCTCAAACCGGAGAAATCGTCTATGGTTTCATCCATGGAAACTGGGCATTGTGTAATTCTCGACCTGATGGTCGCTGGTGTGGGGTCGACAACGAAATTGAGATCCTGCTCGAAACAGGCTGTTATGCTGACTTGACGATGCCTTCGGCGCCCAGTGATACACAAACCAAAATTATCAATAGTATCTATTATGCAAAAGACTGCCCGGGCAAAAGGAAATCACATGACCAAGGTACTCTTGCCCGAGTCGGCCTGACTCCTGATCTGGATAACCTGCTCATGATTCAAGGCCCCTTGCAACTTGACTGGAGCCAACGTAAATGGGGCTGCTTACCTCGCATAGAAAACTCAGATCTTCATGGAGGCCGCCCCGGAACCCTCAAGCGTTTTGAACATTGGCTTGCAGCGGACATTCATGTAGCAGATCGTCCTGACTGGACATTCATCAAATTACATACTCATGGCGCGAAGACTGGTAATATTGAAACTCTACTGGGACCGGAAACAGAGTCCTTTCACGCTGCATTACAACAGGAAGCGGCAAAACATCCTGAATGGAAATATTATTATGTGACTGCCTGGGAAATGGCAGCATTAATCCATCAAGCCGAACAGGGAATCAAAATACCAGATTTCGAAGCAATCCATTCAGCCAAATTCGAAGAGGCCCAAGTTTATTCATCATTTTAAAGGGATGATCTTCGAATCAGCATTTTCAGCTGTGATCAATCCATAAGTTCTGATGCCAGCTATCATTCTGACTGATTCAGACACAACAGGGAAACAGGACATCCAGTTATTTTCCCTGCAAATCCAGAGCTGGTGCTTAATCTGCATAGATTCCCATTGACCAATTTTTTGAGATTTGTAAAAATCGCCTCCGAATGAGTCAAAATCGGGTATTTTTTCTCTTTCATATTCGATTTACTATTTCAGGACAGTGATCCACCTTATCTCTTCCTGTTACTGAATCCTTTCTCTGTTGTCAGCGCTGAATTATGTTAATGCTTCAATAGATTTCACATCACAATCACTAATTTACAGTGTAATCCCACCGGCAAAGACAATGCCGGAAGAATATCAACAGAAATGAATTCAGGCTCATCATCGTTTCAAGGAGGAAACAAAATGAGTGTCACATTGGTACATACCGGCGTATCACACACTCGCACCGAGTATTGCATTTGGGAGGCGCTGAACCAGACCTGGCCTCGCTCATCGACAATTGCTCGATTTGGCACAAGTTTTTCAACAGATCGTTCAATTGAAGTCAATCAGGCTGACGTAATCATTAGTACCAGCCTGGAAGCTGCTACGACAGTTCAAGCCAACGAAAATCAATTACATATGTGTTACCTGGAGCCACTTTCCAGTAACCCAAAGCCAATAAACCATCAACTCGTGAATTCATTAACCGATGTCGAATTTGTTGTTCCAACCAGGACACTTCAGAATTTGAATCGCGATCGCTTCACCTCATTTGTCAATATTCCAGTCGACACCCATTTTTTCAGCTCCAATTATGAAAAACGAGATACGTTTTATCTGTTGATCGTTGATGGTGAATGGTCAAAAGAAGATCAACTGGCTGTAGATGCCTGCAGGGAATTAAAACAGAGCCTGTCAATAATCGGAATCGCAGCAGATCAACTTCCTGAGAATTTACATCACGATCCTTTTATAGAAATCATCGGTCCTGTCGACGATCAGACATTGCGAGAGCAATATCGTCTCTGTTCAGCTGTGATTTGCCCTCGAGATGTCGACTTTGATCTTTCTGCGATTGAAGCACAAAGTTGTGGTACTCCTGTCGTGATCTACGCCAGCTGCGAAGCCGCCAATTCTGTGGTTTGCTTTGAACAACATGGCCTGGGCAGCGGAATTTACTTTGATGAGCAAACTGTAGATTCCCTTGTATCAGCAATTTTGGAATTGAAAATGCGACCCCAGCGTTGTCAGGCTGTTATCGGGTGGTGTTCTGCCGCCCAATACTCCCATCAGCAATTCCAGATCGCTTTCAACAAGGCAATCACGAAAGAAATCGCATACCGCATCAAAACAGCAAATCTGAAAACAGCATCACAGGATCAACAAGACGAAGGCCCTTCCGAACAGCGTTCGGCTGCCTGAATTCAAAGATTTTATTTTAGTGTTTCCAGATAGGCGATTAGATCACACAATTCTTGACGCGTAAGATTCTCGCTCAGTTTCTCAGGCATTAACGAAGTATTTTGGGGAATCTGCTGCTCGATCGATACGATGATCACCCCAACTTGTTACAAACAGATTTCCAATATATTCTGGAAGCAACCCCGTGAATTCGTATGCCAGAATTCCGGAAGGTGCTTCTCCTGTTCCCGCTACCATCGGCAGCGTTCCGGGGATCTCTCCATCCCAACTCGTAAATGGATGTAATCCCTTGCGGCCATTTCGAAAACGATAGCCGTAATCTTCTCCTTCGATTATCTGCAATAACCGGCAAGGTGGTCGACTGTCCGGATCATTATCGACGGTGAAAACATGCCCAAATGCATCAACACAACTGGCATGGGGGTTCCAGAATCCAGTCGCCCAGAGAGAAAGCCTGCTACCATCGGGACGACAGCGATAGAGGTTCCCACCTTCACCTCCACCAGATAAGACAGTTCCATCAGAACCGGCAATCTTATAATCAGCACCCAGATTTTCGCCGAAACCAATAAACATCCATCCAGAAGCATTAAAAGCGAATCCGGCAAGTCCATTATGTGGATGAGTCCCCGAAGTTTCGACTTTGAGTAGCGATTTCTTTTGATCACTTTTGAGGTCACCATCTTCATCAGTCATCAAAAATACTTCGTTGCGTGTCGCAACAAACAGTTCTGTTGACTGACAAATCTCTGTTTTTCTGGTATTGGCTTCCAGATATTTCAGCCAGGCAGGCTTGACCGCAACGCTCGTCGTGTGCGTTAACCCATCAGCAAATGTGGTCACATCATCAGCTTTCCCATCACCATTTTGATTGGTAAGCACCAAAATACGATCACCGTCATTTTGCGGATAGCCCTCGGGCGGAAAATGAGTATTACTTTCAATTGCCAAGACTCGTCCACATTCATCCACGTCAATTCCCGTGGGCGTCACAATCTGGGGGTTTTCTGCAAAGAGTTCAATTTGGATTCGAGGATCATTCGATCGAGGAAGAGGAACCGTACCATTTGTTTCTTGAGCCAGTAAACCCGACGAGACACAGGAAAGTATCAGCTGTAATATCAATGGAATATTAAAAATAATACGCATCAGAGACCCTTTCAAACTCAATTGCAGATAAAGAGTTACATTGAAATAAGCCTACACGGAAATTGAACGTAAAGAAAGCAGGCTCGCCGTTTTCAAGCTGAACTTCAGTCGATTTCCAGTTCGTTGAAGAACACTTACATCTCTAACCAGAGCCTATTCCACCTGTTTTCACACGTCTCTCTATTTAACATAACTGGATCTGACTGACTAATTATCATGAAGCAATCATTCCGACTTATGGGGCGGTCTGGATTCCTGAAATGAAGAGGCCGATATCTAATAAAGCGACTTGAATCCACAGCAAGCACAATCACCATTCTCACTGGGATCATCTGAATACAGTTGCTACCACAGAATGAAAACAGAACGTCATACAAGGATGCAGGCAGGTATATGTCGAACCAAACAGTTGAGACACTGGAAAAACGAATCGAAGAGCTCGAAACCCAGGTTGAAGATTATCAAAAACAATTGATTCACGCACAAAAAATGAGCTCGGTCGGAGCATTGGCTTCCTCAATCACTCACGAATTCAATAACATTCTAACTACTGTAATCAATTATGCCAAACTGGGCCTGCGGCATAATGAAGATGAACGTCGAGAGAAAGCATTTACCAAAATTTTATCAGCCGGCCAGCGCGCTGCCAAAATCACAACAGGAATGCTTTCCTATGCAAGAGGAAATGAAGGACGCCAGGAGCCGGTTGACCTGCTCTTATTGGTAAAAAGCGTCATTGCTTTGGTCGAAAAAGACCTGCAGATGAATCGAGTCAATCTGCATACGCATTTCGAAGCACAACCAGAAGTGGTCTTAAATACGAACCAGATCCAGCAGGTGCTTGTCAATCTGATTGTCAATGCACGTCAATCCATGCCCTCAGGTGGCAGAATTGACCTGGCTGTTCGACTCAACAGGGAATCCAACATGGCTGAAGTAATCGTTCGCGACAGTGGATCGGGAATTCCATCTGAACAGTTACAGAAAATTTTCAATCAATTTTATACAACCAAAGAAGCTGATGAAAACGGACAGGGTGGTACAGGCCTGGGGCTGTCTCTCGCGAAAGAGGTAATGGAAGCACATAACGGTAGAATTCGTGTTGAAAGTGCAGTTGGAAAAGGAACCGCATTCACACTCAAGTTTCCAGTCACATCAGCGGGCATCGAAGCAGCTTAAGAGGAATTTTTTAGTAAGTTCCTTTTGCTATGAATTGTCACACGAATAAAACACGGCTATACTATCGCTCGGAACACTTGATTTCTAACGCATTGTTAGATATCAAGTTAACACTCTTGCCGGAGTGGCGGAATGGCAGACGCGCTGGATTCAAAATCCAGTGGGGGTAAACCCCGTGTGGGTTCGAGTCCCACCTCCGGTACTATAATAAAAAGGACTCACGTCGATTGGACGTGAGTCGTTTTTTTGTTGCGAAGCAAAAGTTCTCTATTTTCAAGAAATCTCTTTTACATATTTATTTTCTTTTGACCGCCGGCGTCGTGAAATGGAATCCGCGAATTGAGCGTCCTGGTCTACGCAAAGACTACATGTCGATTTCGTAACCCTTGCGGTTTTCGCGTGAGAGGAACGAATTTGCCTGAGCATCGTCGATAATTTCTCGCTTGACCGGATCCCACTTGAGTCCACGATCCAATCGCATTGCGATGTTAGAAAGATGACAGATCTCAAGCATACGGTTATGCGACCAGACGTCAGAAATCGGCTGCTTACGGGATTTAATACTGTCAGTAAAGTTCTCGGTGTGGTTCGAACAGACCTTGCCGCCATAAACGTCTTCAATAGCGCCTTCTGGAAGCGGGTTCGTCTTGAGATCGTCAACAGGCTTGCCGACTATCTTGCCTCGGTTGACGAAGAATCGGCCTTTCGTGCCTTCAAAGAGAATGCCGTTGTCACCTTCACTGGTGATAATCATTTCCACATTGTCGGGCATCTCGACACCGATTTTGAATTTGGTGGCGGCATTGTACTGATCGTGGACCACCGGATCACCCTCTTTGTATTCCACTGGCAAAGTAAATTCGAGCGGCGTGACTTTGCTCGGTCCCGTCTCACTGGCACCAAGTGCCCAGCAGGCAATGTCGACATGATGCGCGCCCCAGTCAGTCAGTTTTCCACCTGAGTACTCGTGCCAGTTCCGGAATGCATAGTGACAATTACTGTAGAGCGGCACGCCACCACCGTAACCTTTGCGCATTTCCGGTAAAGCACGGTACTCTACTTTTGGCGCCGGTCCCAGCCAGAAATCCCAATCGAGTTCTTCAGGAACAGGAGCAAGCGGAATGACGGGGGAAGCCGACATACCATTAATGCCGCAGGTCACTTTTTTGACCGTGCCGATGCGTCCATTCTTCACCAAAGCAACTGCCTGTAGAAACCGCTGTTCCGACTCCGTTCGCTGCATCGTGCCGACCTGGAAGACCCGACCGGTCTCCTTGACAACTTTTTCAATCAACTTACCTTCGGCAATCGTCAGAGTTAACGGCTTTTCACAATAGACGTCTTTTCCGGCAAGCATCGCTTCTACCGCGACTTTCGTGTGCCAATGGTCGGGCGTAGCAATCATAACGGCATCAATGTCTTTTCGATCAAGGACTCTTCGATAATCCTTGTAGCCATCCGGTTTTTTGCCCTGATTCGTTTTCGTCTTTTCCACATTGGCCCCAAGAACGTTCGCATCAACGTCAGCAAGAGCCGCGAAATTAGCAAAACGAAATGACTTTCTGGTTATAGCCCATCCCTGGTTGCGCAGGCCGATGGTCGCAAAGACAGGACGGTCATTCGGTAACTGGTAACCGTGTGCTGTATTTGTCGAAGGTCGGAAAATACTGGCAGCACCTGCAAAGGCGACTCCACCAATGGCTGCTCCCTGGAGAAAATTGCGGCGAGTAATTTTTCGAGATAGTGGCATCAGGCAAAATCCTCTTGAAGAAGTTAATCATTCGTCTTGAAGTCGAAAAAATGTTGGCACCGGTTTGGGCAGATGTGATGCGCCCTGAGACCTGTGACTGTTCGGATTATTAATTGTACTTAATATCGCCCCTTGAGTATACCGTAAACGGGTGATTTGAGAATTGGTATTTATAACCTGTTGGATAAATCGTATTGCCAGAATACTGTCTCAATAAAGTGAGTAATTTCCCTCTGCCCAAACGAATCGCTAAACGAGATCCACCCTAACGACGGGCCAATAATCGATGACTTCTGATAAATCAAATTGTAGTAAACACTGCGCCGTTGCAAAATCACATTACAATTTATGGAAACCATAATGTCAATCACATTCACATAATGTCAATCACATTCAAATGTAAAAAATGCAGCAAACCTTATAAGGCAGGCGACGATAAAGCAGGCAAATAATTCAAATGCCGACGGAAATACGATGACTGTTTTTTGAACCATGGCGGCGTGAAGCCTCTGCAAACAATCATTCCAGCCAATTTCTACATCGAGTTATTTTTACCGAACCTCATCCAAAAACGCGTGTCATTGACGATAGGAAAAGTCTCATATTCCTTTATTTAGATTGAAAGGGGGTACGCAATGCCGCATCAAAACTTAGAGAATGATCTTCCCTCTCTTCGAGACCGTGAGCCTGTGAAGTAAGAGGCACGCCTCTGATTGGTTCAGATCGCTGAAGGTCATTTGATTGAAAAGTGATGTGAGAACCCGTCTGGTCAATCCAGACGGGTTCACTTCATATTGAATTTGATCAGCTACCTGGAACATTCGGCCCAAATGGATTCAATGATTCTAACCGGGGTTTCTTTGCTTCGACTTCCCCTTCAGGACTTGGATGAAGAGAAAATGGATTTTGACCTTCAAAAGGATCGCCCGGGTTCATCTTCTTTTTCCTTGGATGCGAATTAATTGGCTCAATTAATCGCCATGTTCCTTTCGTTTTCCCGGGAACGACCAACGTGTTCCATGCTGGATGTTTCCCATGATTGAACAGTTTACTCAACGATTGATATTTTTCAGACTTCGAATCACGCGTTGCAATCGCAAGCAATTCTGCTTCTGTAACTTCCGGTTTCCCCTCAGCAAATGCAATTAACAACTGTTGAACGACCAACGCCTGTTGAGCTGAGAGAGTAACACGCAGGTTATTTCGAGAAGAATTTCCCGATTGAGAAACGAAAGGCCAGACGAACTGAAATAAAGTACTCTGTGACCAGTCCGGATGATTTTCAACCAGCTTTCGATAGTCACGAGAAACCTCCACGTTGAAAATCTCTCCGGGTTTTACCTCGATCATGGTACCAGTATATTGCGGGTTAGAATGATCAACCACCCATCCCGCGTTTGAGCTGGATAATTTAATTTCATACGCCCCCGCAGGTACTTCCTGCATGACCGTCTCTAACGAATAAAAACGATCCGCAAAACCAAACACACCATCTTCTGGTCTGGCCTTTGATGAATCAACGGGAAAAACTCCAACCCGTAATCCAGGGAGCTGTCCGCTCAATAAAATGGCCCCATAATTCATTTTTCGCTCTTTCGCTTCTTGTAGATCTTGAACAATGTGTTGAATTTGCCCAGTCAGATTAATTTCTTAATCTTTTCCCTGATTCTTTCTGCACATTTCTTGTAAACTTGAGAAATCGACCATCTGCCTTAAATGTAATTTACGTAATGTATGTTTTCCAGGATTCATGTTCAGGATGAACGGCCCGGAATGCACACATGATGTGACTCGCGCACACATGAAATGTCTCGCTCGCTCCCACCGAAATACGAGTCACTGGAAAATCGGTATCATAATCAATACTGATGACTTCAGTGGACGCGTTTGCAAACATGGGTAACAGTATAAAAACAGCGAAGAGTCCAAGAAAAAACAGAGGCACTGATAAAACCAGCCAGCCAATCGCCTTCCACGGATTCTTCAAAGCCTCACGGAAAAACTTCATTACAATAAAGGGGCCCATCGTAGCCACACAGATTACACCCCAGACAACAAACCAGTATCTCTGCCACTCCTGGATCTGCCCCCAGGCACTATTGAGTAACCACAAAAGTAACAGTAATCCAATCCCGATCGTCACACCGATGATGACCCGCTTATTTGAGTTAGCCTGCTCCTCTGCAATTCGATCATCAAGTGATGAATTGGTAATACTCTGTTCCGCATCAACGGGAGCGCGTGCATTCCGTTCCTTCATGTAACGCGCGACATACAACAAGAGACCCAACGGTCCTGAAAGAAAGCATATCAGCAGAAACAAACCATCCAGAATCTTCGACACGGTTGATTCTGGCTGAACAATTTTCTGCAGACCATAAATCATCACCAGCAACCCAAGTGGCTCAAAAAATAACAGGGAATACAAAACCATTTCTTCAACACTGGTCGCAAAATGCCCTCCACCTGATGCGCCAATTCCCCATAAGACAAAAGGAACTAATAACATCAAGCCACCTATCCAGACAGCAAGTAAATCGCCCCAGTAGTTATGTAGTTGATTTGATTTCGTACTGTTTTTTTCCATGACACGCTGACGGGAACGATATGAAGCGCGCAGCTCAGAGATTGGCTGCTGCGCGGTCGCTAAGTGAGCCTCCAATAAATCAGCGACTTCACTCGCTTTTTGAATGCGGTTATCAGGATCTTTTTCCAACAGGCAGTCAATGATCTCGCATAACCATGTCGGAATCGCTTCATTCACTTCTTCGATCGGTCGAGGGACATCATCACAAACCCGTCGCACCACGGCTGCCAGATTACTCGCGCGAAACGGCGAACGCCCCGTACACATCGCATATAACACAGCCCCCAGGCTAAACAGGTCGCTGCGCTGGTCAACGCGCTCCCCTTTCGCCTGTTCGGGAGACATGTATTGCGGGGTGCCGGAAATCTCACCAGTCCTGGTGATAGCCACATCATCGACAGCGCGCGCCAGTCCGAAGTCGGTAATTTTGACTCGTTCGACACCGTTTTCAAGTAAGATGTTAGCCGGTTTAATATCTCTGTGAATGAGCCCCTGCTTGTGGGCAGCAGCCAGTCCCTCTGCGATTTGCTGTCCAATCCGCAAGATTTCAGTGACTTGCAGAGAACCAGTTTTTTCCAGTTTCTCCTGTAACGACTGCCCCGCTACATACTCCATTACCAGATACGGTAACTTGTTTTCATCGACAGCATGAATCGTCACAATATGGGGATGACTGATCGCAGCAGCGGCCTGTGCTTCACGCAAAAACCGTTTCCTGGCATTGGCGTTAATCGCCAGAGAGGCGACATCACTTTAATTGCCACAATGCGATTGAGCTTAGGTCCAGCGCACGAAAGACAATCCCCATGCCCCCCTGCCCGATTACTTCATAAATCTCGTACTCCCCAAGTGTCCCCAGTAAATCCGGATTATCGGAGGGCGTCAAAAAATCGAGCGAGATCGGCTGCGGTTCATCCGACCCCACGGGAGAGTTTTCCAGAAAACTGCCCGCATCATCATACGCCATCAACAGTGCCTCAACGCGTCGGCGTTGATCCACATTATCGCCACACATTTTATCCAGAAACCGGGCACGCTCCGCGGGAGTCTTCTTTTCCAATGCCACCAGAAACAACCCCTCAATCGACTGAGGATTCACATTCTCAAACGCTGGTTCCGGCTTTGGATTATCTGGTACTTCAGAATCGGACATCATTTTGTTTTCTTCAGGATGGGTCACACCATCAGGAAATCGTCACATACGGGAACACTCATTATTCCAGCACTATCTTACTATGCGATTTTGGCCAGCTGCGCGCCTCACAATTTCTTTGCAGGAACCGTTTTTCCGAAAAACCATCTCAGAAGCACACTCTATTATTCGCTGTAAGCATCTGATAATTCACAGTTTAACCTGCATCCGTCTTAATTCGATTGAATAACCAGGCACGGGCGTAAGCCCAGTGACGTGCTGCGGTCGCACGCGATATCCCCAGTACATCCGCGGCTTCCTGCTCATTCAAACCGGCGAAATATCTCAACTTCACCAGTTCTGCTTTCTGTGGACTTTCCTTAGCAAATTCAGTCAAAGCTACATCTAGTGACAACAGATCATCGAACTGTTTCTGAGCGGGTGCTTCAATTTCAGGCAGATCCACACGATCAAACTCACCACCATGTTTCAACCGTTTTTTTCGCCGTGCATTTTCAATCAGAATCCGTCGCATCGATTCTGCTGCAGCTGCAAAGAAATGACCGCGATGATCCCACTGTTGTTCCGTCTCATTTCCCAATAATCGCAGATACGCCTCATGCACCAGCGCCGTTGCCGTCAATGTCTGCCCGGGTGCTTCGTGCGCCAGCTTATTACCTGCCAGCTTTCGCAACTCAGCATACACAATCGGCAGCAATTGATCCGTGGCAGTAACATCACCCGCCTCCAATGCCTGTAAGATTCGTGTTACTTCCTGCATGTTGCGACTCTCATACTCTATTCGATTTAAATTCTAAAACATGTTGATTCATCACACTTCAGTCTTGCCAGACACGAGTGCGTTTCAAATCTCATTATCACCTTTAACTCTTGAAGAACCTGCATTTTTTTATATAAAAATATCTCATAATCAAAAACACTTGACAATTCCAGGAATCTTCGAACAGACATTTTATGCAGAATCCTGGTGTTTAATTTGAACTTGACTTCGTCACGCGGTTCTCGAAACTGCCTGATTCTGCGTCGCGCGCGAGGCATTTTTTTGAGTACGGCACATCACGAACCAGTTCCATTTCCACACTTGAACATTGCTCGTTTTTTTGATGTTTTCAGTTGTAAATCGAGAACCAGTTCGTATTGTCTCGTATCGTTTCTCTTTTTTTGATTACCTTTTTTGATCATGCGCGGAGCGCAGATTGCCATTTTCGACCATTTCTTGCACAAAATTACACAAGAGTTTCTATTGACCAGCTCACGCCATCCGGCATGATGTAACATCATCAACATTGAAGTACTGAATATAAACCAGGGAATCGTATGCAAAATCAAACCTTTCATCACAAGCGAGCATCACAACCAAGGCAGCATAGCCAAGACAGCCAAATAATTGAAAACCCTTTCCTGACGCAACATAGTAATTTAGCTGGATTAACACGAGATCATGATACAAAATAGCGCCTGGTAACTCTAACTGAAAATGCGACACTACTTGCAAATCGCGCTGCAGGAACTGATAGTGAGTTGTTACAATCCTGCAGACAGCTAACCTTTAATTTCCACGTCAATGAACCAATTTCAATCATGGCACGAACGAGCAGGATTTTATCGCAAAGCAGGAATGAAAAAAGGGGCGGATTAAATTGAAGAACAAGCCAGGTAATAATGATCTGGGAGAGATCAAAGTAGCTCCGCAACTGTTCGAAGTTTAGTCTCAGTTTATTTTGTCTCGATCACATTTGGCTAATATTTGTTTAATGAGTTTAGTCTCATAAATCTCTATTGCATCCTGATTTTCTAGTGTCTGCGTCAATTGTTCTCTGGCATGACAGACCGATTTCGAAACAGCAATTCTCGCCAACAGCAATTCTTCTGCAGCAATTCTAATTCTTGCATCATGGTTTTTAATCAATTCCAAAACGGTTCGATCAATGACATCAGACGGAGTTTCCACACCGCGCAGCGCATTCAATGCGTAAATGGAAATCGTATTATTTTTCACAGGGAATGCGTTTCGACAAAGTGCTGAGATGAGTTCACCACTCTCCCTTGGATGCAAGGAAATATACTGTGAAGATGCAGTAATGGCGGGTAGCCGATATCCTGATTTTTCGACAGACATCCCCTCCACTAAAATCGGTATTGCTTCTGGCCCCATTCGCCTGACAGTATCGGAAGCCTGTCGTCCAAGGCCGTGGTTTAATTCATAACGTAAAAACACTGAGTCCGGCAACAGGAACCATGCGAAAACACCACCAACAATGATACAGGCTACAATCACAAGACAGACCAGGCCAGACCGATTACAGGTTACGATACCAAATCGGTATTCGTTCACATCCAGGTTCTTTTCAGTCGATTTTACGATCATATGGACGGCTATAGCAAAACACTGGTCATTACGATTGATAACGAAAATCAGGTTCGACAGTTTTTTGATTTTCTGCGTAACGAAGAAAACCAGTTCGAATGATAAATCACCAATTATAGAAACAACGCCCTACTTCTTTTTCCGATCCGCTTTGAGTTTTTGATCTAACTCCACTTTCTCAGCCCAGGCAAACCAGTCCCTGGCCATCTGTTTGACGCGATCAGGGTGTTTCATCGCAAGATTGTTGATTTCACAACGGTCGGCACTGATATCATACAGCTCCCACTCTTTGACTTGAGTATCCCAGACAAGTTTCCAGGAACCTTGTCGTAGCGCCCGATTACCTGACCAATACCAGGCAAGCGATTCGTGTAGTGTTTTCTGTTCACCTTTTAAGAGTGCCAGCATGCTGGTGCCTTCCACTGGTAGAATGTCGTGCCCCTGATACGTTTCCGGATAGTCAGTCTCCGCAATTTCCAGAAACGTCGGCATGAGATCAATAATGTGAGCGGGACTGCGATTGATGCTGTCAGCAGGAACCTTCCCGGGCCACCACGCAATGCAAGGCGTCGAGATGCCTCCTTCGTGCACCCACGATTTATAACGCCGGAACGGTGAATTCTGAGCCCAGCCCCACGAGGGACCGACGGCAACATAATCGTCTTTCGGTCCGGGGTTTCGGACCTTCGGATCTCGTCCGCCGGGTTCTTCACTGCAACCTCCATTGTCGGAGAGAAACAAGATCAGCGTATTATCGAGTTGATTGGTTTGCTTTAAAGTCTGCCTGATCCGGCCGATATTTTGGTCCATGCTGTCAATCATCGCTGCATACACGGCCATTCGCTTGTCTTCGAATTCCTGATTTGATGTTTTCCAGTCATAGGCGCGGCTGTCTCCGTCTGATAGTGACCAGTTCGCACCTGCCAGCCCCATTTGTTGCAAACGTTTCCAGCGGTCTTTCCGCATCTGCTCCCAACCCATTTTAAACTTGCCTTGATACTTGGCGATGTCTTCCGGTTTCGCATGCAGAGGATAATGGGGTGCCGTGTAGCAGAGATGAATAAAGAACGGTTTTTCATCTTTGCTATAGCGTTTGATCATATCCAGCGTGTGATCGGTGAATGCGTCCGTGGTGTAATAGTCGTCTTTGAATTGAGTCACCGCTTTGTCGTCATGTCCGAAACTGCGAATGCCGGCTCGTTTGTAGAGAGGATCGGAAATCGTCGGATCAAAGAAATTACAGGCCCCGTCCAGCACGCCATAATACGAATCAAAGCCGCGAAAGAAGGGATGTGTTGTTTTATCGTAACGATCAATCCAGCCGCCTGGATACTTGCTCTTGGCATAACCTTTCGTGCGCATCAAATGCCATTTCCCACTCAGCCCGGTATGATAACCGGCAACCTTCATCGCTTCGCCGAGCGTGACCATATTTTGTCGCATATGGCCCCCCTTTCCAAAGCGAGGATACAGGCCGGTCAGAATTGAAGCGCGCGTTGTTGTGCATTTGGCGTTATTATAAAACTGTGTGAACCGCATCCCTTCTCTGGCAAGCTGATTCAAATGCGGCGTATCCACTTCGCCCCCATAGCAGCCAATATCCGAAAATCCCATATCGTCACACATAATGAGAATAATATTTGGCTTGTCAGCTGCATGAACGGAAGACGTTACCACGCATGGGAAACTGATTAGAAACAGGAATGAAATCAGAATTCCAGTCAAGGTCCAGGGCATGATGTTGCTCTATTATGTAAAGTACAGTCAGGATTGAATCAGTGAAACGAACATATCCATGGTAAGTGACGACCAGACAAGTCTCAAGAGGCGTCATTCGCGGTTTAACGGGTTCTCAGGAATTGCCGGAAGATCGGGATTACGAATTGATCTGGCATTCACCAGCGAGTACAGTTGAGAGACATCATTTTCAAACCCGTTAATTCAGAGAACGCCATTCTCAATAAAGCCGCTCAGGGAGATCGAATATGAGTCAGCCAATACAATCGCAGTCGCGTCGGGATTTTCTTAAGACGACAGCAATCGGGACGACAGCTGCCATCTGGGGTGCCCCTGCAATTCACGCTGGCACAAAAACCGATTCACGAGTTGTTCTGGGATCAGGCGACCATCAATACGAGGTGACTCATCACTGGGCAAAGCTGCCTTCGAAATTCAGCTGGCAAGTCACTCATAACGTCGCTGTTGACAAAGACGGATTTCTGTATGTGATCCATGAAGGTGATGTCAAACAGCCCGATCATCCTTCCATTTTTGTGTTCGATCCCAAAGGAAACCATGTCCGCTCGTTCGGTAAACAATTCCAGGGAGGGGGACACGGCCTTGAAGTTCGTCAGGAAGGTAACGAACAGTTCGTCTATGTCACCGGCTATAAACATCTGAGAACGATTGCCAAGCTCGACATGAAAGGCGAGACCGTCTGGCAGAAATTTACTCCAACGGAATCCAGATTGTATACAGAGATCACAGACCCCACCAAATTCTGGAGTCGTACTTCGTTCCTCCCGACCAACTTTGCCTTTCACCCGGATGGCGGATTTTACCTGGCTGATGGCTACGGGACCTATCACATCCATCGGTATAATAAAGACGGAAAATGGCTCTCGTCTTTTGGTGGAACAGGGAAAGCAGACGGAAAGTTTCAGCTGCCGCATGGCGTCTGGATTGATGATCGCAAAGGCCGTGCTCCATCGGTTGTGGTAGCAGACCGCGCCAATGGTCGCGTGCAGTGGTTTACGTTAGAAGGCAAACACCTCAAAACCATGAACGATTTCATTTTGCCCGCAAATCTGGACACACACAAAGATCTCTTGCTCGTTCCAGATCTGGCATCGCGAATTACGCTGTTAGATGACAAAGACAATGTAATAACGCATCTGGGCCAGGACCCCGAATGGGAAAAAGCGATGAAGACATCCAAACCCCGCATGCGGGATACACCCCAAAAATGGCAAGCCGGTCGATTTGTCCATCCGCACGATGCCTGTTTCGATCAGGACGGAAATATTTTCGTTGCCGAATGGGTGGCCACGGGGCGTGTCTCAAAACTCAAACGACTTACATAAGTTCCAATGTTGAATACAACAAGTAATATCCTCCAACTATTTTTTCACCTTTCGACAGAAGCAGCACTATGAAATCATTCTCCCGTTTATCAGCAATCATTTTAACGTTGACCCTATTCTGTCAATCAGCACTCATGGCAGATGACCATGCTAAAACACCTCTCATCAAATTAAGTCCAGAGACACGGGCTCTCTGTCTGAAAGTGTTAAGAGAAGCGGTTCGCAGCGATGAATTCTGGCCTGCCATGCATGCAGCCGAAGCATTGACGCTCGCCGGTCAGGGCGCAGAAGTCCGCAAAATCCTGGAACCCAAACTCAAGACAGAGAAAGATGATCAACATCGTTGCGGGTTGGCTCGGGAGCTTGTCAGAGCCGGTGATCGATCCAAGGCCGCAATTATGTTTCAGATTCTGGCAGGAAAAGATCCCCATGGACACGTA
>CALOEF010000015.1:0-11344 GCA_942492165.1 uncultured Planctomycetaceae bacterium
TTATTTGAGAGCATGAGCAAGCTGGACAGTGCGACCAGCGTGGAGATTGCAGAACGGGTAGATCTCCTTGAATCGCATGTTCGCCACTGGTTGGCTGTCATGGTAACGGGTGGAATCATTGAATTCGATTCCATGTTCAAAACGTATCGATTGCCACCAGAACATGCTGCTTTTTTATCACGAACGATTGGTTCCAACAATTACGCTGGTAACATGCAATGGCTTTCAATTTTAGGAAAGCTGGAAGATGAAATTGTAAAATGTTTCCAGCAGGGAGGCAAATTTCCTTCTTCTTTCTTTACCGATCTGAAAACAGACGTAGAACAGTCGGAATCTGTTATTAACGGTCTTTTTAAATATGTTCTCCCGCTGGTACCAGGCTTGATTAAACGACTTTGTGAAGGGCTCGATATTCTGGATCTGAACTGTAGAAATGGATCCACGTTGATGGAACTCGCTGTCGCCTTTCCGAATAGTCGTTTTACAGGTTATGACATTTCAGAAGAATTCATTGACCAGGCAAAGCAAATGGCCCAGAATCGGGGCATTGAAAATATCATGTTCATTACTCGTGATATCACACAACTCGCGGCTGTCAATTCATTTGATTTGATCACTGCATTTGACGTGTTGCACAGACAGACATATCCATTTCAAATTTTGGATGAAGCTTATAAGCGCACGTCCGGGAGGACTCATCTTGATACAGGATGTTGCCACGTCAAGTCATTTAAAAAATGACAGCGAGAATCCCATGGCACTCTTGCTGAATACGCTTGTCTGTATGCGTTCGATGTCAGATTCTGCGAATCAGGAATGTAGACCAGCAATGACAGACTGGCAGGCAGAAACCATTTGTCAAACTCTGGAAGACATCGGCTTTGAGAACATTGACGTTCACGAGTTGCCGCATGATCTCCTCAGTCATTTATATTCAGGGACGAAACTGATGTGTCCAGGTTGACAATAGCGTCTCCCGAACTTTTTGAGACGGGCATTATTGAATGAAAGAGGCAATCATGAAATGAGATGCGTTCTAAATCAACATCCACTGCAAATTAATTGATGATACAACTTTGCTGTGACCGCAGCAGGTAAAAAAACAACTGGCTGGTTCTCTTTTTTATGTATTACCAAACAGTTTCTCCGCCAGCGTTTTGTAATATTTCAAATCGGTACCTGCATTCTTTTGAAATGTATCTAGAATAGTTGGATCGATAAAAACCATTGCTGGCTGATCTGCATTATTTTCAGAAGCCGCCTTGAGCAGGCAGCTGGTATCAGTTCGACTTAAACGGTGAGATTTACACAAATCGTAGAATAACCCGTGAGGCGTATCAGCGGCGGACTTGCGTTGCAGTTGAAATTTTTCCCAGAAATAGAGGACGCCCCAGACAATGCCAATCACAATCGCTACCGAGATGAGTAACCAGTTCTCCTGTAGCATTCCCCGACTGCGGAATGCCCGTGAAATCTCGTTCGTGTGACCTGCTAATATGAAATAGTAACTGACATTCATCTTATTCGCTGTCCAATCAGATTATTTGCCGGGTTGTCCTGTACTACGTTTTGATCTGAGTGCCTTGACTGCGATTTCCCGAATACGCGTGTTTTGATCAGTGATTAACGGAACCAATGCCTGTTTAGCAGCAGGATCTGGCATCGTCGCCAGAATTTCAGCACTGGTTCTGCGCACCAGATCATCAGAATCTTCGACCAATGCGGCCAACGCCGGGATAGCCTGATCATGTAACTCTAAATTTTGTACACAACGAGCGGCCAGAATTCGTCTTTTTCTTAAAGGATGAGCCATTGCTCGGCTAAATTCTAACATACATTTAGGATTCAGCTTTTGTAATAGTTTACCAACGGCTGCGCAGACCTGGGGATTGAATTCTTCAAAATGATCCAGAACATAATTTACATCAAAGCTGGAAAGTTCTTCTCGGGCAGCTTGCCTGACTTCCATTAATGGACTGTCTAGTTTGGTAATCAATAAGTTGATTGCATCGGGTACATGTTGCGCGCGTAACTGGCAGGTAGCCCATGCCTGCTGAACTGGATCTTCTGAGTCAAGTGTTTCTAATACCATTTCAGTTACTTCTGCGGTATCAAGATCTCTTAAGATCCCAATGGCGGCTTCTTTTGCATCAGGATTCCCATTCTGCAACATCCATTTTTGCGCCTGTTTTTTACTCACCAGATCCAGATCGATTAAGCTAATTAATCTGATCAAAGATGTTTGCAGGCTACTCGGAATCTTCCAGAACTCCTGCCTGTCGTCTCTCAACCAGATGATGTTTTCAATCTGCTTGAAATTGGCCTGCTGTATTTCTGAAGACCGTTCAGGAAGCCAACGCAATAGATGCGTGATGAATTCTGGATCATCGCGTTCTGCAATGGCCAGCAAAGCATTTGGGTTTGGGTAACTGACATCTGTGAAGTCACAGATTAACTGCATCACTCCACTGTGTTTGCTCTCACTTAAAATTTGTTCAACAAGTTGTCTGGTATCGTCGTTAGAATGCCACATCACTTTTCTGATTGCAGTATCACTGACATTACCCAGAATCAGCAGGCATTCAACAAGCTCTTCCGGTCGATCGAATTCCCAAAGATGATCTACGGCTGTCAGCAGTGCGTTCAAGATATCCCGCCGAATATCCTGAGCATCTTTCAAGGTCGAACGCGGATTGACAGAATCAACTGCATGATTCAGAAAATATTCATACAATTTACCAATCATTGATCTGAGTATCTGAACCGTCAAATCAGGCTGATGGTTTATGAGGCGTTTATTCTCTAATAACGAAATCAAGACTGGTATTTGCCTGAAATCGCTCGTGGCTCTTACAAATTCCAGACCACAATATTGCAACTCGCGGTTTCCATGTAGCAGACACTGTTTAATTGCAGAATCTAATGCTTCCGAATGTGATTCCAGCAGTTTACGTATGCCAGGAGTATGTGTCGCATAACGACGAATGACTTCAACTAATCCTCGTGCGCTCTGCTGAGTGATCAAAGCAGAAACGGCTAGCTCTCTGGTAGTATGAGAATCAACATCCAATGCCAGAATCAATGCATTTACAGCATGAGAATTCCTGCTTTGAGCCAGAAGTCTGAACGTGTTGGTAATCGATGAAACCATACCGACTTAAAGATTGAAACTCAGGAGAAAGAATGAAGAATGGACCCACATAGACAAGCAGAATCCGGTCTATCGCTCATCAGACCTGTGTTGAGCCCATTCACAAAATCTGATGTGGCATTACTCTATTCGCGACTCTTCTTTTATCGTAATAAGCAGGCAATTAACTGGAGCAGACCTGAACTGGGAAAAATAATCCGAAGAATCGCTACGACCCCCAAAGGCAGAGAATCCGTGCCAAACGAGTCCCATAAATCTCAGCATGTGGCAATCAGATTATTCAAAAAATCAAAAGATTCCTGAAGCACTTCAGGAGCCATATGACTATGTCGGCTCAGTTCGACATGAATTCCACCAGTATAATTGATATCCCGTAGCCCCTTGACCACATCAATGAAGTCGATCTCTCCTGCACCAAATCGCAAATGATCATGAACACCATAGATCATATCTTCGATATGAATATTGAATACACGATTGGCAAAGGGGTGGATATATTCACTGATGGGCGTCTCCCCCAGACAGTGCAAATGCCCGATATCGACCGTGAGACCAAAGCAAGGGTGATTAACGAGACTGGTTAACTCATCATAGTCATTTAGTGTTTCAATCAGCATTCCGGGTTCTGGTTCAAACGCAAGCTTCACCTGTTTTTCCGACGCGCAGGCAATCACTTCCCGACAACCATCTGCCAGACGCGCCAGAGCTGCTTCGCGAGAGATATTTTCTTTGAGCTGACCCGCCCAGAACGAGACTGCATCGGAATCAAGATAAGCAGCAATCTCCATACAGCGCTTCAAAAAATCGATTCGCTGAGCTCGCGCTTCGGGTGCAGGACTTACCAGTGTAGGCTCATGCTTTGATCGAGGATTCAATAAAAAACGGGCTCCCGTCTCAATCACAGATGTAAGTTGAAATTGTTCGAGCAAGTTTTTCATTGCCAGTAATTGTTGCGGAAGATCTGATGAATATGGATTGAGAAAATCATGATCAACGGTAATCGCCACGGATTCATATCCTGTCTCGGCGATGAGTTGGATCGCATCATTCCAACGGTGGAATGCCAGACCATTGGTGTTGTATCCCAATCTCACAATATGACTCTTTACTCAAAAGATCTGAAGAAAAAAGCCCTCACATAATACGAGGGCTCAATGATTCGATTCATAAGACAAACGGTTCATTCAGTCAGCCAACGGCTTGACACGAATATTTTTGTAATAAACCACGCTTTTGGGATCATGTGCCTGAAGTGCGAAACTGCCTTTCTCTCCCAGCAATGGCGAGCCGGTTGCACCCTCAGGTTCAGTATAGTCAATCACAGTTTCATCATTAATTTTGACGACGACATGCCGACCATTGACTATAATATGCTGCGTCCACCATTCATTATCTTTTGCGGGAGTTTTAAACAACTTCACACGATTATACAAGCTGCCCGTTTTGACGGGATCGCTATGAGTGACATTCACCTGCGCCTCCAGACCCTGTGCAGGCCAGCCTTCTTCCTGAAATTTTGTATGAAAGAAAATCCCAGAGTTACTGCCGGGGGTTGTCATAACATCTGCCTTGAATTCAAAGTTCTTGAACTCTTTGTCCGTGAAGAGGTGCGATCTCTTACCGGTGACTACGATCTTCCCCTCTTCAACTTTCCACGGACCATCCTCGGCGATCTTCCAGCCGGTCAGATCTTTTCCATTAAACAGACTGATCCAGCCTGCATCCTCTTCCGATTTTTTTTCGCCGGAATAAACATTCGTTCCCAGAAATGATGAAACCAGGATGGCAGCGAGGATCCCGGTAAAAGCATTGAAATAACCATGTTCGTTGTCTATCTTCATTATTTTGATTACTCCTGAAATCAAGTGTGGGATTTATATATAGGGTCTCTCTTTATATGCTACGCGGACCTGGTGTTCTACAAAAGCAAACAGGGCACTTCCCTGAAAATTTTTCTGGAAGTACCCTGTCTTGATTTAAGGATCTTAAGTAATTCGTTGCCACTATAGTTTGGGAACTTTGATCTGTTTTCTTTTTGAAACATAACGGGGATCACGAAACCCTTCAGCAAATGCCATCCCAAAACCCTGACCCATTTCGTAGTTGGCTCTTTGTGCCCAGGGAGTTCCCGGATGTTCTTTTAACACGAGCTTATATTGCGCTTCCGCTTTCTTTAACTGCTGATCAAGTTGTTCAACACTGACCTTAGTGAGTTTGACCTGCACTGGATCGGGTGGAAGCATTTTTTTAACGCGTGTCACATGCCAGACATTCGTATTTTTCTTTTTGGGAACAGGCATATTTTTGGCGTGCTGATCCATGGCCAGACAAAACTGAAACAGACGCACACGGTAGGCAAGGCACTGTGCCAAAGTTAAATCGTAGGCAGCTCTCCAACGTGGTGATTTTTCCTGTGCCCGCAAAGGCTTAATCGATTCCAGAATATCAACAGATTTCTGCAGGAGTCCCATGGCGCGAATGGCCTTGGGAACTTCTTTGCTTCCAGTTTCGTAAAATTCTTTTTTCTTAAGCGGGTAATAAAGTTCTCTGACATTCAACTGTTTATCCAGATGAGGATTCATCGTCACGATGACTTTCCAGATCGCATTGCGAAACTTACTGGCACTCCGGGATGCGTCATAATCGCGACGCGACAAGAGCAGCGGTTGATACTCTTTCATGTCTTGAAAACGGAACTGGCGTTCTAAATTGCTGCCAGCACCTGCCAGTTTTTGCTCTTTTCCGGGTAAGACAAAGAAAATTCCGCCAGTTTCGCGGGCAATCCGAACTTGTTCATAGGGTCCGAAGCCGGCAGAAAATGCATCCCAGCGCCCGTGTAATCCGTCATACTGTAACGATTCAGGAAATGCGGTTTCAGGCCCTCGATTAATCTGAATCCAAAATGGCAAGTTATACACGGGATCACGCCAAATCTGACGTGCATAGGGATAACCGAAAACCGATTCACGACCCAGAATATAAAGTGGTGTTTTGCTACGCTTGGCACGGGTAATGACTTCTTCCACTGCGCGACCGTCGTCGCCTGACTCGTCGGTTACAACAACAACACATAGTCTGCGTTTTGTTTTTCGGGACATGACAGCGTACTTGTCAATCGTTGCTGAAATTGTCTGGCACATATTTTCCAAACCAGTTTCATCGGTCGGAATTTTATTGATGGCGTCTTGAATTTCTTTCAGGTCGTTGGTTGGCTTGGCAGTATGAACGTGCACAGCAGCACCATAACTCAGAATGGCAGTCAGTAAGGTTTGATCACGGGCTCGTGTTTTAGCTTCCTGCTTTGCGGCGATTCCCAATTCACCATATATTTTATTAAAATTGTCACCAATTTCTTTCTGATCATCTTTCATACTGCCTGATTCATCAAACAGCCAGACAACCAGAATTTTTTCTTCACGCATGATGCGGATCAGCTCTTTGGAGATGCGGCTCATTGCTGTGCCATACCCATCGACAACGGCTCCCACTTCTCCTGTGACTTCACCCACACCAAGGTCTTCGCCAATGATATCATCGCCGGGCGCCGTAATTTCACCTGCGGTGATTTTGATTTCCGGTTCCTTGAGACTCTCTGATTTTTCGATTTTCTGAGAGGAAATTGCGGGTGCCGTCGAAGCACCAACATTTGTCGAAACTGTTCCACCGGAAGTGACACTCAGTGTCTCAGAAACAGTTAAGTTCGTTTCGAGAACCTGCTCAAATTCTGCCTGGTCGCGTACATCATCGAAGATGGTTTCAATCGCGACCTCGGGCTGATTATCGGTGAGTTGATGATGAATCATTCCCATCCCGACTAAAATCACTCCATGAACGACTAATGATGTGAAAAATGCTGAGTAGTCTCGTGAGTGTGCCATCAATACCTTCCCCTTGCCTGCTTTTGGTTGCCGGATATCAATCAAAATGACACCCTGCTTTGCCTCAACATCTTATAGTAAGTTGAATCGATTTATTGATAAATTGAGATGAATAACGAGATTAGAAATTGGTCACCTGACGAGCGTCCCCTGAGTCAACAGCACTTAAACTCCTGCAGTTAAAATACTTCGATCATCAAATCTTGAGCGGTGCATTCCCTTTGACACCCCGTTTTTTGAGTGCCTCACGTCTCTTACGCTCTTCTTCTGCAAAACGTGGGTTGGGTTTGCTGACCCGATTCCCACTGCTGTCCAGATTTTGCTTCCATTCCTTCCAGGCCCAGCCTAATGGTTTATCCAGCTCTTTGGCTGCCAGAACTGCCCAGGGAGTACCAGGATGTTCGTCGATGACGCCGTTTAAGAGCTCTGTGGCCTGCTTGGCCAGTTTTCTAACGGAGGGACTGGAACGGACATCTTTCGGCGGGTACCAGCCTCCAGGCGTTATTTCCTTTTGTCTCGAACGATTTGGGGTTACTTTTCATATCTGCCAGAACAGTATTATAGCCATAAGCCCGCACACGCATGGCCAGGACCCGACCTAATGCCAGATCGTAATTCGCACGCCAGCGCGGTTCAGAAATTTTCTTTCGATCCTTCAGCCCCTGCTCCAGCATAATCTGCAATTCGTTCAATCCATAATCAAGTTCTGATACGGGTTTTTGTGCGGCTGAAATGCCTTGCCTGAGCACGTTGTCGGTATTCGCAGCAAATCGTAAAGTTGGGATTGGGAGTTTGCGTTTTGACGCTCTGGTTGCCATTGCGGTTCGCACTAAGGCTGCTTTTGCGTTGTTCGCATCGATTTTTTTTCCGTAGTCACGGATGGAAATATAATCCGGGTGGTATGCCCGCATGTCGGCAGCTTCAAATTTAGGCCACTTTTGTATCTTTTGTGATAAAATAAATCCCGTTCGTCTCGGCACACAGACGAGTCAAACGCATAAGGACCATAGCCAGATGAAAGTCTGTTCTATATCGTAACTGGTCTGTCCCCAGAAAGGCAGTTTAATTCGCTCAGGTGCCACAGTCTCTGGGCCAGCTTCGGATATGGCATCGACCTCAACTCCTGGCTCAATTTCAAATTTACTTGTCACATCACGCTGGCCAAATGGTGCGGCATTTCCAACCACGTAACATTTTATGCCGTTCCGCTTGGTGAACATAATCGTTTCTTCAAGATTTTGTACGGCATCGCTGCCCGCTTCATCGGTGACGACAATCACCATCATATTGCGACGTCCCTGTTTTTTGTAAGAAAGCCAGCGTTTGGAGACCATACTGACAGCGCCAAACACATTTTCATCACCTGATGTATCTTCTTTAATCGAACGTATCTGCGAGACCACTTCTTTGACATCACTCACAGGCTCTTTTGTGACAAACTTCGTAGTGGCACCAAAAGCGGCCACTGCTGTTTTCAGAGAGTGTTCATCACCTTTAGCATCTAAAATTCCCAGCTGTTTGTATACATTTTCAAACCGGTCGGCGATTTCATTACGACGCTTGCTGACAGAAGGAGAAACATCAAACAGCCAGACGACGAGTAATTTCTTTTCTTTTACCGCGGCGGCAATTTCCAGAGTCAAACGATCAATGGCTCCGGCAACACCACCGGGACGATCGGTTTCACCGGTGACTTCGACAGCAGCCGTCAATTCTTCTTCAGCAGGCTGAGTCACATCATCATTAAAGATCGGTTCCGGCGTTTCAATTTCGTTTTCAAGTTGACTTTTCAAAGCCTCTTGCTGATCGCGCGATGTTTCGGGAGCCGCAGCCATAGAAGGCGACAACATTACGGTTTCGCCGGCAGTTCCAACGACGTCCTGAATTGTAGGATCCACTTTCCAGAGTTCCTGATCGAGCTCCTCGATGGAAGAAATAATGGCATTTTCCGAATCGAGTAATGTAATCCGTGTGATGCTTGCCAGCACAAACAGGATCAACAGATGCACGCCCAGACTGATGCACCAGGCAGGCACTTCTTTCATGTTCAACCAGTTACGTGGTTCAAGGTCGACAATTTCTTTGACATGAACGTCCCTGGTAGAATTGACGGTACTCACGGCCTGCTCCTTGGATAGACTGAAATAGTAACTATCTTTGCGCACTTTAAAACGCACTACTTGTGATCTGTAGTGAAACCGGTGGGACGATCAACTCCCACATTCACATCAGCAGTTATTATAAGATTCTTCGACCATAATTGGCCTGTCAAACTTAAAATTTTACCCCTGAATTCAGACAAATACAATCGTTGGCTGCCTGACCAGACAGAAATACGATTCTTTTGTTCACATTTGAGGCCAGGTTGCACCCGGATCACTCTTAATAACCTCAATCAACAGCTTAACATTCGTCTTTTTTTTGCATTCTGCAATATTTCAGACGGAATGACGAAGAACAATTACGAAAGTCATACAGATACAATAAACTTCCTGATATTGATGAATGGAGTTTCACTAGTTCGTTTGCCTACAAATTTTTACTTTTCAGGCTGAGTTTGATGTCATTTGAATGGTTTTATGACTGGCTACCCATCACTTTTTATTACCTGATGGCTACTTTATTGCTCATCAGTAATCTGGTTGCCTGGGTCTCGATCCTGTTTCTGGTTCCCGGCAACTGGATCATTGTTTTCCTTTCGGCGCTGTTTTTTGTATTGATGCCTGATGATGGTCACGGTATTTCTCTTTCGGTCTTATTGATAGCCGCTGCACTCGCGGGATTTGCGGAACTGGTGGAAGCTTTAGGCAGTTCAGCCGGCGCGGCGAAAAAAGGAGCCAGCCGACGCGCTATGATACTCGCACTGTTGGGCACGTTCATGGGCAGTGTGGCTGGTGCGGCAATCGGCACAGGTTTTCTGCCTCCGCTGGGAACGATCATTGGCGCCATTTTCGGGGGCAGCGTTGGTGCGTACGTCGGCGCATATCTGGGTGAAGTCTGGAAAGGGAACGAGGATGTGGATCGTCTTGAAATCGGTCGCGCGGCATTTGTGGGAAGGATTGTGGGAGTGATCGGAAAAATGGCGATCGGCGTCATCATTATTGTGATGATTACGATTGATTCCTTTTTCTGATTTGCATCATCAAAAAAAGTTATAGATGATGCAAATCAACGGCACATAAAATCCACAAACTTCATTTGTTTTAGCAAAACCTTAACCAGCCTCTTTGAGGTCAAATTCAAATTTGTTTTCACCCTCTTTAATTTCCACTTTGAGCGGACTGGTTTTACTGGTACGGAACTTCTTGGGAACGTTTTTAAAAACTTGCGGCTTTGGAGCTGCCTGACCTGGTTCAGGAGGTACAGGATCCGGGTCGGGTGCTACGATTGTCACGGTATAACTTCCCAGCACAACATTGGGAATCGTTACGATTCCTTCCGCGTTGAGTTCTCCTCCACCCCCTTCTCCCGTGTCATTGTTCTCCAGATTCACTGCACCAGTCGTAACCGGTTCTCCACCAAAACTAATTGCAATCGTAGTTTCACTTCGTGGTTTGTCGAACCAGGCGTTTTATTGCATCAGTAACAGAGTAGAACTCAACGCGAAGCATAAACATAATATTTGCAATTTGTGTTGTCTCAAAAAATAATTCATCAGTAATCCTTTGGAGTAGTTAATTGTCATTCTTTGAGTAAGGGAATCTGCATCGCTGGGTACAACTCAACAAAATTCGCACTAACAATGAACCCGGGAGTTGTCATTCAAAAAATGAGGGATCACAAAAGAAACCCCGCTGCAGGCAACGGGGGTTCTTTATCTTATGTTATACATCAGATTAAAATTCGCCGATGACCTGACCATCGTCTCTCACGGAAAGATTTCGCAGTGTCTGCATGTCGATGTTTTCAGAGATAAAGCGCACCGCACCATCGGTCAACAAAGCATGAATCCCACCTGTATGAAATGAATTCAACACTGTATTCACTTCATATTCACTGCTCGCACTGGAAGGGGCCCCCGAAGTCCAAAATGAGTTGGGGGGATGTCTGACAGTTGTCAACCCGCCCATAAAACCATTCACTGCAGTGAGTGAGGTACGAACCGTGTCGGCGTCCTTTTGTTCGCCCGAATTGTTGACGAACCCATGCCAACCACCTAACGAATTGGCGCTGTTCTCGACACCATTGACATTACCTGACTGTTCGGCGACGATCATCGTATTACTCGAGCCATCGGTACAATCGCGCATCCGACGAGGAAAGTAAACTGTAAGCATTCCGTTATTGCAGTAGGTTCCCCCACTGACAATGTTGT
>CALOEF010000016.1:0-29260 GCA_942492165.1 uncultured Planctomycetaceae bacterium
GTTTTAAGAGATGAACAACTCCGCTCAGCGGCAGTGGACCGAAACGTTCTACAATCTCCTGCAAATTGAGCCCCGGCAGGAATTCCATCGCATAATAAAAGGTACCTTCCTCAGTATGACCACAGTCGCAGATTTCAATGGTATTCGGATGGGTTAAACCGGCGGTCGCCTGAACTTCGCTCTCAAACCTGAGCAATACATTTTCATCATCGACCTTATCCCGTCTGATCAGTTTAATGGCACAGGGACGTTTCAGCAGCCGATGCTCTGCGAGATACACTTCTCCCATGCCTCCACTGCCAATCTGCTTGCGCAATGTATACATGCCTACTCCCTTGGCATCGAAGGCTTCACGTCTGAGACTACCTACCCGGTATGATCCGTAAATAGCGGTCCCAGCAGCAATGGAAAGCAAAATGACCATTTCAGATAGTCCACCCGAGTAAAGCACATCAGAGACTTGAGTCACATTCATGCCTGTCATGACTGCACCCACAATCGGACTGATCACCATCAGACTTACAACAGAAATGATACCACGCAGAGAATTCGGAATGAAAAAACCGTATGTGTAAATTAAGATCATCCAGGGTAAAACGGTTTTCAACGGAAAGGCATAAGCCACTTTGCCTATCAACACAGGATCACAGGCACACAGTTCACTAAACTGCCACCAGATAAAGAAGATTGCGGGCGCTCCAAATGTAATCGCTTCACAAATTCGTAATCGCCAAAGACACAAACAGGGTTTGAGCCAGAGTAATCCTGATACCGCAAGCAGGATTCCTGTGAGAACAGAATCATACATGAGCACTTCCTGCCCATGCAGTTCATGAAATTCCTCCAGAACAAGACCTCGAAGCAAGAAAGCAGCAGACCCTAATGCAAGAATCAGCGAAGCAATTCGCAGGCGATTGAGCAATAGTATCCGCCCCTGCTCCTGAAACATTCCTGAACCACGGGAGACCACTCCAGCATGAGGGCAGAATTTACCAGCCTCTTTACTAAATTCCTGAGGAATTGATGTCACCAGAGTCTGTTGTTCTCCAGATGACAAGGCTTTTTGTTTAGATTTCATCCTCAAAATTCCCAGGCATGATCGAATACTGAAATTCCGTTATCGAATCAAAAATAATGTGCGAACCGGACAATTGTTTTCGACCATTTTCATCGGTTTGCAGCTGGCAACTGTCAGATTAAGTCAATCCATCTCAAACAGCGATGCAGGCCCGTTTTAATTCACGTTCAAAATCGACCAAAAAGCACAACACTTCTGGCTTCATTATACGTCGCAGGATACTCGAATTACAGTACCTTTTCCCAACTCAATCTAAATAAGAGGTCAACACTGTAAATCATTACAGGACCAAAATTTAGTCGCATTAACTCGACCTTTGCTGATAACACTCCCCCAGGTGAATCATCATCTCCAGTGCAAGTAAGTCTGCCCGGGCCATGACATGCCGTGAACTTCGGTTGCCCAACCCTTTTACAATCGATTCCACACATTCAATATGGAATTCCAGAACCTGGCGGGAAGTTAAATTTGCAACGGCCAATAATTCGGTGATTTGCAAAATTTCCTCCTTTAAACTACCAGACCCCATGATGACATAAGTCCTCAATAATTCATGATAGTAATCTTTGACTTCCTCCGGAATCTGGAACGAGTCCATCGCTGGTTCCGATTCGTCGATCTTTTGATCGTGCGCCAAAAGGGATGCACTCTCAGTATCCTTAATTTCTTCGGGATATGCCAGTATCTGCATTTCTTCAACCATAGAGCGTTGCTGGATTAATAATCTCTCTGCTTCATTTTGCTCACGAATCAATCGGCGGTGATTTTCTACCTGCAGTCGGTGATTCTCTGCACCTAACTGATGCACTACGATTGCATGTTGAATCGAAACCAGCAGTGCCGGCGATTCCCAAACGACAGCAGAAACCAGTACTTCTGCCTGTTTTTCATAGGCAGCCAAAACAACCTGATCATCAGGTGCTGAAAGAACAAGTATCACTGGATCCTGGCACCCACTGACACGAATAGCATTTAAAAGTTCCAACTGATCTTTCCTGGATTCAGAATTCACAGCCAGCAGCAAACAGTCATACCCATCATCTCGTAACAGCGACAGTGCTTCTTCGGAACTCGACGCCCAGTCAAAACGAGGTTCCGAACATCCGATTGCATCCAGTTTTAATGCTAATCCCACCCAAATCGGCTTACGGTTGCTGACAAACAGTAATTTTAACCGGTGTGGAATCAATGATTGCTGAGATGACACACGCGGGTCTTGAAGCTCCCTGCCTGTTTGGTCGATCTCATCTGTCAGCTGGAATCCCGGCTTCTCTTCCGCGGATCCCGTAGAAGAAGTGATGTGGTTCTGATTGATATTATTTTGTTCAACGCTCATATCCAAACCTAAGTTGTGCCAAGACTATAAAGTTTCTCAGCCAAAACTGTCAATACGAGGTCGCTATAAGTACTTGATTTACATTGATTTTACGACGATCACCGTCTTTAAAATACCAGTGATTCTGCTTTAAATACGGGCCCTTCAACGCAAGTTCGACGGTAATCCCATTCCTCATCATTGATGCGTACTTTGGCGACACAACTGAAACAGGCGCCAAACCCACAAGCCATTGGTGTTTCGAGAGAAATCCAACAGGGTATATCAGCTTCGATTGCAATACGGCTGACAGCCTCCATCATCGGTTCCGGACCACAACAGTAAATCGTCGCAGGAGGTGAGTCACTATCGATGCGTTGCTGCAATAATTCTGTTACATAACCATGATGACCGAATGTACCATCATCAGTGGCGACTTCCACTTGCAGTCCATTCAATTTGAAATCATCCAGACCAGCCAAATAGTCTTTTGAACGTGCACCATAAAGTAAACGGACTTTTGAGGGAAACGAATTGAGAATTCGCTCTGGTTGCCCATATTTTCTTTGAGCAAGTGCTTCTCTTGCCGTTGCCAGAAAGGGAGTCTGACCAATGCCGCCTGCCACCATGACAAGTTCACCGCTTCCCGGTTCTGGAAAGCCATTCCCAAGAGGTCCCCAGATTTCAACTCGATCTCCAGGTTGCCAATGTGTCATACGCGTTGTTAATTTCCCCACAACAACGTATCCAAAGTCTAAACCAACGGGTTGTCCCGATGCGTTTAAACAAGTGTCATAAAGCGCAAACGGGCGGCCCAACAAGGGATCATTTACCCCAGGTTCTCTGAGCATAAAGAACTGTCCTGGCAAAATCACGTTCGCAATCTCTGGACATTCAAGACGCAATCGATAAGTAGCCTGTGCCATTTTTTCTTGTTCCAGCACGGTGGCAGAAAGGTACCGCGGAGGCGCACAAACCCCTGAATCTGAAATCCCTGTCATTTCTGTCTTCCTTGCCGCGTTCGTTTCCCTTGAACATCACCTATCATTCTTCGCTGTGCAGTTTTCTGTTGAGTAGCGGCAGCGCCGCGTTTGTTTTTCGTGCCGTCAGGCTTGCGACTTGCTGGCTTTCGATCAGCAGTCTTGCTGACTGTTGTCTTTAGTCCTGTCGCCTTCTGACCGGTTGACTTTTTGACTGCAGAGTGTTGAGAAAACTTGCCTTTTCCAGGCTTGATATTTTTACGACCTTTTCGATGACGAAGATCGGGAGAATGTTTTTCATTCATCAGTTCCCGCAACTTATTCAGCTCCCAGTCTGACAAACGCTTATATTCACCTGTCTTGAGACTACCCAGATTCAGCGGCCCAAAACGCACACGAACCAACTGGATCACTTTATGTCCAATACGCGCCATCATCCGACGAATTTCCCGATTCTGACCTTCATGCAGAGTCAGTTCAAGAAACGTACTTCTCCCCTGCTTCTTCAAAGGTTTCAATCCGGTCACACGAAAGACACCTTCTTTAAATCGAATGCCCTTTCGTAATTCATCCAGTTTTTCTCGTGTCGGATTTCCCACAACCTGCACCTGATAAGTTCGCGGGACCCGATAACGAGGATGCGCAAGCCGTTCAGCCATTGCACCATCATTGGTGACAAGAATTAACCCTTCGCTGTTCTCATCCAGACGCCCCCCGTTAAACAATCGATGTCCCTCATTGGGAAAAAGATCAACGACTCTTCGGCGGCCTGCCGGATCATTATTGGTACAAAGAAAACCAGACGGTTTATTCAGCAGGTAATACCTCCGTGGCTGAAGTCGAACTCGCTCACCATCAACACAAATCGCTTGTGTCTCCGGATCAATCTTTGCCCCGAGTTCAGAAGCAGTTTCGCCATCAACGGTCACACGTCCTGTTTCAATATACTCCTCACAATGCCGACGAGATCCCAAACCCGTAGATGCAAGGTATTTCTGCTAGCCGAACTAAGTGAGAATCATCAGTCGATGTATCCTTCTCAGATTCTGGTTTAGGGGAAGCAGGTCGCGAACTCATGGGATTTCAACTATGAAAAAACTCTGTGGACTAAGAAAACAGGCTCATTTTGCCTGAATCTGTTATACCACAGGTCGCAAGTGATACCAATTATGAAGAAAGGATTCTTTTAAGGGAACTCAAATGATTTCCGGAATTTCCAGATTTAGTTCCTTAACCGCTTCTTTCATACGTTGCAGAGACCGTATGGTTAATTGTCGTACTCGTTCAGTACTGACTCCCAGATCTTCAGCAATTTCGCGAAATTTTTGGGGAGTATTTGATTGATTTAATCCAAATCGTCGTTTGAGTATCAGTTGTTCCCGCTTATCGAGGGTTTGCAACACCTGATTGAGCACATCGTGAACAGTGAGATGATATGCTTCATTCGAACGCTGGCTCGATCGATAATCAGTCAGGCCCATTGTGACCAGTTCTGCACTACTCTGATAACGGTTACGAAATTTTCGCCCTTTTTTTGTAGAACGAAACAGAAAATTTCGAATCGCCCATGTTGCATAAGTACTGAAACGGTTACCTCTTCCGATGTCGAAGATCTCAACCGCTCGAATCAAAGGTAAATGACCGTCACTGACGATTTCTTCGAATCCATTGGCTTGATCTGTCAAGTTTTTTGCGATTGAAACCACTAATCGTAAATTAGCCTGGATGATATAATTGCGTAAGCGTTGCGCATCAATCAGCTTCTGCTCGATGCGATCTAACAGACCAATACAAGGTGAGTCCAGAACAATTTTTTCTCTCAATATCGTCGCGCGATACTTCAAATAATTCATACCTTTGAACATGATGCACTCCTGGTCTTTGTCAAGTAAAGGCACTGAGTACAATTCGAAGTTTTGAGCCGCGTTATCTGAGAAATCAGATTCGGAATCAGGATTCAACTCTTTGCATAATTCTTGAAGTGGTAGCAGAATTTGATCACTGGCATCTTCCTGCTCAAACTGATGACTAAACACATATTCGATTTTTGTTGAGCAGATCACCTCAGCCCGGTTCTGTAACTCTCGCGAAACACAAATTTTCTTCTTCGGCGCGCGTTTTTTCGATACCAGCAGTTCACAGGAACACATACGCTCCTCATCAGTTAGAACAGCGCGTTCTCCCAGTTGCGAAAAAGAACTGATTTGAGATCGTTTCATGGCAGCGAAAGTGTACATAATCAAAGTATTTCGGATGAAAGTCAGGCTGATTTGATTGCGGTTTTAACAGCAATATCTGAAAACATCGTATGTGATCATAATAAGTAAAACAATTTTGACTGCTTGAATTGCTAAAAATAACACAAAATTTTAAATTACATCACAGATCACCGTTGAAATGACTCTCTTTCAGATAAACCATGCCTCTTTATTCGCAATTCACTCGATCAACATTTAACAAAATAGAGACTATTGTGAGTCTGGGTTATTATTCACGCAATCAGGTTGGAAGACCGATCTATGTAAATGTTGGGATCAACTGATTCCACGACAATTTTCACGAAATCATATCACCACTCTCCTTTTTCCCCTCTCCATTTGTATTTGCGCCTCATTTGACGTTTGCTATGTCTGGTAAACAGTTTAGATCTGCTGTTGTGACTCGCAAATCCGATCAAAATTCGTTAGTATTACCTAAAAGTGAAACGGATTCCTATGATCCTCATTCTTGATCAAATGTTGAATGTACATTAAAAATGGGGATTTATTTCCTTTGACAATTGTGACGCATTCCTAAAATTATCTATATCCATTCATCTGCGTAATTTCTTTCAGGATTGCAATCAGAGCAACTGAAGTAAAAATTACGCTCACTGAAATATCTAAGCAGGTTGAA
Source organism: uncultured Planctomycetaceae bacterium (assembly GCA_942492165.1). Classification (GTDB taxonomy): domain Bacteria; phylum Planctomycetota; class Planctomycetia; order Planctomycetales; family Planctomycetaceae; genus Gimesia. The sequence goes on from CALOEF010000016.1 coordinate 6,269, forward strand.
AGAACCATATCTCATGGCAGAACAAACAGTTACAGGTGCTGTACCTGGAATCGATCCGACAGAACTTGAAGAATGGTTTGAATCACTAGACGATCTTATCATCCGATATGGTAAAGACAGAGTCAAAAGTGTTTTAGCTATCTTGCAGGAGCGAGCTTATCGTCAGGGAGTGACGATGCCCTTCACTGCGAACACGCCTTACATCAATACAATCGCTTACGATGAACAAACCCCCTTTCCGGGGAACCGAGAAATTGAACGGCGCATTAAGAGTATTATTCGCTGGAACGCAATGGCGATGGTGGTCCGTGCCAATAAAGATAATGATGGCATCGGCGGTCATATTTCAACGTATGCATCTGCAGCGACGCTATGTGAAATCGGTTTTAATCACTTCTTTCATTCGCGGACAGAAGATCACTCTGGTGATGTTGTCTATTTTCAAGGACACGCTTCACCCGGCGTTTATGCACGTGCTTTTGTCGAAGGCCGGTTGACAGAAGAAAACCTGGTTCGCTTTCGTCAAGAATTGCCAAGAGGAGGTGGGCTTTCTTCCTATCCTCATCCCTGGTTAATGCCTAACTTCTGGCAATTCCCGACTGTTTCCATGGGTTTAGGCCCAATCATGTCTATCTATCATGCCCGTTTTTTACGTTATCTCCATAATCGAGGAATTATGGATACTTCCAAGTCTAAAGTCTGGTGTTTTGTTGGAGATGGTGAAACCGATGAGCCTGAAACATTGGGAGCAATTACACTCGCCTCCCGGGAGCATCTGGACAACCTGATCTTCGTGATTAACTGTAATTTGCAACGCCTGGACGGACCAGTACGTGGAAATGGAAAGATCATCCAGGAACTGGAAGCGGCATTCCGTGGGGCTGGCTGGAATTGCCTGAAAGTGGTCTGGGGTAGTGACTGGGATAATCTCCTCGCTGATGATGAAAATGGGCATCTTGTCAAACGCATGGGAGAAGTTGTCGACGGTCAATATCAGAAGTACGTCGTTGAATCGGGTTCCTATATCCGGGAACATTTCTTCGGTGAAAATCCGGAATTAGCCAAAATGGCTGAACACCTTTCTGATGATCAGATCAAACGCATGAATCGTGGCGGCCATGATCCGGAAAAAGTGTACGCTGCCTACAATGCCGCTGTCAAACATACAGGATCTCCCACCGTAATACTGGCAAAAACGATCAAGGGCTATGGACTGGGTGAAGCAGGCGAAGGTCGCAATGTAGCGCACAACGTGAAAAAAGCCAATGAAGATGAACTTCGAGATTTCCGCTCGCGATTTGGCATCCCTATCCGGGATGAAGATGTTAAAGACACGCCCTTTTACAAGCCTGAAGAAAACAGTCCGGAAATGCAATATCTGCAAAAACGTCGCGAAGAACTCGGCGGATATCTTCCGCAACGGCTTCCGACAGAAGAGCGATTAGAAACTCCGTCATTAGAATCACTCGATCGTTTCATGCAGAGTATGGCTGGCAAAAAAGGTTCTACAACGGGTGCCTTCGGAATTTTGCTTGGCAATTTACTTCGCGATAAAGTCATCGGCAAACGAATCGTACCCATTATTCCAGATGAAGCCCGTACATTTGGTATGGAAGGGTTATTCAAACAATGCGGAATTTACGCCAGCCAGGGACAACTCTACGAACCAGTGGACCGTGATCAACTGATGTATTACCGAGAAGCCAAGGACGGTCAAATTCTGGAAGAAGGCATCAATGAAGCAGGCGCCATTTCATCATTTATCGCCGCTGGAACTGCTTACGCTAATCAGGGTGTGAATATGATCCCCTTCTATATTTACTACTCCATGTTTGGCTTTCAACGGGTTGGCGATCTCGTCTGGGCAGCCGCCGATTCTCGAACAAAAGGATTTCTGCTGGGAGGCACATCAGGCAGAACGACATTGAACGGTGAAGGTCTTCAGCATCAGGATGGGCATAGTCATCTCCTGGCTTCAACGGTCCCTAACCTGCATGCTTATGATCCTGCATATGCATATGAACTCGCAGTGATCATTCAAGAGGGGATGCGCCGCATGTATCAAGAAGGAGAAGAGATTTTCTATTATCTTTCTGTCTATAATGAAAATTATGAGATGGCTCCGATGCCTGAAAGTGAAAACGTCGTCGACGGCATCATTAAAGGAATTTATAAATTCCGTGCTCAGGATGTGGAATCCCCCTCTGTCTCTATGCGTCCGCAGTTGTTTGGAAGCGGCCCGATCCTGCGGGAAGTGATTCGTGCCCAGGAGATTCTCGCCGAGAAGTACCAGATCGCAACAGATGTCTGGAGTGTCACCAGCTATACGGAACTCGCCAGAAATTTGAAAGATGCCGAACGCTTTAATCGTTTGCATCCTGATTCGGATCCTCAAAAATCCGATCTGGAAACAATTTTCGAAGGGGTTCAAGGGCCGTTCATTGCCTCGAGTGATAATATCAAACTGGTGGCAGACCAGATTCGTGAAGGGATTCCGGGAAATTACCGCGTGCTCGGAACAGATGGATTTGGACGCAGTGAAACACGCGAATCACTCAGACGTCATTTTGAAATCGATGCAGAGAATGTTGTAGTGGCAACACTCAGTTCACTTGCGGAAGAAGGTCAGTTCGATAAAAAACGACTTCCTGGAGTCATCAAAGAACTGGGAATTGACTCTGAAAAAGTAAACCCTCGACTCGCATAATTGAAGGCGAATCAACGGGCTGAATTTGAATAGAATTATCAACGAATAGAACGACAAAACTATGGCAACTGAATTTAAACTCCCCGAAGTCAGTGAAGGCGTGGAATCTGCAGATGTAGGACAAATCTCTGTCGCCGTAGGCGATATCGTAGAACAGGGTCAGGTTCTAATGGATATCGAAACAGACAAAGCGGTAGTCCAGCTCGAGTCCCCTTACAATGGCACTGTTGCTGCTCTGAATGTGACAGAAGGAGAATCCGTCGCCATTGGCTCCGTACTGCTTTCGATTGAAGAATCGAACAGTGCTCCAGCGACAACAGATGCCGTTAGCAAACCAGTCGAGGCCAAAACAGCGGAACAACCTGCCCAACCGGAATCAACTGAAGCGAAACCAGAGAGCAAATCGGTAGAAACAGCTGTTACCGCCAAGTCAGTACCGACTCCCTCATCGACAACACCTTCAGACAAGACCCCGGTTCCAGCTGGTCCCGCTACCAGACGACTTGCACGGAAACTCGGCGTTGACTTGCATCTTGTTACAGGGTCAGAACCGGGTGGTCGTGTTGTTCAGGAAGATATTGAAAATTATGTGAAAAACCTGATCGAAGGAGGGGGGAATTCTGGAGGAGGAACTGGCATTTCTGTTCCACCACTACCTGATTTCACTAAATTTGGTGAGGTCGAGCGCAAGAAAATGAATAAGCTCGCTCGTGTTTCCGCCAACAATCTCAGCCTTTCCTGGCAATTAATCCCTCACGTGACACAACATGATCTGGCTGATATTACTGACCTGGAAACCGCACGGAAACTCTTCATTTCCAAACCAAACTACTCTGGGCCCAAAGTCACGATGACGGCACTGGCGATGAAAGCCGTCGCTATCGTGTTACACGAATTTCCGGCATTCAACTCCAGTCTTGATCCACAAACTGATGAAATCATCTATAAGAAATTTATTAATATTGGTGTTGCCGTTGATACGGAAAATGGCCTGATTGTCCCTGTTGTCAAAGATGTTGACAAAAAAAATATCATTGCCATCGCTCAGGAACTGAATTCACTGGCAGTCAAAGCCCGTGACCGCAAATTGGAAATGAGTGATATGCAGGGAGGCACCTTTACGATCACCAACCTCGGTGGATTAGGAGGAACTTCCTTTACTCCGATTGTCAATTATCCCGAAGTGGCGATCCTGGGCATGTCTCGATCACGGCAGGAATTTCAACTGGTCAATGACAATCCGACATCCCGTCTGGTACTTCCATTATCACTTTCCTATGACCATCGAGTGATCAATGGCGCCGATGCAGCCCGCTTTATTGTGCGAATTTCCAGTCTGCTTTCTGACCCGTTCAACCTGCTCGTTGACTGCTGAGAAATAAAGACAAGCCGTACACAAGCGAAACTATTAAAAAGAAAGTTAACGCATATTATGTCTGGATCAGCAACCAGAGAGACTGACATTGTTGTCATCGGAGGTGGCCCCGGCGGTTACCCTGCTGCTTTTGACGCTGCAGATAAAGGCTATAAGGTGATCATGGTCAATGATGATGTTGCCCCGGGTGGCGTCTGCCTGAACCGCGGTTGCATACCCTCAAAGGCACTGCTGCATGTCGCAAAGCTGATCAATGAAACCAGAGAATCAGCCGCATGGGGAATTTCGTTTCAAGAGCCAGAAATTGACATCGATAAATTACGAGAGTTTAAAAACAAGGTCGTCACCCAATTGACGGGAGGGATCTCTCAACTGGCAGGTGCGAGGAATGTTGAAATTCTGAATGGCTTTGGACGTTTCAAGGATTCGCATTCTGTCGAAGTCACTAAAAAAGACGGAACCATCGAGAACATTACATTCAAATTTGCGATTGTTGCTACCGGTTCTTCTCCAGCTGTGCCTCCTGTTTTTGATCTTGATGACTCACGCATTATGGATTCGACAGGAGCACTTGAACTGGCAGATGTGCCTGAGAAATTACTGGTGGTTGGCGGTGGCTATATCGGTCTGGAAATGGGCAGCGTGTATGCGGCTCTTGGATCACAAGTCACCGTTGTCGAAATGACTGGCGGGTTACTTCCCGGCGCAGACCGTGATCTGGTTCGCCCACTGCAAAAACGTTTGAGTGAGAGTTTTGCAGCCATTCATTTGAATACCAAAGTCGAAAAACTCACTCCGGATGAAAGCGGAATTATCGCAGACTTGTCTGGAGAAGGAGTTGAACCTCAACAGACCTTTGACCGTGTCCTGATTTCCATCGGACGTCGTCCCAACAATCAAGGATTGGGACTGGAAAATACAAAACTGGAACTCGACGAACGCGGTTTCATCAAACACGATTCCAATCAGCGAACCGCCGAAACTCATATTTTCGCGATAGGCGATATCGCCGGTGAACCAATGCTGGCGCACAAAGCAACCCGTGAAGCGAAGGTGGCCATTGAAACGATCGCCGGTGAGCCTGCTGAATTTGATAACGTTGCAATTCCTGCCGTCGTTTTTACTGATCCTGAAATCGCCTGGTGCGGCATCACAGAACAAGAAGCAAAAGACCAAAATCTTGATGTAGAAATCACCCGTTTCCCCTGGGCTGCATCGGGTCGCGCTCAAACCCTGGCACGGACTGAAGGACTCACGAAGATGATTTTCGACAAGAAAAAAGGGCGCGTCCTGGGAGTCGGAATTGTAGGCCCTGGTGCCGGCGAACTAATAGCAGAAGGAGTGCTGGCTGTTGAAATGGGAGCAGTTGCGGAAGATGTTGCCGAAAGTATTCATGCTCATCCCACTCTATCCGAAACCATGATGGAAGCAGCGGAAGGATTCACAGGACAAGCTACTCACATGTATAAACCAAAGCGAAAAAAATAACGTCGATACAGTTAGAGTTCCTCTAAAGAAAAAACAGCCTGTTCGACAATAACGATCATTCCAACGACTGACAGAAAGGGCGTGAGTGAATGCGGTTTCATAAACGATCTACAGCGCCTTCTTATTTTAGTCGCCGCGATCAGGTTCGTCTCTTTCGGCTCGTTGCTGCGATTGGAGTGATCTTCATCGCAATGCATTTCGCTTCTAAACCAGCCAACTGGTACTGGTTAACTGGTCGGCCTGAGAACGACCCTGCTACCCAACAACAAAAGAGTCCCAATCGGGAAATCGACTTCAGTGTCAAAAAAGAAGAAACACTGAAACCAGATGAGTTTCGATCCGAACCGACTCCCAAAAACATCTTACCAGATACTGTAAAATCTCAGTTGGAAAATGGGGATTATGATGTGCGAGTTGATCCTCAATTTCTGGAATCGGTCACCGACAGAACGCTCGGAATTCGTGTGAATGAAGCAGGTGCGCTTTACTACCTGCTTGCCAAAGCCGCGTCCATCCCGCAAAATATTTTGGAACAGTCGGCTGAACCGGCGCCACCTTTCGTTGTCATCATGACCGAATCGCCTCAATATCGCGGACAACTGATGACCGTGAAGGGACAACTCAAACGACTGACGTCGCTTCCTGTCGACAAAAATTCTTTTGGGATCAAAACACTCTATGAAGGCTGGTTTTTTTCGAAAGATTCCGGAACTCACCCCTGGCGTGTACTCTGTACTGATCTCCCTCAAGGAATCCCACAAGGCGCAAATCTTGAACAAATGCAAGCCGTACAGATAACCGGATACTATTTTAAAAAATATGGTTATCAATCAACGGCGGGTAAACTCCAGACAGCTCCTCTGTTAATTGCCAGACAAATCCGCTGGTTTCCTCCTGTGGAATCTCAGACCAGTTCCTCTTCAGGTGCGATCAAATATATCGTCAGTCTGTTCCTCGTCATCAGTATCGCGTTAGCATTTATGATCTGGAGATTTTCTCTCAGTGATCAAAATTTTGCCCGCAGCAGAACAGCCAAACTGATTCAACAGCCTGATATTTCAATGGACGGTTTGAAAGACATTCAAACCGTTGATATTGAAGACGTACTCAAACAAATGGGAGAGCAGGAAGCTCCTGCACCAGAAAAACCTGCTGACCAAAGTGAGCAGAAAGACTCTTAAGTTTGAATTCAAGCTGCCTGGGTATCAGGTAACCTGTACATGCAGTGCTTCATCAATGGCTGCAAGAACGACATCACAAAGCTGATGAATCAAATCCGCAGGCATACCGGGGGCCGGCATCAGTATCACCACATCACCCAGCGGGCGAATAATCACTCCGTTCTTTCGAGCGGCTAACGTCACTTGATGTCCCATCCGGCTACTGGCTGGAAATGCGGCTTTCGTTTCCCGGTCAGAAACCAGCTCAATACCCACCATGACGCCTTGCTGGCGAACTTCACCCACATTGGGATGATCTTTAAGCGCAGCTAAACGCTTTGACAATATTTCTGTATTTGATTTTACGTTTTCGAGTGTTTCTTCTGTGTCAAATAATTCTAACGTTGCAAGAGCTGCTGCACAGGCTAATGAATTTCCTGTATACGTGTGCCCGTGGAAGAATGTCTTATAGTCTTCGGGTGCTCCCTCAAATGCTTCAAATATTTCATCGGTCGCCATAGTCACTGCGAGGGGTAGATAGCCACCAGTAATCCCTTTTGCCAGACAGAGGATATCAGGAGTCACTCCCTCCTGTTCGCAGGCAAACATGGTTCCAGTACGCCCCAGACCAACGGCGACTTCATCAGCGATGAGCGGAATTCCATAGCGAGCTGTTAACTCACGAACCCGTTTTAAATAACCCGGAGGATGCATCAGCATCCCGGCTGCCCCCTGCACCAGTGGTTCAATAATGAACGCAGCCAACCTCTTGTGGTTTTCGATAATCAATCGCTCCAGTTCCTGATCGCAATATTCCGGGTATTCAGATTCTGAAAACTCTGCAGGACAGTGATACGCCGACGGACAGGGAACTTGAACTGATTCGAATAACAGCTTGCCAAAGATCTCATGAAAAATGGAAATCCCACCTACACTGACTGAACCAATAGTATCACCATGATAGGCATGCTGCATGCAGGCAAACAGATCACGCGGTTGATCATCTGGAGTCTGCTTCTGAGCATGATACTGAAACGCCATTTTCAGCGCAATTTCAACAGCTGTCGAACCACTGTCGGAATAGAAAACTTTCGTCAGTTTTTCCGGCGTTCGATTGACTAACTCTCCCGCCAGTTCGATCGATGGAACGCTTGCCAGTCCTAACAATGTCGAATGAGCAATCTTATCTAGCTGGTCTCGAATCGCCTGATCGATTTCCGGGACGCGATGCCCATGCACATTGCACCACAATGAAGAAATACCATCCAGATAATCACGACCATCACTGTCTTTTAAAAAGAAGCCCTCGCCAGACTCGATCATGGGAACCTGTTCGTCTCGATGCGCTTTCATCTGTGTGAAAGGATGCCAGACATGTTCATTATCGATTTTTCGTAATTCCTCTGATTGCATAAACTTGGCTCGACTCATTTTTTTTGTTTTATAAAAACAGAAAGAGCCACGCCAGATAAACGTGACTCTTTCACTGTTTCATTAATTATCCGGGATTATCCAGGTAACAGATCACGGACAACATCACGTTCGTCTCGTAATTCCTGCAATGTGGCATTGAATTTATCCTGAGCAAAATCATCGTGCTCAATCCCCTCTACAATCTTCCAGGTAGAACCATCACTGGTCAATGGATATCCGCAGATCAATCCCTCATCCACACCATAACTGCCATCACTACAGACAGCTGCACTAAAGCTGTCACCAAGGGTTGTGGGAGTTACGATACTTTTTATCGTATCGAGAGCCGCATTTGCTGCTGAAGCGGCACTGGAAGCACCACGAGCCTTAATCACAGCAGCACCACGTTTTTGTACGGTTTCAATAAATTCACCACGTAGCCAGTCATGATCTTCGATAATTTCGGGTACTGGATTTCCGTGAATTGTAGCATGATAAAAATCAGGAAACTGAGTTGCCGAATGGTTACCCCAGATATTCATATTTTTGATGGCTGACACAGGCTGCCCTGCTTTATTGGCAATCTGGGACACCGCACGGTTCTGATCCAGACGTGTCATCGCATACCAGCGATCACGGGGGACTTTGGGAGCATTATGCATTGCAATTAAGCAATTTGTATTACAGGGATTTCCCACAACCAGAACACGAACATCATCTGCGGCGGCTGCCTGAATCGCCTGTCCTGTACTTGTGAAAATTGGTCCGTTTATACGAATGAGATCTCCGCGTTCCATTCCTGCTTTTCGAGGGATACTTCCGACACATACGACGAAATTACAATCAGCGAAAGCGTCTTCCAGATGGTCGCTGTCTGCTTTCACAACCCCTGCTAAAGTAGGAAAAGCACAATCTTCCAGCTCCATCTCAACACCATCTAATGCAGACAGGACTGGAGGAATTTCAACGAGATGCAGAATCACAGGCTGATCAGGACCAAAAATTTCTCCGGATGCCAGACGGAACAACATAGCGTAACCAATTTGGCCAGCGGCACCTGTTACCGCAACTCGAATCGGATGGTTCATCTCTTAATCACTCCTTAACAATGAATTTTGCTCAATAGACTTGCTTTTAAGATTTATATTGATTGTTTTTTAACTACCCTCTTGCTGATCGGCAACCGTCCCGCAGCAACAGTTTCTAATTTCTGCAGACTCTCCAGAATTGAAGAGAAAATGAGGGTATAAAAGCAGCTCCAAAAGTCAATTCTCCGAGAATAAGACACAATTGTGCTGTTTAGCAAAATTGCGAGACTTATTGATTTGCCATAACGAATCCACCGACACCCAAAGCCCCTCCGACCAGGGAAGCCAGTAGAATTTTGACCCAGCTATAGGGACGTTCCCCATGCACTTCTCCTGTGGCCGCATTGACGGCGACACGATACAGCTTGTCCTTATACTGATAAGTCATTAACCAGAGTGGCAATAACAAATGCTTATAAGTAATCGCATCGCAGTGAGTTTGCACCGAACTGACTCGTTGCGTATCGCCACCAATCCGACTGCAGACATCGGAATAAATGGCGGCATCAATCCGTTCTTTGGCTAAAACAAAACCATCATCTAACTCAACGTCATAAGTCCGGGCTGAAAATCCAGCCAGTAAGGCGTGGCGAAAAGGAACCAGCAACTGCATCGGAAAGGGCTCCAGTTCTCTGATCAGTTTTCGGGATAATCCGCGCGAAGCAAGAATCACGACATCATCAAAAAAACGTTGAAATGCACCAGAGGCAGGGTACCAGCGTGTGCGACGCTCTGTACGACGATTCTTTCCCGATCCAACAGTGACGTAATAATGTTCGCCTCGCTGACCGCTGTACTGTGTACTTGTCATGGAATCAAAAGTGAAATATGGCAGATAGACTCCGTGAAATGTTCCCTCTGCCCCTTTTTCGATAAATTCATTTGGTGCAAACCAAAGTGATTTCACCCAGTCTTTCAAATTTTGACGCGCCACATCCTGTTCTACTTGAAAGGGCAAGACCGCATCGACGGGAACACGTTTCTCACAAGTATGGGCGTTCTCTAATTGAATGGGAGAAGCGCAGTACGGACACTCAGAACTAGTCAGCGTGTTAACAAAAGCAAGAGTGGCAGCACAACTTTCACACTGGACTTCGAGCTCTTCTACATCATCTTCAGACTGCTGTTCGCGTTGCTCCTGAAGATGAGCCAGCATGCCGTAGAAATCGTTCTCATCGACTGTTTCATCTTCGGAGAAACCAATTTTTTTTTCGAAACCACAGTGCTTACATTTCATACTTTGTGATTTGATGTGAAAAATGAGATCAGCTCCGCATCCTTCACACGGAAAGATGCGTCCATTCTCATCATCAATCTTCTGCCCACCTCCTTTCACAGGCTCTTCCAGAAAGATAGGCTCTTCCGAGTCATCCGGAGGTAAAGGAGGGGGTTGTGATCTCATCTTTTACTTTCCAGATTATGCATCAGCCGAGGTCAATTTCAGTTAAACTACGCTGCCAATTACGATTTGTAAAACGAAGCCTGTCACGAATGAAACGTTTTTTTGTATGCTAAGGATTAATGGAAATCCGAAAAAATCAATTCGAATAGTCAACCTGTACCAGGTACAGGCCACAAGCGGGCGCCGTCGCTCCCGCATTGGAACGGTCCATGGAATTAAGAATATTCTGCACATCCCCAGACGTCCAACGCCCCACTCCCACTTCAATTAATGTACCAACGATTGTGCGAACCATATTGTACAAAAAACCATCTGCCACGACATCAACAGTGATGAACTCAGCTGGACTCGATTCTGATTCAATCGACATCTTTAAGAATCCTGGACACCAGACTGGCCAGACAGCCGTTCTTTGAACTGTCAACTCATGGATTGTTCTCACACTCGTTGCTTTATTGGGGAAATGCGATTCAAAGCAGCGGAAGTCATGTTTTCCTAATAATAACTGGCCTGACACATGCATTTGGTCGGCATCCAGGGGTCTTCCATACTCGGAAACATACCGTTTCAAAAAGGGATAGGCAATTGACGTATTATGGATCACATATCGATATCGTTTCTGGACTGCTGAATACGTCGCATGAAAGTCGGCATCGACTTCAGTGACATCTCTGACACTGATACTCTCAGGCAAAAAACGTTGCAGACCAGATCGAATCTTATCACAGGGAATCGCGGAATCTGTTTGAAAATTCGCAACCTGCCCCAGAGCATGCACACCGGCATCGGTACGACCTGCCACCAGTAAACCGCTGTTCTGTTGCGTCAGCTTTTCAATTGCTGATTCCACACAGGCCTGAACGGTAACTCCATTCGGCTGCACCTGCCACCCGGCATACTCTGAACCATCATAGGCCAGCGTTAATTTGATATTTCTCATTGATCTGTTAGTGTCAAGTTTCAGCCTGAACCAGGAAACTGCTGTTCGAATTCACTCCCAACTCACAATTCCAGTTTTTCTTTCCAGTATTGCCACTGTTCATTCACAGGTGTCTCGCCTCCTGAACCATAGCTACACAGCGCAGCCATCGCATTGCGTGCTCCCAGAACTTGATCGATATCTTTCTCAATATGAGGACACGCTTCTTGTAATTCTTCGAGCGAAAGATCAGCCAGACGACATTGCCTTGATTCACATAAGGCAACCAGTTTACCGACAATACCGTGCCCGGTTCTCATAGGGGTTCCTTTTTTAATCAAGTATTCCATTAAAGCTGTTGCATCGAGAAAACCGTCTTCGAGCTTGGCGGCTATCGTTTCCTGTTGTAACTCAGCACCTTCGACCATTGCAGCCGCTAATTCCAGACAAGCGGCAACGGTATCGTAAGCATCAAACAGCGCCAGCTTGTCTTCTTGCATATCACGATTATAGGCCATTGGAAGGCCTTTAAGTAAAACCAGGATCTGCTGGACATCGGCAATGGGTCGCGCCGATTTACCACGGATCAGTTCCAACACATCCGGGTTACGTTTTTGAGGCATAATCGATGAGCCGGTTGTAAACGCATCAGGCAGCTTGATAAATCCAAACTCGGTCGAAAACCACGCAATCCATTCTTCGGCCCAGTTACTCAGGTGTGTGGCAATCATCGCCATATCGAAACAAAATTCGGCAAGGTAATCCCGATCGCTGGAAATATCCAGACTGTTGCGAGCGACATCAGAGAAGCCCAACAGTTCTGCCGAATAGTGACGATCAATGGGCAACGAAGTCCCAGCGAGAGCGGCACCTCCCAGTGGGGAAACATTGACACGCTTCAGGCAATCTGCCAGGCGCTGCCGATCCCGATCAAACTTTTCGCAATAAGCAAGCCAGTAATGGGCTGCTTTCACTGGTTGTGCCCGCTGTAAATGCGTAAAACCGGGAAGCACCAGGTCCTGATCCTGTTCACAGCGCTCAACAAAAGCAACCTGCAGATCTTTCAGTAATCCATCAATGCGAACGATCGCTTCCCGGGTGTAGAGTTTTAGATCGGTCGATACCTGATCGTTTCGACTTCGAGCTGTATGCAGCTTACGACCGATATCGCCAATTCGCTCAATCAATGCACTTTCTATATGCATGTGAATGTCTTCAAGTTCAAATCGGAACTCAAACTGGTCCTGCTCGATTTCCTTTCCGATTTGTGAAAGAGTCTCGACAATTTGTTCGCATTCGTCGTTTGTAATCAAACCGACCTTTGCCAGCATCTTTGCATGTGCCTGTGATCCTTTAATATCAACGGCTGCTAACCGACTGTCAAAACTAATCGATTCCGTAAAGGCTTCAACTCGCGCATCGGTCTGCTGTTGAAATCGTCCTCCCCAGGCTTTTGCGGCCACGGTGCTTCTCCACTGAATTTCTAAATGTGAATGTATGCTGATGGTGTTGTCGTATAACTCAGGCTCTGCATAGGCAGGTTAATCAGCTACCATCTATCCGGCAAGCCGCCCACGAGTCCAGAGCAGGAAAGCGTCAATATTTTGTGCATTTTCGAGTGAGAATCGTGATTTTTGTTGGTAAATGGTCTCTCAGGCACTTTAGGATAGAAAATAGCGATTTTAGCGTAATGACGGATTAATTTTTAGTCGTAACTGTCCCTGAGTTCAAAAGTAGCCGCTATGAAAAAAGTCATGACATTCTGCCTTGCTGTTGGATCTATTCTGTATATTGCTTTTCAGACCGAGACTCAAGCAGAAGTAAAACCCCTCAAACCAGAAGCTGCACTTTCCAACTCTGACACAACGAATACCTGGGTAGTTCAGATATCACCCGCTCCCGGAGTAGATTCCTATGCGACTCGTGAAATCAGTTTTGGCCTGGCCGATGGCCCTGCTCTCACCAGCAGCGTGGTAAACAAACCAGATCTGATAGAGATCGTTCCACGAACAATCCCAACAATTAGTTCACAGCCGACTTGCCCAGAATGTAACGCCCCTCATCGGCGTGCTCAGCACCGAATGGCGTATCTGAACCGCTATCCGGTCTACCGTAACACATTTCCCTGGTTACAAAACTATGCTTATTTCAATCCGTATGCATCACCGGCATTTTATATGTATAGTGATTTCATTCGATCAGATTGGTACGGATCTCCTTACCGCGGAAATTACTTCTACTACCGGGGTTACCGCCCTTCATTTGGATTTGGCTCGTTGCAAGCCAGAGGCTTTGGTGCATATGACCGCATGTATAACCCCCGAATTATCCCATTCGGTTATCAGTATTCGGGATCGCGCACTTACTATGCCAATCTTGCTCTAACAGCCATGTATCCTTCCTTTCCCTGAAAAACTTTGGGCCATTTGTTTTAAATCCACTCTTCAATCAAAACGACAGGTGAGTTTTTGTCTGGTATCGTCGAGATATATTGATATAATCAAATCTTGATGTGTGTTAATAATCCTACCTCATCCGAAATCAGATGGCCCAATCGATGATTGAAGATATGCAATCGGGGATGTGCGCCCCCAATTTGTTAAATCGGCGTCAGGCGATGCAAATCGGCGTCGGACTGTTTGGCCTGAATTTACCGCAAATCCTGCAGGCGTCAGAGAAATCAGATAAGAAAGATATTTCCTGTATCTTCATATTTCTCGCCGGTGGTCCCAGTCAATTTGAGACATTCGACCCGAAACCAGATGCTCCCTCAGAAATTCGAGGGCCCTGGAAACCAACCAGCACGAATGTGTCCGGGACATATATCAGCGAAAAACTTCCTCTGATGGCAACCCGCATGGACAAGGTCGCTATTATTCGCTCATGGCAAGGCAAAAGCGGATCGCACAGCACTGGCTCACAACATGTTGCCAGCGGTTTTGCTCCTGTAGGAAAACAGTACTTTCCCAATTTTGGTTGCCTCATTTCTGCGTTACAGGGCAGCCGAATCAAAGGCGTTCCTCCGCATCTGGGCTTACCAGTAGCAGCGCGGTATACTAATCCTCCTGGATATTTGGGGACTGCCTATTCTGCATTTGATCTCAAAGGTGATCCGCAAAAACCAGAGATGGAGCTGGGGGGACTCAACCTGTCCCGAGTTCGATTTGAAGATCGACTTTCGATGTTGGCCCAACTGGAAAACCTGAGCCGATTACAATCAGTGAAAAATTCGCAATTCGAATCAGTCGATAAATTCACAGAGGAAGCCATCGCGATGCTCACCAGCGGAGCGATGCAGAAAGCAGTCAATCTGGAAGAGGAATCTTCGCAAACACGTGAACGATACGGGGACAACATTTATGGTCGCCGTGTATTGCTCGCACGTCGGTTGATCGAAGCAGGTGCGCGATTTGTCACCATCAATCAGGCAGTGCAAGGCGGATTATTTGGTAAAGCAAAAACAAATGGCACGTGGGATAATCATGGCTGGTTGTTTGATTCAATGATGTCGTTTTCCAGCCGACCGACTGGTATGCCTGGCAATAAACGATGGCACAGCTACTCTGGTCCAGGTAATCTGCCACAGTTGGACATGTCGCTATCTACATTGCTGGATGACCTTGATGAGCGTGGATTACTCGATACTACTTTAGTCGTCGCCATGGGAGAATTCGGCAGGACTCCTAAAATCAATGGCACTTCAGGGCGCGACCACTACCCCAATGCCGGCAGCGTGTTAATGGCAGGCGGTCCGGTCCAACGCGGTGTCGTGATTGGTGCCACTGACCGCAAAGGAAGCGTACCTGCCACGCGTCCCTATGGTCCGGAGGACATAGCGACTTCAATCTACCATGCAATGGGCATCGATCCACATCTGACCTACTTCCCTCGACTTTCCCGGCCCACGCCCATTTCCTCGGGTCAGATCATTGAAGGCCTCTTTTGATCAAAACCCTGATTCACGCGTTCTGAATGAGTTTCTGAAATACAAAATCGGTCATTCCGAAGGCATTGCAACTGCATAGAGCTCCTGATAGTTTTCTTGTTTTAGATCGCGAAAATTCAAGGAGTGATTGTCTCAATGACCCACGGTTCTCCCAAAGCTGTTATTCTCATCAGTGGTGGCCTCGATTCAACAACAACGCTGGCCATGGCCGCTGCTGCAGGATTTGAGTTGTATGCCATTTCATTTGATTACGGTCAACGACATCATCAGGAACTCGAAGCAGCACAAAAGGTGTGCGAATTTTTTGATGTAAAACAGCACGTGACGTTTCCATTAGACTTACGTGTCTTTGGTGGTTCCGCATTAACGGCTGATATAGACGTTCCTAAAGACCGATCAGAACACGATCTGGAAACCGGAATACCGATCACCTATGTTCCTGCGCGCAATACCGTGTTTCTGTCACTTGCATTAGCCTGGGCAGAAACTCTCGATGCCTCTGACCTGTTCATCGGCGTGAATGCGGTTGACTACAGTGGGTATCCTGACTGTCGTCCGGAATTCATTGCCGCCTTTGAAAAAGTCGCCTCACTGGCAACAAAAACGGGTGTAGAACATTCAGGTACATGGAAGATTCATACTCCTCTCATTTCATTGACGAAATCGGAGATCATTCAAAAAGGAATGGAACTGGGTGTTGATTATGGTCTGACTCACAGTTGTTACGATCCGCTACCCGATGGCACGCCTTGCAGCCATTGTGATTCATGCCTATTACGTGCCAAAGGTTTTGAAGAAGCGGGCTTCAACGATCCTGCTTTGAAAATAAATTGAATTACTCAGCCGGACGGCTTGAGCTCCCACCCTGGTTGGGTCACAGGTGGTTCATCGGGGGCTTCGACAAGCTTCCCATATAAATCCGGACGTCGAGCTCGAAGATAGCGGCGTCCACTCGAGCTGGAAATTTTATCAGCCGTACATAAAGCGATGGTGACATCATCACCTAAATTGGTGCACTCTGCGATAATCTCACCATACGGATCCAGAATCATCGAAAGACCCGGCTTCACTTCCTGATCATCCATGCCAACCGGATTTGTGAAAATCGCGTAGATACCGTTATCGTAGGCACGCGCGGGTAACCAGCGATTCAACCAGCCTTTTCCTTTCGGCCCTTCAAACTCCTGTCGAAGACGAACCGGATCGCGTTCTCGATTATGCCACAATTCCGGATCAACCAGACCACGACCGGGCATGACTGATGGCAGGCAACATGTAACATGCGGCATAAAAATAATGTCGGCCCCCAACATCGTCGTCATGCGGACATTTTCAATGATATTGTTGTCATAACAAATCAGAATGCCACAACGACAACCGCGGATATCAAACACAACGTATTCATCACCTGATGAGATGTGAGAATTGACAAACGCGTGTAACTTGCGGTAACGGGCGACTAATTCCGTTCCATCTACGCAAATGTATGTATTATAGACCTTGCCCTGATCCAATTCTAACAGACCAGCCAGGATTGGAACGCCCACTTCCTGCGAGATCCGCATCAACTCCTGAGTACTGGGGCCATCGGGAACCGGTTCAGCCAGAGCACTCAATTCTTCCATCGAAAATGGTTGCACAAACGTGTAAGCGGGGATGCAACATTCATGAAAGCTGACAATTTCCGCCCCCTGCTCTACTGCCTGTTGAGATAGTTCACGAATTCGCTGCAGATTATAGGCCTTGTCTCCATTCCGATTTTCAAACTGGGCAGCAGCGATTCTGATGTCTCTCATTTGGCTTTTACTCCTGATTTGGTAAACTATGGATCATCTTATCTTAATCTGCAGCAAACTAACGATAAAGGGATTTTAAGAACGAATGACTGTACAATTTACGAATGAGTCGATTTTATCTGTTTCTGCCGACTGGTTGGTCATTGGTCTGATCGAGTCTGCGCCACTACCCGGGACAGTTTCAAATCTGGATGAAACACTCGGCGGGTTGATCACTCGCGTGTGTGAAAGTGAAGATTTCACTGGCAAACAGGGAACGACGGCGACACTGCCTGGTTTAACAGACATTCCCACTTCGCGCATCTTGCTTGTCGGTCTCGGTTCTTCGAAAGAACTCACGTCGTCCTCGTTTGAAAAAGCAATGCTGACTGCCGCCCGCACTCTTTCTGTCAAAGAAAATACGAAAATCGCCGTCCTGCTTCCCGAAATAGAATCTAGCTCTGTTTCAAACGATCAATTTTCTTGTCTGATCAGCTCAGCCATGATTATCGGATCTGTTGGTCAAGACATATATCGTAAAGAAGCGGCGCGGCACCCCTTTCAGAAGGTCACGATTGTGGGAACAGATTCCGCCGATCAATCAGCTTGCCAACAAGCTGTTGAACAGGGAATCATTCTCGGTGAATCAATCAATCTGGCGCGGGAGATGGTCAATCGTCACGCGGGTGATATTTTTCCCATCAGCTTTGCTGACCGCACAATTGAAATTGCGAAAACATATGGGCTGGAATCGGAAGTATTAGATGAAAAGCAACTGATGCAGGAGAAAATGGGCTCGATGCTGGCAGTTTCTCAAGGCAGTGATCAACCACCGCGTCTGGCAATCCTCAAACACCAGGGCGGCGATTCCTCTGCCCCAACACTGGCCCTTGTCGGAAAGGGAGTCACCTTTGACAGCGGTGGGCTCTCTCTGAAACCGAGTGACGGTATGAAAACCATGAAGTGCGATATGGGCGGCGCTGCTGCGGTGCTGGGAGCAATGTCCGCCATCGCACGACTCAAGCTACCGGTCAATGTTGTTGGCTATATGGGTTTGGTAGAAAACATGGTGAACGGCTCGTCTTATAAATTGGGAGACGTCCTGACTGCTCGAAATGGAAAAACCATTGAAGTACTCAACACCGATGCCGAAGGGCGACTTGTTCTGGCTGATGTCCTCACGTTAGCCGTTGATCGAGGAGCAACGAAAATGATAGACCTCGCCACATTAACCGGCGCCTGTGTAGTTGCATTAGGTGAAGAAGTCACGGGCGTCTTTTCCAACAATGAGAAATGGTCTCAGTCGGTCCAGAGTGCAGCAAAAACCTCTGGTGAAGATGTCTGGGAAATGCCGATGCTTCCTCAGTTTGCGGAACAATTGAAAAGTGATGTTGCCGACTTGAAGAATATTGGCACACGTTGGGGAGGTGCGATTACTGCCGCCAAATTTCTGGAAAACTTTGTCGCTGAAACTCCGTGGGTGCATCTCGATATTGCAGGACCTGCATTTGCTTCAGCGAACCAGCCTCATCGTGAAGGTGGTGGAACGGGTTGCATGGTCAAAACGCTGGTTGAAGTTGCCAGTCAGTTCAATTCCAGTCAGTGACCAGCGCAGGTTACTTTTTCTTTATTTCCACACTCAATGCCCCCAGATTTTTCAAGGAGTCTGTGGGGCGTGTTTTCATCCCCCTTGGCCCGATGAATTGCTTTTTGATCGGGTAATTTTTTTGTACTGCTGCAGGTAAAGGCACTGATTGATTCAAACAAGCAGAATCCGCAGTCAAAAAGAATAGATTTTTCACTTCATTCTGAAATCCAGGATTGTCGCCTGAGTAGATTTCCGCTTCTGATTTCACTTTCCCATCACTACGAGAATGAGCAGCCTTCCAACCTTTTTTTAACCAGTTATGGCTGAGATTAGCAGTCCCCGATTCATCCAAAATCGCAAAACTCTTCCCGGCATGAGATGTATACAAGATATTGTTGCGACAATCCAGGTGTTCGCCGTTCGTCGACAATCTCACTAACGTCGTTGATGCGCGACGTGAAACAATTGTATTGTTATATAAGAAAAGTGTCCCTTTGCGATACGCACTTTCGTCGCCACTATCACCACCATAATGTATCACCTGACTATTGGGATCAACCTTCTGCTTCACGAGCACATTACCGTAAACATAGGTGGTCCGATAGCGGGGATCATAACGAATTTCATCCCCTCCTTCCGAATCCACGAGATCCAATTGGCGATTGCCACCTTCAATCCAGTTATAGCGTACCACCAGACCGGCAGAACGATCTTTGAGATTATTTCCCAGACAACGTTCCCTTAATGGCCCGAGATAATTTCCCTGAAATGTAATTCCCGCCGCTTCCGTGTAGACATTGTGCTCGTAATAGCTGTCTTTGATGCCATTATGATAAATCGAACAGTTCTCGACCAATAAATCTTTCGTTTCATAAGCGACAAACAGACCATTGCCACAATCATGTAAATAACAATTGCGGATGGTAATATGCTCACCCTTTTCAATAAAGATGGCGGCGGCATTTTGGAAATACTTCTGTAAACCATCGGAATTAAAGTAAAAAAAAGATGGTCGTGCACTACGAATATCCAGATTTTCAATCACAATGTAAGCGGGCATTGTGTCTGCGGGATCTCTTGCCCCCCCAATTTTGATGATTCCTCGCTGTTCTCCCCAGAAGCGTAATTCGGGGCGTGTTACCGCACGCCGCCCATCAATCACAGGTAACTCTCCCTTCGAAGAGGGAATTCCCTTAATCACAATTGGCTTGTCTTTCGCGCCTCGTCGACAGAGTACCCACTTGGTACGGTAAGGCTGTGGCCGCCAATGGATATGAACCTCATCACCGGCGAGCAGATTTTCCCAGGGAACTTTTTCAACCAGGGAATATTTTTGGCCAGGCCCTACTTCATAGATGGCTGCCTCAACATTAGTTTCCAGGCAGCAGCACACCAGGAACAAACTAATGACCCCGTGTTTCCATAGAAAACAAGGCATTTTTTCGGAACGATTCTGGTATTTCAATTTGTGTTGATTCATCCAACATCTCCCTTCAAACACAGAGTTCGCAAACAAGAGCGAATTCACTCTTACCAGTATTTAAAGAGCTATCCGGAATACTCAATTAGCAGTAGACCTAATGAATCTGTGCAGGGACCCATTGTACTCGACGTGTGCCATTTTTTTGATGCACAGATTGAGGGATCACTGTAGGAGCATGTAACAAAGCCGGTGGTACAGAAGTTGATTTCGGCATCGGTTCTTCTGCAGCAGGTGCTGGAGCAGGTTTATTCAACACGCCTCTCAAGTTATGATCGGGAACTGGTGTAATTTTCTGAGGAACAACAGTTGTTGGTGCCTTAGGAACCATGGGAGCCGGTTGTGCTGGAACGACAGTCGCTGGTGCAGCAGGTAGTGACTCTTGCGAATAAGCAGGCCCCTGAGGCCCGCAATTGGGACAACTCGAGTGCGGGGCATAAGTCTCTGGTGCATATGTTTCACCAGGTCCTTCACTCCAATCCGTACTAAATGTTCCTGAAGCCAGCATACCTGGAATGGAATTCCCCACAAGACCCCGTACAACAAGTGGCGCAAGGCTTACAACAGTGCTTTCGCATCCGCGCTGCACGGTGTTCTGACAGCGAACATTTGATATCATCAATAAAGTTCGTTGGCCCATACAGTTCACCGCCACATACCATTCCTGTCGAAGGATCATAATAACCTGGTCCTACGCAACCAGTTAATGGCAGACAAAGTAAAACACCAGCACTTATTTTCAACAACGAATACATTTTGAAATCCGGTTAATCACAGTATTTTGTAGAGTGGAGACAACAATGAGCTCGAAAATAGAGATCTTCTGGAAAGTATCCCTGTCATCAAATCTATCGGCATTTCAAAATGTTAATCTTTAATGATTAAATCGATTTTAACGTCTCTGAAATGTGTAAAAAGTCGATGTTTCCAGAGAGATGTCACAATTAAACGCTTTTATTGAACGGTCTGACATGACAGAACAGGAACAAATTCAACTTGGCAAAATTGGATTTCGAGCGATGTGGAAATTTGGAGGTCTGACGCTCTGGGATTTGATTCGTCAATCATTGAAAGGCTACAACAAACATCGCCTCAGCGCCCAAAGCGCGCAATTTGCTTATTATGCCATGTTTACGCTTGTTCCATTACTGATTGTCATTATCGCCTGCGCAGCACAATTACCGATTCGAGGAATTGTGCTCAGCATGGAGAATGCGATCAATCAGGGTTTGCCCACAAGTGTCTCTCAAATGTTGTTTGACCAGATTGAAGATATTCAAAAAAACACAACATTGAGTTTGATTATGGTTGGCCTGGCACTTCTATCTTTGGGAGGAACCCGCTTGTTTTTTACGATGGGAACAGGCCTGGATGCGATTTTTGAAGTTGACCACAGAAGAACATTCCTGAAAGCAGGTGGACTTTCTCTGTTATTAACATTTGGCGTCTTCATTTTACTTTTAATCTCAGTCATTCTCCTGGTCGTCGGACCTGAAATCGCCCGACTGCTTCTGGCAAATTTTTATTCATCCTGGTTACATCTGTTATTTTCTACTGGTGTGCGATGGTCGATTGCCTGTGGATTTATGTTGATTTCAACATCAGTCATTTATTGGGTCGTCCCCAGTGTCAAACTTCCCTGGAAACTGATCACTCCCGGGAGTCTGTTTGTGGTTATCAGCTGGGCCATTATGCTTCAGGGTTTTCGAATCTATGTCGAAAATTTTGCACACTACAACGAAACTTACGGTACCTTAGGCGGCTTCATCGTGCTACTTGCCTGGCTCTATTTGACTGGTGCCATTTTGATGATGGGAGGCGAAATTAACGGGGTCATTTACCGTTCTGCCAAACAGAAAGCAGAGAATCCTTACTTTAGGTTCATACCACATCTGGATAAACTTGCCTTTTTCAATTGCGATACCTGAAATGTCATAAAAACGTCCAACGAGATGTTCCTCATGCAGCTCACATTTTTCAAAGTGTAAGCGCTGTAAACTGAGCCCGTGAAACATTTTCCTATTCGGACGATTGGCCTGATTGATGTTCATGCCAAGCCTGATTTTGAAATGACAAAAAAAGGTCTTCGTAAAGATGGGAATTTTCTGCAATTTCAATATTGACGATATACGATAATGGCAATAAGATGTAAATACAAGTAAGTTCTTTGATGATTTGAGTTTGCAAGGAATAATCAAAATGTTCCGCGTTGAGTTTGGAAAAACAAACAAATATTGTGACGGGATCAACCGGCGTAGCTTTCTACAGCTGGGAGTTGCCGGCATGGGTTCGGCCAGTCTCTCTCAAATATTACACGCTAAAGAAGCAGCACAACAAAATGAATTCCAGACCAAAGACACCTCAAGTCATTCGTTTCACTAGACGGCAGGCCTGAGTCATATGGATCTCTCATGACCTGAAGCCGGAAGCCTCAAAAGAAAGTCTGGGAAACTCGGATCTGATTCACACGAATGTCCTTTTAACTGACATTTCTGAGACGTTTCCACTACAGGCAAAAGTGCGCTGATAAATTTTCCACGCGTTCTGATCTTCTGCACCACAATACGGGAGGTCATTTTACAGGCGGACACTGGATGCTTACAGGTCGACCCGGTGGGGGCGGTTCCAGTACGCAAGGCCGCAATCCTTCG
>CALOEF010000017.1:0-32411 GCA_942492165.1 uncultured Planctomycetaceae bacterium
GGCCATCCAGAGGTTCTCTTCGGGCGTAATTACAACGCTGGCTGAACCCGCTTTCCAGGTTATTTCGGCAGCCGAACAGGGTTCTGAAGGTAACAAAAGAGGGCTGGAAATCAGTACCAGTAGTAAACAGGCTCGAAACTGCGTTAAATATTTCATGGAGAAGCCTTCTCGCTTTTTTGCGCAAATGTCCAATAAACTAAATATTCTTTATAAACCGATTCATTCAGGTTAAAGCGGTAGCGCAGACATATCAAGCGTTTGGGATGTGATCTCTGGTGTTTCAAGAAGTAAATTTGTTTCCATTGAGACATATGTTAGATTAAAATCAAAACCAATATTAAATCGATATCATCATTGATGATAGAAAAGCCGGGCTGAACAAAAGAAAAGGATGACAGTTTGTGATTGGAATCTCAAATTTTTCGAAATCACTCATTTCGGCGGGTTTAATCTGTGTGTTGTGTCTGGAGTCTGGTCCTGTTACCGAGCTTTACGGACAAGGGAATCGGAGAGCCAGGAATCGGAATGCATCGCGACCCTCGAATTTACCAGCTGATTATCGGTCGAAGAACTTTCTCGTTCACACTGATTTATCGCCGGTAGAGGCCAAAGACCTGCTAGAGCGGTTAGAAAAGATGCTGACCATCATTTCGACTTATTGGGGAATCCCGAATCGCAAAGTGATCGAGTGTTATGTTGTGAAAGACATTGCGAACTGGCCACCCGGTAGTTTACATCCTGGTGGTGCACAGTCTGTGTCGAATGGTGGTGGAGTGACAATCGGGCGCACATCCTATCGTGGTAATAAGCTGGTTTCCGCCACAGCGATTGTGTATGCCACTGCTGATCGGGGAACTCCACAACACGAAGCAGTCCACGCTTATTGCACTCAGAATTTCGGTCGAACGGGGCCCGTCTGGTATAGTGAAGGTATGGCCGAGATGGGGCATAACTGGAAAGCGCTTCCCAAAAAAGGGCAGCCATTGGCCGTCGATTGTCCTGCATATGTTGTGAATTATATTAAAAGTAGTGAACCGCAGAGTCTCAATGAAATTGTCAATACAAAATCGATTTCGGGTGATTCGTGGCAGAACTATTGCTGGCGTTGGGCCTTGTGTCATTTGCTGGCGACAAATCCGAATTATTCAGCTCGGTTTCGACCTTTAGGTCTGGGATTGTTGACGAAGAAACCTGTTTCGTTCAATCAGACTTATGGGGCGATGGCACGAGAGATTTCATTTGAGTATCTGTTTTTTCTCAAGCATTTTGATCAGGGATTCCGTTGTGATTTATGCGAGTGGGACTGGAAGACGAAATTCAAAAAGCCAAAGAGTGTCCGCGCAGCACCCGTCAAGATCGACGCTGGTAAAGGCTGGCAGGCATCCCGAACGTTGGTGGAATCAGGAGTCGAATATCAATATTCGACCGAAGGCGAGTGGAAAACGAGCAATGATGGTGACATGGTTAAAGCGAACGGGGCTCAGAATGGTATTGGCAGGTTAGCGGGAATTGTGCTCTTTGAAAATGAGAGTGGCGACTATGAGCTCAGTGAAGAATTTGAACTGGGGGAGACTGGCAGTTTTACAGCACCAGCCAGTGGTAAACTGTTCTTGCGCTGCCGCGACGCATGGCATGAATTGTCAGATAACCGTGGCAAGGTGACGGTCAAAATCTTGAAGTAATCATGAGAATGCCATTAGTTTGATTCGCCCGACGTTTATTTATCTGCCTGCACTGGATCAGCCTCATCGTCTGCTTTCGCAGGCCAAAGGAGTGCAATCACGATCAGCAGAGCGTAGCATTGATAGGAGAGTGCTGTGAGCGATTGCCAGGGAAGGGCGATCATGCCACCGTTCTCCCATGGTGTGCCTCCTGCCACTGCTGCTGTCTTTTGTGGCCGTATCAATACAAGCCAGATGACGCGCGGACTGATCGCCAGAGCGGCGATCGTGAGATTCACAATCCAGCGCTTACCTGAGTGAGGCCGGTATAAAGCGAGTAAGAGGCCGACGGGGAATGCCAGTGTGACGAAATAATGATGCCACGTAGTGGGAGACATCAAGAGCATGGCAACGGTAGTAATTGCGAATGCGCGTTCACCGAATTTTTCTGTTCGCGTCTTCCAGATCGCGATACTGGCGAGCAATGTTACGATAAGCCACGATGACCAGACGGAAATTAGCAACAGTGTCGGTGATTCCTTGATGGACTGGATTTTGGACGTCGATTGGCTGAAGAGTCGTTCCCAGAATGAAAGCAGCGATGCATTTCCCCAGTTGTTAGTCACATTGCTGATGGAAGGTAAAACGACGGTGATATAAACCCGGTAGGCATCGATACCAAAAATGGCGGCCGTCAATAGAGTGATCAATGCAAAGGAAACGGCTCCTCCAGATAAACCCCGCCAGTCACGTCGCACGAGGAAATAGAGAAACAGATAGGCAGGGTAGATTTTGACTGCGGTTGCCAGTCCCAGACACATTCCTGAAACGAACGAACTGCCTGATTTTCCTGCCCGCCAGGCGCCTACGATGAGCAACATTAATAACAGGTTGGGTTGGCCTTGAATCAGAGTTTGCTGGAGTGGATCGCTGAGCACAAGCAAAGTAAACAACGCGAGAATTGACCAGCCAGATAGCCGCAGTTCGAGTCCTTTTACGATCCAGACCAAAGCCAGGCATAACATGCCAAGTGAGACGAGATTCCAGGCCAGGTGCGCATTTTGATAAGACAGTAAGTAAAACGGGAGCGAAATCAAATTTGCTGAGGGAGGGTGTGTATTGTAAGGATCAAAAAAACCGTCAGAACTCTTAAGGCTGGCATTCAGGTGTTTCTGAATGGCCAGTTCCTGATTGGAATAGACGGGCATACCCGCAGACCAGTTCTTGACAGCCGCCCACTCTTTGAAGAAGTCGAGTATTTGCCCTTCAGCTGGTTTCAGTGCTCTGATGTTCCCCGGCGCTAACAGGGCCATTACAACAAGAAACAGAATAAGCCAGAGAATTTTCCGTGCAACAGACCAGTCACTCGTCTGTTGTTCTTCAGTTGGGATAGGCACGTTCTGCTCCAGGAACCTGTTTTTCAATTCCGTACTGCGGTTCCCGGCTGGCACGGTAAGCATTGTATTTCCCCTTCACTCAAAAGAGCTCATGGGAGACCAGACTGGAGTGCTGCCCGATCTGGATATCATCTCTATTAAATATTTGAACCCATATCCATGTCCAGATTGAAGTGACTTTTCGAGGAGATTTCCGTGTCGGTCGTAGGGACTTTAATGCTTGTATGAGATCTGGCTTATGTATGTGCCCCCGGCAGAGTTTGCGAGTCGCTGTACAGTTTCCAATCGGGCTGCGCCCTCACTCCAACTGCACAGCGAAATTACCGGAAACAACCTTCCTCAGGGCTGGTACAACTTTTTAAGGCAGGTCACATGAGTGAGTCGTTTATCAGAATCGAGGTTACTTTTAACTCTTACTGACACTTGTTCCTTGAATACAAATTGTTTTTCCATCTCTGCTGATTCGCGGCTTTCCCTATAATATTGTTTGTGATACGTGCTTGCGGATGTTTGTTTGCGATGAGATTCCTGATCGAGGTGAGAAAAGTGTTTGGTGCTCGCTGTTCACAGGCTGCCGTGATGTTTTTGCAAATTTTTGCGATGAAATATGTGTGGTTTGGTGCTCTTAGCGCAAGATTGGTGCGTAAATTTGTCGCAGGATCAAGTTTAGATTTTCGTCATAAGTCAAAGGGGTAGAGTGTTTTGTTACTCGAGTCGAAAAAATTCACGCATAACCCGGTAGCGTTTTTTTATCATTAAGTCCTTTCAAATAAAGCCATTAGAGAATGAGATCGACATTTTTTTTTATCAAATCACGCATAACGGTCTGAAATCTTGATGAGTGAGCGCGGTTCAGTGCCGTTTGTTTTCTCCTGAGACAGGGTTCTGATTTGGATCTAGTCCGGTATGATTCCATTACGGCGTCACGATTTTTCTTTTTTGATGGTGTGATGGATAATTTGTTGATATGCTCAGAACGTTCAATCGATCTATCTTGGCAGTGAATGCCACCCCAAATGTTTTTTCATGGAGTCAGGTTGATGCGCTTTTACAGAATTGTATCGTTTGCTTTGATGACTTTTTTTGTTCCTCATTCGTGTTGGCTCAGGCACCCAAAAAGGATGGCAAGAAATTTCAGTATCACACTGGTGAGATTGCCATTCCTGAAGCGACTGCCGACGAACCAATCCGTAAAGAATTCTCACTGCAACAGGCAGAACAATATCTGGAGCAGGGGGCAGCGATGCCTGGACGATCCAGCGGAAGTGTGTGAGCTGTCACACGAACGGAATGTATCTATTGTCACGTCCCGAACTGACGCCGGAGCTCGGTGTCCCCGCGCAAGAGAAGCGCGACTTCTTTGTCGCAGAACTGCGTAAGCTGAAAGCCATGGATCAGGAGAAACAGCTGAGTGGGATTCGCCCGACTCAGATTGCTTATGTGGCTGCCGGTCTGGCGGAATGGGATCAGCATGTCAGCAGGAAACTGTCACCTGAAACTGATGAAGCGTTGCGGTTCATGTTGAGCGTGCAGTCGAAAGACGGGAGCTGGGGAAATGCCGACTGCTGGCCACCCTTCGAGTCGAGCAGTTATCAGGGCAACGATTGCGGCACAGGCCATTGCTGGCCGCGCCAGGTTGGCTCGATGATTTGCAGGATCCTCCTTGAAGGTGGGCGTTGATCGGCTTAAGACATTTTTACAGAAGACGGAGCCTCCCCACGATTATGGGAAGCTGATTTTGTTATGGACGGCGGTCCGTTATCCGGATTTGATCAGTGCTGAAAAGAAGAAAACTCTGGTTGAAATGGTGAAACAGCAGCAACTGCCTGACGGTGGCTGGTCGATTCGGACTTTTGCGACACCTGAAGCCTGGGGACGAGGGAATCGGGCGGAAAAACTGCGTGCCGAGCCGGAATACGATCAAATGGCTCAGGTCGCTGGAAAAACCTGTCGAGTGATGGCCATCAGACCGGGCTGGCGATACTTGTCCTGCGTGAAAGTGGTGTGCCTGCCAATGATCCACAGATTCAAAAAGGGGTGGAATGGTTACTGACACATCAGCGCGAATCAGGCCGCTGGTGGACACGATCTCTCAATACCGACCGCTGGCATTTTATTACCTATAGTGGAACGTTTTACCCTTTACTGGCACTCAAAAAATGTAATATGTTGCCGGCTCTGAAGCAGACAACAGCAAAATGAATTACGTTTGCCGTTGTGATTGAGCCTGCATTGATTTCTGGGCTGGTTTGTGCCTGGCTATTTTTGGGGAAGGTCGGGAAGGCTCTCTTGCTGTTGGCGGGCCTGCCATTTTTTGAACTGGGGTGATGCGATGAACTTGTCAAAGTTTTCCAGTTCACTGAGATCCAGGTCTTCGTAAGCAAATCCAAATTTGGTTTTGAGAGTGTCCAGGTATTTGATTGTTCCGTCGAAATTTGCCTTGATGACGGAAATATTGAGCAGATGCAGGTAAGGTTGCAGCAGATCTGGTTCGATTTCAGATGCTTTACCCGCGTATTTTCCAGCCAGATTGACGTCTCCCATTTCAATCAGGATGCCGGCCCGCAGGGAGTACAGATAAGGGTCCACCGTTTTCAGTGAAGCGGAGAGACGCTCCAGGCTGTCGATGGCCTGGGGGTATTGTTTTTCCATGCTGAAATAATCAATACTCAGAAGTTCCGCAGCGGGATCCTGGGGATGATACTTGCGATAGACGTTTAACACCTGCTGATATTTTTTGCTGTCTTCTTTTGCAATCGAGTCTTGTGCCAGAAAGAGCAGGACGGTTTTATCGTTTTTGTATTGAGTGGGGAGTTGTGAATACGCTTGGAATGGATCTGCTTTTTCGTCGGTGATGGTCAGAAAGTCATAGCGTTTTTTCTGGTCCAGAATTCGGTTTTTTTCTTCGGGAGTCAGTTTATCCTGATTCGCTTCATGTGGCTTCATACAGTTCGGGCAGATACAACCGCTGCAGAGACTGGGAAATCAGTTCTCCGGTAGAGAGGCTGTCGATGTCGATGATTTTCAGTTCGCCGGAATCCTGTTTTTTCGATAATCAAGGCCTGGTAGTTCGAGCGTCCAGTCGGGTCTGAGGAAACGGAAAATGACCTTGTATTGATCTTCCTCTTTTCGCATTGCGAGGAAGCGATAGTCTGCTCCATTGGCGACTTCCGCGAGAATTTCGGAGTCGATTCCCTGGTTTTCGGCCGTATATGCTGCTTCAAGTTGCTGGCGAACCGGTTGAATGCCTGTTTGACGGCAGGAATTCTGTTCGTATTCGGCCAGAACTCGATTAATGAAGGTTTTCCAGTCAAACAATGCCCGGAATTTCGCCGGGTCCTGTGCATTGGCGGTCTCCTGGATCTGCTTCCCGAAATGCCTGAAGTTCCTGTGGGCGTCATCTGTTGTGACGCAGCCGAGACATCCCATTCTGTCTGAAGAGAGCCAGATGCATGTGTGTGATGCGAGGATGACTGTTAGAGATAGCCAGATTGAGAAGAAAGCGTGAGGCAGGGTGATTTGAGGCGATGATCCGTCATTGCTTTACTCTTATTCCTGGGGTCTCGGCGGGATAATGTGTGTACTGATGTTTTGATTACGCGAATCAATACGAAAATATCATTTTTGATATCGTCTGATGTAGGCCCTGTAGCTTGACAGTTGTTTTGAAAATTGCGTAGTATGTTCGATTCCTGTCAGAAAAGCTGGTATGAGAGATCTCCGTGCGCTTACAGGGTCTAAAAATTATGTTAAGTTACGTATTACGTTTAGTTTAAGTTAAGTCAGGTGTTTTAAGGCGGTCTTTTTCATGGCAGTTCCTAAAAGACGGATGTCAAAATCCAATTCTCGTAAGAGACGCAGTCATAATAGTGTGAAGGCAAGTAAGCCCACCTATTGCCCACAATGTGGCACCGCGTCCCCTTCCCATGCCATTTGCCCTCATTGTGGTTTCTATCAGGGGCGAACCATCGTTGATACTGAGGACTAGTGGTCAATGCGGATTGCACTGGATGCAATGGGGGGAGATTTTGCCCCTGAACCGAACATAACAGGAGCAATCGCAGCATTGCAGGCGGATCCTGCGCTGAATGTGGTGCTGGTTGGTCCGCAGGATCTGCTTGAATCGCAGATTGAAGCTTCGGGTTATAATGGGGATCGTCTGTCGATTGTCCATGCCAGTCAGGTGGTGGGCATGGAGGAAAAACCGACCGATGCCATGCGTCAAAAGCCGGACAGCTCTATTTCAATCTGCTGGAAACTGATGGCGGCCCGTGAAGTCGATGCTGTTGTCAGTGCCGGGAATACGGGAGCTGTCGTTGCTTCCGGATTGAAAACCCGGCTCTTTCTGAAGGCCGTCAAACGTCCGGGAATCGCCGTCACATTACCTACAATGACCGGGCACGCTGTCCTGATGGATGTGGGGGCCAATCCTTCTGCTCGTCCTTCACACCTTTATCAGTATGCCGTCATGGGTGAAATTTATGCACGTGAAGTGCTGAGAATCGAATCCCCCAAAATTGGTCTGATTAATATCGGTAGCGAAGATGGTAAAGGAAATGATCTCTATCGTGATACCTATCGTTTATTGAGCGAAGGGCCTCTCAAAGAGAATTTTGTCGGAAATGTGGAAGGACGAGGCCTCTATCAGGGAGAAGCGGACGTTTTAATCTGTGAAGGTTTTGTTGGTAACGTTGTGTTAAAAGTAAGCGAAGGGATGGCTGACTTTTTAATGCAGGAAGCTTCGAAACAGATATTAGGCAGTCTGGACACAGAGCGTGACAAGGCAAAGCAGGCCTTTATGGATCTGGGAAAGCGATATCGGTATCACGAAACCGGTGGCGCTCCTTTACTGGGAATTGATGGGATTTGTATTATCTGTCATGGTTCCAGTGATGCCCAGTCGATCTCTAATGCCTTGAGAGGGAGCGCGATGTTTAAAGATCGTGGCATTAATTCTCAGATTGCCGAGCATTTGGCACAGAAACCTGTGGCATAATTCGACATCCTTAAAATAATCGCAGAAAATAATCGCAGAAAAGATACAGAGGGATCGACCAGTGAGCAAAATCGCTTTTTTGTTTCCGGGACAAGGTGCTCAGCATCTTGGCATGGGGAAAACCATTGTCGAAAAATACCCGGCGGCGCGGGAACTTTTTGATCGTGCAGCAGAAATTCTGCAATACGATTTAGCAAAAATCTGTTTTGAAGGACCGAGCGAAGAACTGGATTCAACGGTCATCAGCCAACCCGCATTGTTTGTCACCAGTCTGGCTGCCCTGGAGATGTTAAGAGCGGATTCCCCTGATAAAGTTCTGGCCTGCGAGATGTGTGCGGGCTTAAGCCTTGGTGAATATACGGCCCTGGTGTTTGCGGGTACGATGACATTTGAAGATGGGCTGCGAGTTGTTCAGCGTCGTGGGGATGCGATGCAGGCAGCCGCTGATGCGAATCCCTCCGGTATGGTCAGCATTTTGCTGCTGGACCGTGAACAAGTCGCTGAAATCTGTGAAGCAGCTTCGTCGGCTGGAAAAATCTGGATCGCCAATTATCTGTGCCCCGGAAATATCGTCTTTCCGGTGAAAATAGTGCTTGCGAACGGGCTGCGGAACTGGCCGAACAGAAAGGAGGCCGGGCGATTCCTTTGGCGGTCGCTGGCGCTTTTCATACTGAAATCATGAAACCGGCTGACAGTCAGCTGTCAGAAGCTTTGGCTGGAGTGGGGCTGAAAAAGCCAGAAATTCCCGTGATTTCGAATGTCGATGCGGAAATCCATGAAGATCCGGATGAGATCCGCGATTTACTGATACGTCAGGTCATCAGTCCTGTGCTCTGGGAAGATTCGATTCGGAAAATGCTGGATGCAGGATTCGATGAATTTTACGAAATTGGACCAGGCAAGGTTCTTAAGGGGTTGATGAAGCGAATTAATCGAAAAACATCCTGCGAAACAGTGAATGACTCCTGAGGATACGGGGAGTTCTGATTCCTGCTTCTTTTCAACTGAAAGCGGAAGCAGTGGTGTAGTCTAGTACATTTCGATGGTCTTTTCAGACCTTGATTAAATCTATCAATTTGTGCTACAACAACTTACGAGAATACATCAAAGAAAATTCTTGAGAACCTGATTTCGTGTGTCCTCAGACTGGTAAAGTGACTTCGCTCCAATTATGAGATAACTTTGGCGGAGTAGACAAGACTCATAAATCTTAAGTCAATTTAATGTTTACATAATCAGAGAAACTGGATATATCATCGCTACAGCTAATGGCGAATCCATCCAAGTTGGTTTGGTAAAGATATTTCCGGCCATACTGAAAGTAAAAAATCACTAAGACGGTGAAGGAGAAGAAGAGTGTCGATCGAAGAAAAAGTGGTGGGTATTGTTAGCGAGCAATTAGGCCACCCCAAGGAAGATATTACGCTTGACAGTAAATTTATCGACGATTTAAAAGCCGATTCATTGGACATTGTTGAGCTGGTAATGGAGTTCGAAGACGAATTTGATGTCACAATTCCTGATGATGATTATGACAAAATCAAAACGGTAGGCGATGTCGTTGGATATATTACTGAGAAAGCCAGCTGATCGGCAGCAGGCTAGATTCAGTATCCATGTTTTGATTTTATAGAGTCCTGTCTTTTCATTGTAGGAAGTGTTCACGAATGCGCAGGCGAGTCGTCGTTACAGGGGTTTCTGTTGTAACGGCTCTGGGACTGGATGTTTCAGAGTTCTGGGACAAGATATGCGCCGGCAAAAGTGGTATCGGGCTGTTGGAACGCTTCGACTGTTCCGATTACAAGGTACGCTTTGGCGGGGAAATTAAAGATTTTAACGCGACCGAGTATACCAATATCTCGGCTAAAGATTTGAAACGCGTTGATCGATTTGTCCAGTTTGGCCTTGTTGGTGCTCATATTGCATACCGTCAGGCACAATTAGAAAATTTTGATAGTGACCCCTATCGTCGAGGAGTCCTGGTTGGCAGTGGTATAGGTGGTTTGAATGAAATCGAAAACCAGCATGATCGCCTTTATAATCAGGGACCGGCACGTGTTTCTCCCTTTATGATTCCCAAGTTGATGGTCAATGCCGCCAGTGGAAACATTTCGGTGACATACGAACTGAAAGGTCCGAATAGTGCTGTTGCAACTGCCTGTGCATCAGCGACAAATGCGATCGGAGATGCATTTAAGCTGATTCAAAATGACGTAGCGGATATCATGGTGACCGGTGGTAGTGAGGCAGCTGTCACGCCCATGGGCCTGTCGGGTTTCGCGCGGATGAATGCCTTGTCAACTCGCAACGATGATCCGCAATCAGCCAGCCGCCCTTTTGATCGTGATCGTGATGGTTTTGTCATGGCTGAAGGTGCCGGGATCATTATTCTTGAAGAGTATGAGCATGCTCGAAAGCGAGGTGTTCCCATTCTGGCAGAAGTCACAGGTTACGGCATGTCCGCTGATGGCTCACATATGACGGCTCCGGATCCTGAAGGTCGTGGAGCCGCTCGTGCGATGCACAATGCGATTAAAGATGCTGGCTTGAACCCTGAAGACATTGATTATATCAACACACATGGAACAAGTACTCCTTTAGGAGATGTTGCAGAAACCGCAGCGATCAATAGTGTGTTCAATTCTCACGTGAAAAAAATGCCTGTGTCGAGTACCAAAGGACATTTAGGACATCTACTGGGTGCCTCAGGTGGGGTTGAGTTTGTTGTTGCTGTAAAAGCACTGCAAGACCAGATTGCTCCCCCCACAATCAATCTTGATGAACCAGATGAACGATGTAATCTTGATTATATCCCCAATGAGTCACGCGAGATGAAAATTGAGCGGGTCATGAAGAACAGCTTCGGCTTTGGTGGACATAATGCCTGTCTCATCCTGCAAAAAGCCTCTTAAGGCATTTTCGTGTCGATTTTGAGGCTTCTTCACTGAGCAGATGACTACAGACTTCTTTTGTATTCAGCGTATACCCGATTGAGGGAAGTTTTCCCGAATAATTATTCATCTGTAGATTGCTTCAGGCTTGAAAATCGGGCTTCGATTGTCTTAGCTATCCCATATCGCAGGTCGCAGAGTTTGATTCTGGTAGTGTATTTTTGTTATTTTTTGCTACTGGGTTGGGTTCAAGTGGGTTAACAGGCTATTATCATCGGTCCTCTCAATTCGAATGATTAAGTGATGATATTTGCGACTGGGGATTTTTGTACCGATGCAGATGAATGCCTTGCGAGGTTGGGATTGTTTCCTACGGAAAAGGTACATTATTCGATTGCAGCTGGTGTTGCATTTAAGCGGGACTTTCTAAAGAGATTCAAATGAACATAGAATCAAAACGACGAATCCTGATTACCGGTATGGGTATACTCAGTCCCATTGGTATTGGGGTGGATGAATTTCAAAACAGTCTGATATCAGGAAAATCAGGCGTCAAAAAATCAGAATTATATTCGTATCTTGCATCACCTGATGTTTGTGTGGCGGAAGTTTCCGAATTTAACAAGTCTTCTGCCAGAAAAGTATATCTCGCGAAACAGAAAAAAAACATTAAGGTCATGTGCCGCGAGGTGCAGATGGGAGTCGCTTCTGCCAATCTGGCGATGGAAGATTCTGCACTGGATCTGGATGCTGTCGACAGTGAGCGATTTGGAATTGAGTTCGGTGCCAATTTAATGTTGAGCCCACCATCAGTACTCTATGGTGCCTGTCTGGCAAGTTCAAAGGGAACTCATTTTGAGTTTGATCGCTGGGGCGCCGATGGATTACCCAAAATGGAGCCACTCTGGTTATTGAAGTATCTGCCGAATATGCCCGCGTGTCATATTGGAATTATCATTGATGCACGAGGACCGAATAACTCCATCACAGAGGCTGAAGCATCCGGGAATCTCGTTCTGGGTGAAGCACAGCGTGTAATTGAGCGTGGCTGGGCTGATGTCATGATTGCGGGGGTCACGGGAACCCGTGTGCATGAAGTAAAATCGATCCATGCCAAATTCTGGGATCAGCTGGCAGATTCTCCCGCTGAATGTACAAAACGATCTCGTCCGTTTGATAAAGACCGATCTGGTCAGGTTGTCGGTGAAGCCGCTTGCACACTACTCCTGGAGGAAAAGTCTCATGCTGAAAATCGGGGTGCCAAAGTCTGGGGTGAGGTACTTGGTACTGGTGCCTCTTGTGTGTTGGATCGGAATGGCTCAGCAGATATCCGTCTGGCGATTGCCAATTCCATCAGAGCTGCTTTAAAAAGTGCAGGAGTTGAAGCGGGTGATATCGGTCATATTAATGCACATGGCCTGGGAGACACTGTCTACGATGTGAATGAGTTTCAGGCGATTCAGGATACTTTTGGTGACAAAGCGACAGAAGTTCCCGTAACAGCACTCAAGAGCTATTTTGGAAATTCCGGTTCTGCATGCGGGATTGTTGAAGCCAGCGGATCGTTGGTTGCCTTGAAGCAGGGGCTGATTCCTGCGACTCTGAACTACGAAACTCCCGATCCCGATTGTCCATTAAATGTAGTGCGAAATGAGCCACTCACAACAGACAACAAGTTGTTTCTGAAAATCAGTACGACGACATTCGGTCAGGCAAGTGCATCCGTGATTTGTGGCGTTTAAAGTCGTAGCTCATCAAATATGAAGAGAAGTCAGCCTCGAAACTGGATTTCCGAGGCCGACTTTTTTTAAAATTTCTTCAGAGCGTATTGGGCACCTCGGTAAGCGGACAGATTCTTCAAATTGGTATTGAGGGCTTGCTGGAAGTTTTGCGTGGCAGTCTGGTTGTCACCCGATAAAAGCGCTTTCTGACCAATGAAATAACGTCCTTCGCATGTCTGGGCTTTTGCCCGTTCCGGATTTTTGGGATCAATCGATTTGAGTAGATCTGCTTCAGAGATTGCACCCATTAAATACATGAGGAGCGTATCAACGGAATCTCGAGTTTCCGGATTTTTTGCGATGACCGATTTGAATTTGGCATCAGCGGCCTGTTTCTGGTTACTGCGAACCATTGCCAGGTAGATCCAGGGGTTTAGCACTTTCATCTGCTTCGGAGTCAATTGCGCGGCTTGATTAAATTCGGCAAGCGCTGCCGGGTAATTCTGATTGAAGAAATAGGAGAATCCCAAATCAGAATGAAGGGCTGCATTCTGCGGGTCGAGTTGCACTGCCTGCTTCTGGTCCTCTATCGCTTCTGCAATTTTTCCCTGCAGAAGTCTGGCTTCGCCCCGCATACCTAATACAAATGGTTGATTGGGGACAATTGACAATGATTGTGTCAAATCAGATTCAGCCGTTTTGGGCTTGCCTCCTTCAAGGTAAGCAAAGCCACGGTTGGTAATGGCATGATGGTACTTCGGGTCAATCTGGATCGCGCGGGAGAAATCATTGATCGCTTCCTGAAGCTTTCCCTGTTGCTGGTAAAACATGGCTCGGTTGTTGTAAACAACAGGTGAGTTGGGCTGTTTCTGTACAACCTGATTGAAACTGGTGAGTGCCATCTCATTGTTCCCTGCCAGGGCGTAGGCATCTGGTAAAGCCAGTAAGGCGGCAAAATGGTCGGGGGAAAGTTTAATC
The DNA here is from genome assembly GCA_942492165.1 of uncultured Planctomycetaceae bacterium. Taxonomy (GTDB): domain Bacteria; phylum Planctomycetota; class Planctomycetia; order Planctomycetales; family Planctomycetaceae; genus Gimesia. The sequence goes on from CALOEF010000017.1 coordinate 13,645, forward strand.
GTTTCAGTGAAATCTTTCGCAGCATCCTGAGGCTTATTAAGTGGGAGATGAATCATTCCCCGTTGATAGTGGAAATTTGCCCGTTCTTCCGGGGTCAGGTTCGGGCGCGCGAGGACCTGATTCGCTACAGTTAAAGCTGTTTCTGCATGGCTTTTTTTATTCTCCATCACAGCGAGGTTCATCATTCCATAAAGGTATGGCAGATAGTAATTCACGTTTTTATTTTGACTGAAACGAATTGCTTCGCGGGCATCACCGACGCCTTCCCTGATCGTGTTTGTGTTTCCTTTTTCTCTGCCGGATTCGACTCGTGCACTCGCACGAAGATAGAATGCGACATGATCATTTGGTTTTTGTTGCAAAACCTGGGATGTCAATTGAATCGATTTTGCAAAATCGCCCTGTTGCTGAGCCTGATCAGCCTGAATTTTTTGTTGTGCAAAAGGGTCATTTGTGTTTGGGGGCTGTGCAGAAGCAGTGATCGGAATTACAAAGCAGCAAATCAAAAGTGGCAATGTACGAAGCATTACAGGTTGGTCCTTCAAAGAGTGGGGGGGGCTGATTCTCGTTTTAGCAAAACTGGTTCATTGTTGATGAGGGTCACATGAACCGGCATCTCGACTCAATATTATAGTAGTTTTCCAGTTTGGTGGAGTGCAATCTTTCAATATCAGATAGAAACGGTTCAATTCAGTGGGCCCGTATTCAGGCCGGTTTGCCCTGATTTCCCCGTATCTGTTTTTATGATCAGTATTTGTTTGCGTTTCCCTGTGAAGGAGGCAATCAACTAAGTCCTTTTGAATATAGTGGCCTGCGGTGCTTGACATCTGAACGCACGGAGATTAATTTCACCTGACAGTAGAGTATTCTATTACGGGGTACTTTATGCGCAATTGTTCTGCATACTGGTGTTCAGTGTGTGGGTGTGTTTGCAAAGGGTGACGAGCCAGCGTGCTGTGTTTTCTTTGTGATGAATCGTCATTCGTGATCTCGGATGGAGTCCTCTAATATGTAGGCTGATTGGAACACGAGCTTTTGCTCACCAATCCGATTGTTGTATCTGTCAGTAAATTACTGTCAGATTCAACTACTATGCTGCCGTATTCACGGTAGTGTGTGTAGTCATAAAGTGGGCTTGTTCCCGCTTTTTTTTGTTAATAGTGATGCCGATTCAACTGTAATTTTTTCGGTATCAGAAGTGATAAGAATTGATTTGACTGTTTGAGTCTTAGTTATAGTAGTTTTCGAGTCAGTTGATCACATCAACTGTCGAATGAAGGAAACACAGTTATGGACGGTAAGGAAGTTCTGCGGATTGTAGATGCCATTCAACGCGATAAAAGTATTGATAAAGAGGTCGTATTTGGTGGAATTGAACAGGCCATCCTGTCCGCTGCGCGAAGGCATTTTGGGGATGATCACGAGTTGTCCGTCGACATTGATCGTGAATCAGGCGAACCGACCGTTTTTTGTGATGAGGAAAAGCTGGCACAGGACATCCTTGGTGAAATTTTAGGGCGTGTTGCAGCTCAGACCGCTAAGCAGGTCATGATTCAGAAGATCCGTGAGGCCGAGCGCGACACGGTCTTTGATGAGTATATGGAAATGCAACACCAGTCTGTTTCGGGAACCGTTTCCCGTGTGGAAGGTGGAGCGGTACTCATCAATTTAGGTAAAATTGAAGGCATTCTTCCTCGAGGCGAACAGATTCCAGGTGAATCATTTCGAGTCGGAGATCGTGCACGGGCAATCGTATTAGATGTTCGAAAAGCAGGTAGTCGAGTTAAGGTCATTCTTTCACGAACGCATCCTGATATGGTTCGGCGATTATTTGAGCTGGAAATTCCTGAAGTATCAGATCGCATCATTGATGTTCGTTCGCTGGCTCGCGAAGCCGGTTATCGGTCAAAAGTAGCTGTTTCCTGTATCGACAGCAGCATTGATTGTGTCGGGGCCTGTGTTGGAATGCGAGGGGGCAGGATTAAAAATATTGTTGATGAACTCGCAGGAGAGCGGATTGATATTGTGCGGTGGAATGATTCGTTACAGGTTCTGGTTCCTAACTCATTGCAGCCAGCAGAAGTGGAAGATGTGATTCTATGTCCGATGCTGGGGCGTGTAATCGTGCTGGTACGCGATGATCAACTTCCTCTGGCAATTGGTAGAAAAGGGCAGAACGTACGTCTGGCCTCGAAGCTGGTAGGTTGGGATATCGAAGTAATGACTCAAACTGAGCTGGATGAACAGCTTGATAAAACAGTTGAAGCTTTTTCTGCGATACCGGGAGTATCGGAAGAACTGGCCGAAAGTTTAGTGTCACAAGGTTTCTTCAGTTACTACGATTTATCTGTAATCGAACCTGACCAGCTGGCAGAACTGGGTGGGCTTTCTGCTGAGCAGTGTGAGCAGATTGTAGAAGTTGCTGATCGCGAAAGTGAACGTGTTGAAGCGGAAGAAGACGCAATGCGGGCTGCGAAAAAAGATCATCCTCCAACTCCCGGTGTGAAACCTGAAACTGAGAGTGAGACTGCAGAGACGGAGGCTGCAGAGACGGAGGCTGCACCACAAGCGTCCACAGAAACAGGAGCGATGGAAGTTGATGGTGCTGCAGAAGAATTAGAACCAGAGGCAACTGCTTTAGAAGAAGCAGTCAACGACGAGACAGAGATAACGACTGATTCAGAAGAAGCGACTGGTTCTGAAGAAGAACCAGTGAATATAGAAAATGCATCGGAAGAATCTACAGAGAAGCAAGAATAAATCGTTTATTACGAGTAAGTGTTATGAGGTTGCTGCCTCATCATGCAATTCGTTTCAGTTTTACAAATTATGAACACGTTTTGCAGATTTGTTCACGGGAGAATGGCTGTTGAAGATTCGTATTTTTGCTCTTGCAAAAGAGTTGGGAATGGACAGCAAGGTGCTGATCGATGAATGTAACCAGGCTGGGGTTAAGTTGAAAAACTCGGCTTTGGCCAGCATCACGCCCGAGGAACGTGACATTGTCATTGGCTATCTGAATAAGAAGGATGAACCTTCTGCCAGTTCTGTCGAGGTTGAAGCTCAGGCGACAATGACTCCCCAACGGGAGCCAACAAAGCTGCGTACAATTAAGGCGATGACATCGCGTTCTCAATCTTCTCGTTCTGTTACTCCCAAAACCGAATCAGATGAAGATTCGCCTTCGGAAGAGGCGGAACGAAGTGAATCAGAGGTAGTCGTTGAACAATCGGATCAAGAGTCTGAAACGTCTACTGTTGGTGATGTGATCTCTGCCAGTCCTGAATCTGGAGAAACAACTGATACTGCAGACACTCGATCAGGCCCACTGACACGCAAAACAGGTGGACGCTCTCCAAAAGAAGAAGAAAGCGATGATTCTGAACCAATTCTCAGTCGCGATGACTATGTACCCGCAGGAGGGGCCAGTCCTTCATCGACAATGCGTGAAATGAAACCGATCGGATCGACGCGTTCCGCAAAGCAACAGGCTAAAGCAAAATCCAAGTCCGCTTTGCCTGCCGTGGCCGCGCCTCCTGCTTTTAAGCAACCTGTGATTCCCAAGGTCAAGAAGAAAGAAGAAAAAGCGCAAAAGCCGGAAGTCCGTTTAACAGCTGATATTCTGGAACAAAAGAGCCCGTTGGCAGCTCATCTTGCTCAACACACGGAACAGAAAAAGAAGGATAAGGATCGCGATCCACAGGATGATGATTCGACTCGACGTCGTGGAAGCATCAGTCTGGTTGAAGCGCGAAAGCAGCGTCGTGAACAACGCAAAGAAGGTCGTCGAGTCTTTGCACCAGATGGCACAGAACAGCCGGAAGTTGTTGGTCGTCGTCCACGTCGCTCCAAGCGGAAACAGAATACAGGCACTATTGTCCACAAAACGGAAGCGGAAGTCGAATTGCCGATGACAGTCCGCAGTTTGTCGGAAGCAATGGGTCGTCCCGCCAAACCAATCATGGCAATCATGTTTAAAGAATTTGGCGAAATGGTGACGATCAATCAAAACATCGATGAAGAGACCGCTTTGGCTGTCGCATTGGAACTGGGGGTCGATTTGACCTTCAAGCGACAAAAAGGAATTCAGGAATCGGTCAACGAGATCATCGAACAGGAAGATTCATCCGAAGATCTCATCACTCGTCCCCCTATCATTACTGTGTTGGGGCACGTTGATCATGGTAAAACCACGCTGGTTGATTCTCTCCGCAATTCGAGTGTTGTTGAGGGTGAAGCGGGAGGGATTACTCAACATATTGCCGCCTATCAAGTTGAGCACAAAGGCCACAAATTGACATTTGTGGATACGCCCGGGCATGCCGCTTTCAGTGAAATGCGATCACGTGGTGCTAACGTTACTGATATGGTTGTGCTGGTCGTCGCCGCTGATGATGGTGTGATGCCTCAGACTGCTGAAAGTATCAGTCATGTCAAAGCATCTGGTGTTCCCATGGTCGTGGCAATGAATAAGATCGACCTGCCCGAAATCAATGAACAAAAAGTGCTGACAGATCTGGCAGCCCAAGATGTATTGCCATCCGAAGGGGGGGGGGAAACGGAAGTTGTCCGTGTTTCCGCTTTGAAACAAACGGGTCTGGAAAGTCTGTTAGAAACACTGTTGTTGACCGCAGAACTGCATGAACTTAAAGCGAATCCCAATCGGCCTGCAGTCGGAGTTTGTCTGGAAGGTTTCCGCGATGAAGGTCGTGGCTCTGTTGCATGGTTAATTGTTCAAAAAGGGACGTTGCGTATCGGCGATGCCGTGATCTGTGGAAAATCTTATGGTTATATTCGAGCCATGTATGATGACAAAGATCAACAACTGGATGAAGCTGCACCTTCAGTTCCCGTTAAGGTAACGGGTTTGGATTCGGTGCCTGGTGCCGGCGATCACTTTGTCGTGGTGTCCGACATTGAGCAAGCCAGAGAACTGGCCGAGGAAAGGCGTCATGAAGGACGTGCCGACACCTTAGCAAAACACAGTGGTGGTCCTCAGACGCTGGAAGATATTATGGGCTCCGTTCGTGAAGGAGCAATTCAGGACCTGTCTCTCATTCTTAAGGCCGATACCCCGGGCTCTCTGGAAGCAATTCGAAGTGAACTGAATAAATTTGAGCACCCGGAAGTACGTGTGAAAATTTTGCACGAAGGTATTGGTGGTGTGAATGAAAGTGATATTTATCTGGCAAGTGCTTCGAGTGCTATTATTATCGCTTTCCATGTTGTTGCCGAAGACCGTGCCAGAAGTCTGGCAAGTCAGGAAGGTGTCGAGATCCGCCGCTACAGCATTATTTATGAAGTGATAGATGATATCAAACAGGCACTGGAAGGGTTGCTGCAGCCGGAACTGGTGCAGGAACAAACAGGACGTGCTCTGGTTTTACAGACGTTTTCGATCAGTCGTTTTGGGAAAATTGCAGGTTGCCGTGTCCTTAATGGGACAATCAATCGAAATGATCGTGTTCATCTGATTCGGGATCAAAAGATTCTCAACCAGTATCCAATCGCGTCTTTGAAGAGAGAGAAGGACGATACGAAGGAAGTTCGTGAAGGTATGGAATGTGGGATTTTACTATCTGGATTTAATGATATTAAAGAGGGGGACTTGCTGGAAGCATTCCGAATCAATGAAGTCAAACGAACTCTTGATTCCAGTTCTTAAGTCAGTTTGAAATGAATATTGAGTGCTTGAGGGACTGAATGACATCACGTCGATTAGCAAAAATCGCTCAGGCGATATTAGAAACAGCCAGTACAACGATCTTGCTGCATTTGCGCGATCCACGTATCAGCAATGTGACAGTATTGCATGTAGAAGTGGCACCTGACGTTCAGTCAGCCAAAATTTATATTTCGATTCTGGGAGATGAAAAGGCAAAAGCACTTTGTATGCATGGTTTGGAATCGGCAAAAGGATTTATTCAATCCAAAATTGCAGATCGAATCCAAACGCGTTATACGCCTGTGATCAAATTTGTCCTGGATTCTACCGCAAATGATACGACAGAGGCACTTCGCATTTTGGATGAATTACAGGTTGAGAGGGAATCAGAAGTGTCGGCGGAGGAATCTTCGGAAGAAGATAAACAGGGCGCTGGCGAAGAATCGCATCAAGATTAGCTGACAGTGTTTCTGTAAATGAAAGAATTGTTTTCATTATTTTCCATTTGAACTATCTCGAAAATTGTACAGACAGATATGGTTGCTAAAAAAATTTCAACATCAGATAAACAGGCGATTTGTAAGAAGCTGATTGCACAGCTTAAAAAGAGATATTCAGCGACATTGCCGAAATATGACCGGCCTGTATTAGAGACGATCCTGCACGGCATTTGTCTTGAAAATACGACCAACTCGCAGGCTGATGAATTATTTGAATCTCTGATCGCTGGCTTTCATGACTTGAATGAAATTCGAGTCAGTACGATTTCCGAACTGGAGTCCGTATTTGTTTCAGTCGGTGATGCTGAATGGCGAGCGTATCGGGTCCGATCAGTTTTGCAAGCGGTGTTTGACAAAGAATATTGCTTCGACCTGGAACTGTTACGAAAGAAAACACTCGATCAGGCACAAAAACAATTAACAAGAATGAAATCGTTAACACCGTTTGTTCTCAATCATACGCTACAAGTTGTCTTAGGCAGTCATTTAGTGCCAGTCGATGAGAAAATTCTGAATGCAGCGAAATGGCTGGGTTTACTGGGATTAGATGAAACGACCGAAACAGCCAGTGGTAATCTGAAGTCAAGTATCCGAAAATCTGACGCCCCTTTATTTAGCCATTTATTGCGATGTCTGGCAACAGATGAAGAACTTGCGGCTGATTTTAATCTGGCCAAAAATCCATTGCCGGAAGATGGTGTGGATTTAATGCAGGCTCCGAGTCGGTTGGAAGGACTATTTGCTCATCCGCTTTCCAGGCAGAAAAAAAAGGCAGTAAAAAAGAAAAAGGCTGCTGCAAAATCAAAATCGGCTGCTGCAAAAGTGAAAAAGAAAGTTCCAGCCAAGAAAGCAAAAAAAACAGTAAAAAAAGCAGCAAAGAAATCTACCAAAAAAGTCACTAAAAAATCTACCAAAAAAGTGGCACGAAAATCTGCTCCCACCAGAAAAAAAACACCCAAAAAGAAATCTTCCAAGACTAAAAAATAAACACTCAGAATTGAGACGATTCCATTAATTCCCAATGGCGGAATCGTGATTTGCTGTGCTTTTTGATGGTGATGAGGGAGTACACTTTCTTATCTTCCGAAGATTGATGCTCTATTCCACTGCGAAAATAATGAATTCGGCAGAAAGCAGGCTTGGAGATCATGGGGAATAGGCGTTACAATTAAAGCTATCTGCTTTGAACCTCCCATTCTGTAGATGGGTCCAGATGAATTTCAATTAATCTCTGTTTCAAATAATGGAGTTTGAAGATGAGTGGTTTTCCAAAGATAGCGATCATTTCAGCTTGCCAGATTATGCTGGTATTTGCAATCGGTCAGGGTCCTGTCTCAGCCAGGATGCCTGGTAAAAAGGGGAACGATAAAAAAACGCATAAACAGTCTAGCCCTAAAGTCTTTACCTTGGAAGAAGGTATTGCCGATGATGAGGTGCTTCCCCTTGTCCCAGCAAGGCCACGTACATCTGAAGAGCAGAAAAAAATCGACTCCGCTGCCTGGTATATGACAGGCCGCATGCGTGTGTCACGCAATGATTTTATTGGAGCTTATGAAGCATATAAGAAAGCAATGGAATTAAATCCGAACTCCATCGAGATTTATCGCGTATTAATCAGGTTGGCATCAGGACTGGATAAAACTGACGAAGCAATAAAATATGCTCAAAAAGCGGTAGAACTCGATCCGCAAGATTATGAACTCATGCGAAAACTGGGTTTGCATATGGCAGGCCAGGGACGCTTCGAAGAAGCAGTGATGTTTCTGAATAAGGCCGCAAACTCGCCTACTATCAATAAAAAATCGGGTCTCTATGTCATCATAAAACATGATCAGGCAAATCTTTATGAACGTTTGGGGAAAAAAGAAGCAGCAGCGGAATGCTGGGAGGTAGTTTTTAATGCCCTGACGAAACCGGATCAATATACTTTTGAGTATAATACCCGTTCACAACTCGAAGCCAAGCAGGGAAAACTGTACGAGAGGATTGGCCAGTCATTTCTGGAAACAGATCGCCTTAAACTGGCAGTCGAAGCTTTCAACAAAGCCGCAGAGTCTCAGAAGGGGCGGCCCGGTATTCTAAAGTACCATCTGGCTCAGGTATATTTCCGATCGAAAGAGTATCAGAAAGCCTTGGAATCCCTGCAGGTTTATTTTGATGAACAGCAACAGGTCAAAGGCCGTAAGGCCTATGAGTTTCTGGGAGAAATATTAAAAGCATTGAATCGTTCTGATGAGCTGATTCCTCAATTGATAAAGCTTGCAGAGAAGGATCGTTTTAATCGTACGCTCAGCTATTATCTGGCTGAGCAGTATGGTGATCAGGGGCGTTATGAAGAAGCTGAAAAGACGTACCTGACCTCGCTTGGCAAGTCATCAGATTTAGACGGTTTAATCGGTTTGTTGAATTTGTATCAAAAGAACAATAATTATGCGAAGCTCATCAAAACACTTTCCCAAATTATTCAGACGGGAGATGGAATTCAGAAAATTCAATCCAATCTCCAGAAGATGACAAAGGATAAGAAATTTCTTAAAGGACTGATTGCAGAGGCACAGAAGCTGAAGCAGAAAGATCCGCCGGGAGTCGATGTCTTCTCTGGATATATCATTGCAAAATTAGCAGCAGAAACTCATCAGAATCAGACAGCGCGTGAGTTCTATCAGTTTGCGATGGATGCTGCGGAAAAACATGCCAAACCTCAAATCAGAGGGAACTGGACCTTATTGATTTTGCAGGAATACAGCCAGCTGTTGCGAGAAGAAAATCAGTATGGAGAGCTTGCTGATTTTTTAAAAAAAGCCGTTGCGAATCCTTTATTAGCGCCTCAACGCATTAATCTGTTGTATTTATTGGCAGATGCACGGGAGCGAAATGGCGAGACTCAAGTCGCTCTCAAAGTAAATGCAGAAGCACGAAAGGCAGCTCCCAAATTTCCGTTACTCGATTACCAGCATGCCTGGATTTACTACCATAATCGTGACTGGGAAAATGCGATCGTGCAAATGAAGGATTTTATCAAAAAATATCCTCGTCAGAAAGAACGCGTCTATCAAGTCAGGATGATGCTTTCCAATGTGTATGTGCAACAAGGTGACATTGGAAAGGGAGAGGTCATTCTTGAAGAGATGCTTGCTGCTGATCCGGAAAATCCATCGATCAATAATGATTTAGGATATCTTTATGCTGATCAGGACAAGAATCTTGAAAAAGCGGAGAAGATGATTCGAATTGCCTTGAAGTCAGAGCCAGATAACATGGCTTACCTTGACAGCATGGGGTGGGTTCTGTTCAAACGAAAAAAATATGAAGAGGCTCAGGAATATCTTGAGAAAGCAAGTAAACTGCCAGGTGGAAGCGATAGCACAATCCTCGATCATCTGGCAGAATGTTATTACAAATTGAACAAAACGAAAAAAGCAATGGAACTGTGGAAGAAAGCTTTGGAAGGAGCACAAAAGTCATCACCTCCCGATACAAAAATGATCGAACAGCTGCAGGAAAAACTCAGCCGGTGAGCATTTTTTGTTACCAGCAATGAAGATGATTTGAGTCAACAAAATAGTTTCTTGTCTACGTTGTTCTGGCGTAGAGATATCACTTTTATTTATCGAGTAGAGCGAATTATAAATGGCAGGGCATTCACATTGGGCAAATATCGCCGCCAAGAAAGGTGTGGCTGATAAAAAACGGGGTAAATTATTTGGCAAGCTGAGTCGTGCGATCATTGTAGCCGCACAGCACGGTGGCGGAGATCCCGGGATGAATCTGGCTTTGCGATATGCAATCGATAAAGCGCGCAAAGCCAGTATGCCTAAGGACAATATTGATCGCGCTGTGAAAAAAGGGTGTGGAGAATTATCCGGCGAAAAATTTGAAGAGCTGATCTACGAAGGGTACGGCGCAGCCGGAGTTGCCGTCTTGTGTGATATCTTGACTGAAAACCGAAATCGGACGGCGGGAGAGATTCGCAAAACATTCGAAGTTTATGGTGGCAATCTTGGCAGCACAGGCTGTGTTGCGTGGATGTTTGAGCGAAAAGGCCTCTTTCTGGTTCCCGCTGAAAATGTAGTGGAAGATGAACTGTTTGAAATAGCGTTGGAAGTCGGCGCAGATGATGTCTCGGCCAACGGGGATGTCTATGAAGTGACATGCAGTGTCGAAGCGTTTCAGCAGGTAGCGGAAGAATTCGAAAACAGAAAAATCCCAACAAATCTGGCAGAATTCTCGCGCATCCCGGCCAATACTGTCGATCTGGGAGTCAATGAGGGAAAAAAAGTGCTCAAGCTTATGGAAGCACTTGAAGACCATGATGATGTGCAAAGTGTTACCGCGAATTTTAATATTCCGGACGAGATTATGGCTGAGGTCATTGCAGACTGATTAGTACAAATGGCTTTGAAAGGAACAGAATCTTGACAATTGAATTCAATTGTTCGCATTGCGATAAAGTCCTCAAGACTTCGGATGATAAGGCTGGACGCAGGGCCAAATGTCCCCAATGTGGCGAACCGATCACTGTTCCGGTTTCAGATGCGGTAGACACTGGTGATGGATTCAATGGTTTTGATAATTCCGATGCCGAAGCCCCTGTGAGTGAAGAGCAGAGTTTTCTTGCTGAAAGCCCTGTCAGAGAAGAAGATAGTTTTCTTGCCAGCGGGACCACCGATTGCCCCATGTGCGGCGCAACGATTAAAGCCGTAGCAGTGAAATGCAGATTTTGTGGCGAGACACTGCAACCTTCAACGGAAAAAGGTCTTGAACACCGTATCATCAATGTGAGTGATGTTTTTTCCCGCGCCTGGGAGATATACAAGAGTAATTTGGGGATGTGTATTGGTGCTTCGCTCTTATCCTATTTCTTGATGATGGTCTGTATGATTACAGTCATCGCAGTATTATTTGGTATCGGTTTCGCAGGTTTTGCTGTCGCAGGCAAAAATAATGAAGCGATGTTGATACCAATGATGATTCTGCTTTACGGAGTGGGGATGGTAGCGATTTACTTTGTACAATTTTACTTTTTACTCGGTTTGCAGTCGGTGATGTTAAAGATGACGAAAGACCTCAATCCAGGAATCAGCGAGCTCTTTAGTTGCAGCCGATTTGTGTGGAGGATGTTTTTATGCTCATTGGTATTCGGGATTTTGATCGCATTGGGCCTTGTCTGTCTGGTGATTCCCGGAATCATTGTCATGCTCATGTTCTGGCCTTATTCTTTTCTTCTGATCGATCGTGATTTACCAGGCATCGATTCCTTTACCGAAATCAAAAAGTATACAAAGGGAAATCTCGGGAGCCTGACACTCATTTTTCTGGCTTCATTCGGTATCTATATTCTGGGATCCTCCTTGACCTATGGCTTTGGTGCAATTTTTCTCTTACCATTTTTGGTGATGGTTCAAACAGTCGCTTACGCAGAAATGACGAATCAGTGAGATAAATTACAGATAGAATTGGTGAATTTTGAGAGCTCTCTTGCCTGACCTTTAAGGCGGGGGAGTTCTTTTGCTATGATACCCGCTGATGATTTGAGGTTTTTGTTGGCTCCAGGGACTGAATTATATTAGAGTTTGGATGATAGCATGGTTCGTGAACCTGTCATAAAAGGGGAAAGTGAACCGGAAGATGATTTTTCCGGTGTTGAAGATGGCTGGGATTCCAGCCACCTGGCCGACGATGCTGAGTATGATGACGCCTTGCGACCACAAAGACTCAGCGAAGTGGTTGGTCAACGGCAGGTTGTCGAGCGGTTACAGGTCTTTCTGGATGCAACTCGGATTCGAAACGAACCTTTGGGACATCTTTTACTGGATGGCCCACCCGGATTAGGAAAGACGACACTTGCAACAGTTTTGCCGAAAGAGTTGGGAACAGAGCTGCAGATTACATCGGGCCCCGCTTTAAGTGCACCCAAAGATTTGCTGCCTTACCTGACGAATGCTGGTCATGGATCGTTTCTGTTTATTGACGAAATTCATCGTATGCCTGCCACAGTAGAAGAATTTATTTATCCTGCGATGGAAGATTTTCGTGTTGATATCACACTCGGCGAAGGGCTCAATGCGCGTACTGTCAACATGAAGCTGCAGAAGTTCACTGTGATTGGTGCCACGACGCGGAGTGGTATGTTGACGGCTCCCTTACGTGATCGATTCGTTCGTCGAGAACATCTGGATTTTTACGAGGATGACGAACTGGTCGAAATCGTCCGTAGAAACTCGAAAAAGCTGCGAACAGAAATTTCGGACGAGTCTGCATTCGAGATTGCCAGACGGAGTCGCGGTACTCCTCGTAAAGCGAATAATCTGTTACGTTGGGCTCGTGATTTTGCCACGAGTAAAGCCGATGGCAAGATTACGACTGAAGTCGCAAACCGTGCATTTGAGATGTTGGAAATTGACCATCTTGGTCTGGAACGGCAAGATAAGCGATATTTGGAAACATTGATCAAAACATTTTCTGGTGGGCCAGCCGGTGTTCAGGCACTTGGCCACAGTTTGAATATTCCCGCTGATACCCTTGAAGACGAAGTTGAGCCGTTTTTATTGCGCTGTGGATTTATACAACGAACATCTCGCGGCCGTGTCGTGACAATGGCTGCTCTCGAACATCTTAATATGGTGCTGCCCGATTCGGGTAAGCAGTTCGGTTAAGTCAGAATTCCGTTCACAAATATTTCACAAAGAAGAACTATGAGTCAGTCGGTTTACTATGATTATGACGTCGTTGTTGTAGGTGCAGGTCATGCAGGTTGCGAAGCAGCTTTGGCAGCAGCGCGCCTGGGAGCAAAAACAGCACTCTTGACAATGAACTGTGATACAGTCGGCCAGATGAGTTGCAATCCTGCCATTGGTGGCGTTGCAAAAGGGCAAATTGTACGCGAAATTGATGCACTGGGTGGAGAAATGGGGCGGGTGATTGACGAAACGGGAATTCAGTTCCGTATGCTCAATCTCTCTAAAGGTCCTGCCATGCATAGCCCACGTGCGCAAGCGGACAAAAAAGCCTATCAGTTAAGCATGAAATGGAAGGTGGAGCAGCAGGAGAATCTGACGCTCAAGCAGGAAAGTGTAAAGAGTCTGGTCGTAGAACAGGATCAGGTAACTGGAGTGCTGGTTCATGGGGAGGCATTGTATCGCGCACAGGCAGTCATTCTGACGACGGGCACATTTTTACAAGCGATCATGCACACAGGAGAGGCCAAAACGAAAGGGGGCCGCGCTGGGGAAGGAACAACGGGAACCCTGTCAGATAGCCTGAACCAGTTAGGATTTGAACTTCAGCGTTTTAAAACAGGAACACCAGCTCGTCTGAATGGTCGCACCATTAATTTTTCGGTTCTGGATGAACAGCCTGGAGACGAAAAACCCCAACCTTTTTCCTATATGACGGAAAAAATTACGCAACCGCAGATGTCCTGCTATTTGACAGAGACAAATGAATTTGTCCATCAGGTGATTAACGAGAATTTACATCGCGCACCAATGTATTCTGGTCAAATCAATTCAACGGGCCCCCGTTATTGTCCTTCCATTGAAGATAAGGTCGTACGTTTTGCGGAACGAAATTCACATCAGATATTTCTTGAGCCAGAGGGGCGCAATACAAACGAGTATTACTGCAATGGTATCTCGACGAGTTTGCCTCGCGATGTTCAGGATCAGATGATTCATTCTATCCGTGGTCTGGAAAAGACCGAGATCATGCGATACGGTTATGCCGTTGAATATGATTTTGCAACTCCCACACAGCTCAGACCGACATTGGAGACCAAACAGGTTGAAGGTTTATACTTTGCAGGCCAACTCAATGGAACGACCGGTTACGAAGAAGCCGCTGGTCAGGGTTTGTTAGCGGGATTAAATGCAGCATTAAAAATCGCTGGAAAACAGGATTTAATTCTGGATCGTAACGAGGCGTATCTGGGGGTTCTCATTGACGATCTCGTCACAAAAGGTGTGGATGAGCCTTACCGGATGTTTACTTCGCGCGCCGAATTTCGCTTGTTACTCAGACAAGATAATGCGGACCGAAGGATGACTCCCATTGGTCGTCGAGTTGGTTCTGTTTGCAATGCGCGTTGGCAACAATATCAGGATTATGAAATGGAACTGGCAAAGGTCGCTCAGTTCATTCAATCGACTCGTTACCAAGGCAGCACTTTAGAAGAATGGCTTCGGCGCCAAGATTTTGGTTGGACTGAAATCTGCAAATTTGCACCTGAATTAAACGAATTTTCCCTTTCAGAACGGGCGATTGAGCAGACGTTAATTGAGGTCCAGTATGCGGGTTATATCCGACGTCAGACAGCCGAGATTGAAAAACAGAAAAATGTTGAAACGTTACACATACCGGAATATATCAATTATGAAGTGGTTCCGAACTTACGTCATGAAGCCAGGGAAAAATTAACGCGAGTCAAACCAAGAAGTGTGGGGCAAGCAGGCAGAATCAGCGGAATCACACCCGCTGATTTGACCGTTCTGGTAATTTATTTAAATAGTTCCAGTCGTATGGCGACCTGATTTGACTTGCATTGAGAGAGGATTCCTTCCAACTACGGAGATTTAAAGCAGTTAATAGTGATGAATCGATATTAAATTGGGTAAAGTCGAGATGATTCTCTCAATAGGCGTATGTTTGCTGAATTATTGTAAGTGTTTATTCAGTATGTATTTATTTCATTTATTTAATCAACTGGACGAATGCGTGTTGACCATATCGTCAGAATAGATACAATCGGAGTTATTGATAATACTGGTAAAGTCAAGCGGTATTGAAAGTTTTGGCGTTTGTATCTATGTAGGATACTTGTGGCGTCTGGAAAATCAGTAGTGTTTGGCAAGTTAACGGGCCACATAACTGTACCTTGGAGGACGCAGTTATTTATCACTTTACTTGGTTTCAGGTAAATAGATAAGAGGCTGATTATGGAGATGTCAGTTTCAAGCAGGGTAGCGATGAACGGGTCATTGCTACTATTGCGCAGGGGCTCGGTTATTACATGTTGTAATAGCCTTACAGCGCTTGGTCTTTCCTGCTCAACTCGAGCGGGTCTTCAAAGGATGGATGGAGCAATATGAAAACGGTCTTTACCACAGGCGAAGCCGCAAAGATCTGCAAAGTGAGTCAACAAACAATTATTCGTTGTTTTGATTCGGGGCAATTAAAGGGCTTTCGGGTTCCCGGCTCTCGCTTTCGCAGAATTCCGCGAGACGTCTTGTTTAAATTTATGAAAGACAATGGAATTCCTACTGACGCTCTCGAAAGTGGGAAGCGTAAAGCTTTAATTGTTGATGACGATGAAGAGCTTGTAGAATTGATCCGTGACGTACTGGATGCCGATTCCCGTTTCGAAATCCGTGTTGCCAATAATGGATTCGATGCCGGTATGATGGTAAAAGAGTATCATCCCGATATTATCATCCTGGATGTCATGCTGCCCGACATCAACGGTAAAGAAGTCTGCCAGCGCGTTCGCACAGACTCCTCAATGGATGATGTCAAGATCATCTGCATCAGCGGTATGGTTGAAGCAGACAAGATTGAAGATTTAAAAACTGCGGGTGCCAATGACTTCATGCAGAAGCCATTTGAAGTAGAGCAGTTGGCAGATCGCGTCTGTTCGCTTTTGAATCTGGAATCAGTTCACGCAACTGGTTAATTTCGGGATCAATCATCAGTTGCATGATGATCGGGTTATTCCGATCGTCATGGCTACTGTTGTATGGGGTGTCAGATGTCGAGCGAAACCGGTACTGCAGGCAGTTCTCTACCGGATGCTTATTATCGACGTCTGTTTTCATTGATTCCTGCGCGATCTCTCAAATCAACTCTCAATGAGCTGGCTGCAGTCTGGTGCGAAGCAACGGCAGCTGATGCAGCCTGCATCGCAGTGGTACGCTCTGGGATTCCAGGCCTCGCTGCCAGCATTTTTCAGTCTTCTCAAAATGAATCAGAGCATTTTTTTCATGACACGGTGACGTTATTGAAAGAGAGTTCTTTATGGGAACAGTCTCGTTCAATTTTCGAGCAGGGACGCGCTTTTCAAGAGATTTCTTGTGCACCTGCCCAATGTTTTTCGATTCCCTGTGATCAGATGGAAATTGCTGAAGTTTATCTTTTTTCTTCCATAAGATTCGCAGAAGACCTGCCTCTCATTTCGCAATTACTGAATCTAAGTCACCGTTTATTGTCTCAGGCTTCAGAGCAACAAATTCTGAGACAGACTGGATCGGCTATCGGAGGGGATGGTCAATCCGGGTTTGATCAAGATGAGAATGCAGGACAAATGGTGTTACCCCGTACCGACAAGCTGGAGGCGATGGCTGAATTTGCGGCTGGTGCTGGGCATGAAATCAATAATCCTGTGGCTACGATTGTGGGACGCGTGCAAATGCTGCTGAAAGGAGAGACTGATCCGCAGCGCAGACAGTCCCTCTCAACAATCGGTGGTCAAGCATACCGTGTGAGGGATATGATCGGCGATGCGATGTTATTCGCCAGACCACCAGCACCTCGACCTGTTTCACTTGCTTTACAAGAAACAGTGCAAGAGGTTTTGACCAATTTGCAAGATGATATTTCTGCGACCGGCGTTCATGTCACAGTAGAGATCCCGGATTTACATCATATCTGGGCTGATCTGATTCAATGGAAGGTTGTTTTGAGCAACCTGATTTTAAATAGTCTGAATGTGCTTGAATCAGGCGGGCATATCCGGATTATCTCAGAAGAAAAGATGACTGGTCGGATTCGTTTCATGCATATTCGTGTCATTGATGACGGGCCCGGATTAACCGTTCAGGAACAGGAACATCTGTTTGATCCCTTCTTTTCTGCAAGACAGGCAGGGCGCGGATTAGGTTTTGGTTTATCGAAGTGCTGGCGGATCATCCAGCTTCACGGCGGTACAATCGAAGCAGAAATCAACGCTGACAAAGGAATGACGTTTCATCTTTTCTGGCCGATCGAAGATCCGGAAGAATCTGAGGTGAATTGAGACTTCGAATACAACGAAAACAGACGATAATCTGCTAATCATTGCTTGCAGTGCAGTCTTGAATCGGTTTCAATATAGCCAGCAAGATGATTGGCAAGTATGATTTCGAAGTGATATGAACTCTACTTTGCCCCATTCATTTATTCGAACAAGCAGCCTGAGGGACGATGGCGGCAATTCATTCCTATCTGATAATTTTATCCAGCTTAATCGGTCAGTCCGATCAGATTTCGGATATCGCACTGCAAAAAGAGCCCGCACGATATGCAATCGAAGCGCCTGAGGTAATCGTAGTTGGAGTTCCGGTCAGTCAAGTGACGATTCGTGCTCTGAAAGTGAACGGTTCTTTAGATACCGATTTTTCCGGTCACCCGCAAAAGATTATTGGCTTGGAACTATGGGTCGACGGCGTTGATACTGCCTTGCCTCCCTTCACAGAGGGGATTCTGGTATTGAAGACAGATTTATCTCAAAATCACAAAGTCTTTGTTACTCAGAACACCATTATTGTCGATCCGGATATTCGTGGAACAGGTTCGTTAGAAGTTTATCGTATTTCCAGGTGGTTCAGTTTATTGCCTCCCCTTCTTGCAGTAGTTTTGGCAATTTGGTTTCGGAATATCATTCTTGCATTATTGATGAGCATCTGGTGCGGTGCCGTAGTTTTATTGCACGGAAATTTATTTCTGGGATTTGTCAATACTTTAGATACCTTTGTGATTCACGTAATTGTCTAACCTGGCAGTTCCGATTATTCCCACATGATGATCATTTTATTTACGATGTTTCTAGGAGCAATGGTGGGAGTCATGTCAATCGGTGGAGGGACAGCCGCATTAGTGGCTCGACTTTCACAATACGCAACAAAACGCGAACACAGCCAGCTCATGACCTGGTTTTTGGGCCTGGTGATTTTTTTTGATGATTATGCCAATTCGTTACTTGTAGGATCTTCGATGCGGCCATTGACTGATCGAATGAAAGTATCTCGTGAGAAACTGGCTTTTTTAGTCGACTCCACAGCCGCGCCCGTTTCAGGAATCGCAATCATCTCAACCTGGGTCGGAGTAGAAATCGGTTATATTGCAGACTCCTATGCCAGTCTGGGGATGGCCGAAGACTATTACACCACATTTTTATACAGCCTTCCTTATCGGTTTTATCCACTGCATTTATTGGCATTTGTCTGGTTGGTTGCCTATCTGGGGCACGATTATGGTCCGCATGTTCAAGGCAGAAGTAAGAGCGATTGCCTTTAATCAGGTCATTCGTCCAGGACGGGTCAAATGTTATTGAAGCAGAATCACTTGAGGAAAAAGGGAAACTGGCGCATCGTCAGTTATTGCTGAAAATGCACTTAATCCCTTTGTCCCTTCTGCTGGGTCTGGCAATGGTCGGTCTGTGGTGGACAGGAACCATTGAAGTCGAACGACTGAACGTGGTGCGACTTCATCAGGAAGAAGCTCTCTTATCTATGAATTTTCGAACCATTTTAGAACATGCTTCTCCCAATCGAGTATTACTGATCTCTTCGTTTCTGGCTTCGATCGCGGCGATTGCCAGTTGCCGGTTTTCAAATACTCTTTCTTTGAATGAA
>CALOEF010000018.1:0-39866 GCA_942492165.1 uncultured Planctomycetaceae bacterium
GAAAAAGTTAAAATTCGTATCCATTCAACGCTCAGTGATCTTGTGGAAAAAAACACTGGTAATATATCAAACCGGCAGAAACACCAGCCGGATACGGTTATTCGAAAGGCCCATCGGAAAGATGCTGAACTGCTCGCTGAGCTCGGCAAACGCACCTTTTATGAAGCTTTTGCCGGACAAACAGCCTCTAAAGATATGGCAACGTATTTGCGAGCCACCTTCCCCATCGATAAAATAAAAAAAGAATTCAACAACAAAGATTCGCTGTATCTTATTGCCGAGCTCCAAACAGATCCCGTCGGCTACGCATATTTAGATCCAAGCCAAACGCCCGGGTGCATCGAAGGTCCCAAAGCAATCCAGTTGACCAGATTCTATCTGCTCAAGAAATGCTACGGACTCGGGGTGGGCAATTCCTTAATGCAGGCCTGCCTGAATGAATCCAGCGCCAGGGGCTATCGAACCGTCTGGTTGAGCTCCTGGGAATTAAATGGGCGAGCAAATGCGTTCTATAAACGCTGGCACTTTAAAGTCGCCGGACGCCAAAAATTTGTGGTGGGCAGCGATGTCCAGAATGATTTTATATTGAGGCGCGATCTTTAAAAACTTTCCATAATCTGTGCATATTAGACAGAGTTAATCGCGGCTGGAAAACCGCTCCCACAGCCTATATTCGCCGATATGAATCTATGTACTAAGTCCCAAAAAGCCTGCGCGTGAATTCATTGGAAAATTTACCCTCGGGATCGTGCTGCTCGACGAGCTGTTTGAACTTCAAAAAGTGTTCCGAATGCAGTCCCTCCAGGTCGCTGCTGTCGATACTCTCGCAGTACTTTCCGAGATGGGGTCGCGCTCCGTTCTTCTTTAATAGTGATTCGGCAGCGGCGTAGTATTTCTCAAAACCGGCGGAGTCGTTACACACAAGGTCGATCCAGACACTCCGGCGCCCCCTGCCAGCCCCGATCAAGGTGCGGTCACGGTCTGCGGGTGTGAAACGCACCTCGAAAATCGTATAGGGCAGCCCCTCCGAGTACATCTCTTCATAAAGTCGGATAAATCGTCGGCAGGCGTCGAATGTTTCCTCAAAAGGCACGGTGAACTCCAGTTCCTGATGCAGATGATAGATCGTGCGGTTGTAGGCTTCGTTGCTTTCCAGTACCAGATTCGTTCCCTTTCTTAATGCTGTGTGTCAAGGGGGAAGACAGGGTGGGCAAAAGTCCCGTGTAGGCCACGAGATTCCCGAACCAGGCTGCCAGCAAGGCATCCATTGAAATGCTTAGAAACTCTCGCAGTGTTCCCCCAAAGTGACTGCCCCTGGCTGGTTCTATTCCAGGTGTTAATCTGGCATTTCGTTGTGAAGGGGAAAAGGTAAAGACTGAAGTGGTCGTTTTCGGCCAGCAGTCGTTCAAGGTTGTCCTCGACAAAGGACAGATCGGATATTTTGGTTATCTGATCGACGTTAAACCGATCTACGCCTTGCACCACGACTTCCAGTATGATGCCCACCGCTCCGATCCCACCGATGGCCGCTTTGAATAGGTCATCCGATGGTCCGCATTCGAAGATCTCGCCCTTTCCATCGATCAATTTGAGTTTCACGACGGACTCGCTGACAAAGCCCCAGTTTTCCGGTGCCATGCACATCCGTGGATAGGATCCCGGCGATACTCTGCGCATCATGGGAGGGTTGGGCGGCAAAGCAAGCCCCTCGTCGACAGAGCCCTGACAACGTCCCGTACCCGGGTGCCGGCTTTGACAGCCAGCTGCTTTTTCTTCGGATCTTTCGAAATAACGCCACTGTACCTGTCCAAGCGATACCAGGGTATCGTCGACAACCACCCCCTGTTAAATGAATGCGCTGAACCGAATACCCGTAATCGTTTTGAATTTTTTTACAGAGTGCGACAATCTCCGCTTCCGTGGTGGGCTGAACAAACTTTTGGGGGCTATACTGAAATCCTCCGGGCCCAGTTCATAAGGGTACCATTTGCGAACCCGCCCCTCCAACCAGACATAGCGACCCAGCGTTAAGGCATTGAGTATGATGTTATAGGTCGTGACAAATGCGACCTTGAAATAGCTGGCTACTTTCATAGTACCCTCCTGGGATGGTGAAAATGAAAAAATTAGCCTTATATTTGACGCTAATACATTTTTATTAAAAATCAATCCGTTAAAATAGTGTATGGATGAAAAGGGTCGGTTCTTTGTAATGCGATGCAGTCAAGAATTCATTTCTTCAGGCCTCAAGTTGCGGCGCTAAAAGAGATGACTGCTGGTATGAATATATCGGATTGGGTTTGGAGTGATCTATTTGAGCA
The DNA here is from genome assembly GCA_942492165.1 of uncultured Planctomycetaceae bacterium. GTDB lineage: Bacteria > Planctomycetota > Planctomycetia > Planctomycetales > Planctomycetaceae > Gimesia. The sequence goes on from CALOEF010000018.1 coordinate 2,322, forward strand.
AAACAATATCTAACACATCCTCAAGTACCAAGACTTTAACCATTTATTGCTGCACCCTTTCGCTGAAAGACTTTATGCGATCTAAGAAAAAAGTTTGGCACATGTTGAGCAATAGTTATGGGGCGACTTGACGTATCCGTGTGAGAGGATGTTCTGCGATGAATATGTTCCAGAAATTTCGGCGTTGCATACAGCTTTCCGCAGCCTTCACACCTTTCCAAAAAGGATGCCTCCCGATAACTTCGTCCCGGATTTTGATCGTTCTGATGTTTTCGTGGTCTTCAACCAAAATCACATCCGTCGGACAGATATTCGCACGAGGTTCCGCATCCGATGCAGAGGCCCTCCATCGGCACGACAAAATTCACACCATCCTTTTTTTCCATTTTAAGTGCACCGGCTCCCACAATTTCTTTACAAACCCGGATACATAGGTGACAGCGCACACACCCATCGGGCGGAGGTCGAGTCAGCCACCGTAAGACCTGGCGAGTGCTAGAATAGTTTTGGCCTGGGGCGCCATTTGCATTAAATTCGCAAAGGCCCTGGCTCTGGCTCTTGTTGACCGCCTCACTTTGGGTCTTTACAACCATCCCATCCTTAACCTTCAGAATACAGGACAGCATGGGTGATTTGTCTGCCGCTGGATCGGCCCGGCACCTCCACAGCGCACAACCGACAGGACCCGGAAGGTCTCAAAGATGGATGATAACACAGGGTTGGAATTCTCAGGCCGTTGGCTCTAGCCACCTTAAGTACGGTCATACCCTCTTCTGCCTCGTATTCCCGGTCATCTATGGTAATTTTTACCATATGGTAATCTCCTTGTTAATTTTCATGCAAGATTCGGGTATTAATACTGCAAGCAACATGCAGGTCATCCTATATAGTCGTTTAATTGCTGAATCTCGTCGTGCAGGAAATAAATGAGCATACCAAGGGGGTCTTCGAGGTCGTCATTCTCAAGGGTGCACAGTACATCGACCGAGGCACTAGGGGTCCGACTTGGTGGGGATCTGGAAGATGGGCAACAACGAGGGGACCTCGACCAACGATATTCGCGATGGGACCGCGCACGGTGGCGTGCAGTGAGGTCGTCGGCTGGGAGAGCATCACCGAACGGACGAGGTGCTTGCCGCCGATACCGGTGGTTGCACGGGCTTTACCGCCAAGTGCCACCCCGAACTCCCTGATCAACGACGAGTTCCAGTTCTGCGACCCAAGGATCCCCACCGAACACCTGCTCCACTGCACCGAGAACCGTAATCCCCCGGCGATATTTGGGCGTCGGCGCACGGAGCCTGCACAGCGGCGGAGTGAACGCCTGCATGGCGGACGGATCGGGACATTTCCTTTGACGATGACGTCGATCTGGGCGTCTGGCAGGCCCTGGCCACGCGGTCCGGATGGCCCGATTCGGCGGTCAGCGACGAGCCGGGTGAAATCCCTGAGTAAGCCTTTGCCCTTGTGGACCCAGGAGAAGTGACGTGATGTACCGACCTGTTGTGCGGCCTTGGTGGCTGGACGCGCTTGTTTGGCGATCCTCTGTCTGGTCCTGGCGGTCGTTGTGGGGTGCGGCCCCACTCACAAGACCAAAAGATTCCGTGACGGACGTCGATCGCGTCATGCGGACGGCCGGCTCGGTCAACGGCAGCGGTAACAGTGGCCGACCGTTTTTGTTGAAGGTGCAGCGCCAGGGGGCGAACGAGAACGTTTTCTCAAGTACATCTACAACATGGGGGACGTATCGATTGACGGCGACGCGGCGACCGTGGACGTCACGGTCGTGGACCAAGACGGCGGCGAAGGTCGGCGGAATGCCAATGGACTCTCCGAAGATGGCACCGCCTGGAGAATCACCGCCGCTCCGCTTCCTGCGGGGGCGTGACCGTGTCGGCCCCGTGCGTCTCGGCCGCCGCCCGGGCTTCAAGGAGAGAACGGAGAACGCGAAATTGACCAGGGAGAGTAGATTCGTGCGGCATCTTGATGCACGCAACAAACGCAATGATCTATTCGCTAGTCTCGTGATCGGTCGATCATGGTCCATTCCGAATGACCGGGACGGTAGGTCCATGGTTTCCGCGAGTACCAAAGCCATTCGGCGGTTACCTGAGAATCTCGCCAGGGCCCCCGGTACCCGTCGATTGGCGGCACCAGTTCACCGGTTCGCTCGCTACGACCCCGCCGAAGGTACTTTGGCACCCTCTCGGCAATGGTGCAAACTCTTCGTCTGTCTACTCTCGGGCAAAGACTCTTCTCATCACGCAAGTCGCGAAAGACGGGAGGGCATTGTCGGTATTGCTCAAAGACGATCGTTACACAATCTGCGGACCGCGTCCGGCGGTCCGGCTTTACGCTGGTCGAGCTGTTGGTGGTGATCGCCATCATCGGCGTTCTGATCGCACTGCTGCTGCCGGCGATCCAGTCGGCCCGGGAGGCCGCACGCCGGGCCACGTGTCTGAACAATCTGAAACAGATCGGCGTGGCGGCGCAAAACCACCATGAGCAGTATGGCGGCTTCCCGCCGGGACAGGCCAGCGGTGCGGAACCGCAGGACGCCTGGATCCTCGCCGGCGATCAGGGCGAGACCGAGGAGCAGCTGCACGGGCTAACTGGTTGCCCAACCTCCTGGGCATGGTTGAGCAGCAGAAGGCCTACGACGACATGGTCCGGGCCATGAGAAAACCCCCCGCACGGAGGCCGAAATCTACAACTTCGCGGATGACATCCATCACGTGGGCACCGACTGGTCCGAGGGGATTGGCCACTGGGTCCCGGAGTGTTTCATTTGCCCCAGCCAGCAACCCGCGTTGATTGAGCTGCCGTCTGGATTGTTCCTGAAATCTCTCCTGCCTCTACTTTAAACATCACTCTAAACAATCGATAAAAAAGAGAACTGCTCGATGCATTCTGCAAAACAGACAACTCTGTTAATTTTACTTTTAACTGGAATGATGATTCCGTGTTTTGATTCCAGTTCTCTCCATGCTTTTGAATCGGGAGAAAAGGCGATTTTACTGCCTGGAAAAATCCAGCTCTCAGGCAAAGAAGCACGGCATCGATTGTCGTTTCAGAAAATCACTGACGGCAATATTACGGGGACGGTCACAAAAGTATTTCGACTCACATCCAGTAACCCGTCGGTTGTCACAATAAAGGGGCAGACACTGATACCTGTCAGTAACGGACAGTCTGTTATCACTGCTACCGCAGGAACTCTTCAATCAAAAAGTACCGTCATTGTCACTGATTTTGACAAACCCCATCTCTGGAATTTTCGTAACGATGTTCAACCAATCCTGACTAAAGCAGGCTGTAATTCGGGGGCCTGTCATGGTGCCCTGGCTGGAAAAGGAGGGTTTCGGCTGTCTTTGAAAGCGTATGACGTCCAAGGTGATTTCCATACAATTGTAAAACAATCACGAGGACGACGCATCGAATTATCTGATCCCGCGCGCAGTCTGTTTTTAATCAAACCAACGGGAGCAGTTCCACACAAAGGAGGCGTTCGTTTTGAAACCGACTCCACTGAGTATCGCATTCTATCAGGGTGGATTGCTCAAGGGGCATCACCTCCATCGGAAAAAGACCCTGTTATTGAACGCTTAGAAGTTCTGCCTTCCCGATCAATTCTCGCCAAAGGGCAAACGCAGCAGTTACTTGTTCAAGCACACTATTCAAATCAGACCGTTCGCGATGTGACGCAATGGACCACATTTTCTTCTGTCGATGAAACTGTGGCTCAAGTAAACAAACAGGGGTCTGTCACTGTGACCGGCTTTGGCGAAGGAGCTATCGTCTGTATTTTTTCCAGCAAAATTGCGATTTCTAAAATCACGTCACCTTATCCACAAAGAGTTGCCCCTGCGGTATATGCCCAATCCCCACAAAATAATTTTATCGATCAACTGGTCATCAAACAGCTGAAACGTTTAAATCTTCCACCTTCGCCTCAGTCAAACGATGCTGAATTTATTCGACGAATCTATATCGACACGATCGGCACTCTCCCCACGCCGGAAGAAACGAACGCATTTCTCGCTGATCGCAATTCCGACAAACGCAACAAGCTAATCGAACAAATTTTAGATCGACCCGAATTTATTGATTACTGGACATATAAATGGTCCGATTTATTACTGGTCAATGGTGCTCTCATTCGCCCGCAGGCTGTCAAAAAATATCATGAATGGATTCGTGGACATGTAAAGAAAAACACGCCCTGGGATCAGTTAGTACGTGAACTGATTACCGCTCAAGGGAGTAGTATTGAGAATGGTGCCACTAATTTTTACGCGATCCACCAGGACCCTGAATCCATGACAGAAAATGTCAGTCAGGCATTTCTGGGACTCTCAATTGAATGTGCGAAATGCCATAACCACCCGTTGGAAAAATGGACGAATGACCAATATTATGCAATGGCAAATTTCTTTTCCCGCGTCCGGGCAAAAGGCTGGGGAGGCAGTAAAAGCTCAGGAGATGGGATTCGAACTCTTTTTGTTGCTACGGAGGGAGATTTAGTTCAGCCATTAACAGGAAAACCACAACCTCCCACTCCCCTGGATGGCGAGCCTATTGATATCAATGCTCCGGAAGATCGGCGCATTGATCTGGCTAACTGGTTGACTTCTAAGGAAAACCACTTTTTCAGTCGCTCAATCACGAATCGAGTCTGGGCCAATTTCTTTGGAGTAGGACTGGTCGAGTCGGTTGATGATATGCGGGAATCGAACCCTGCCAGTAATGAAGAGTTACTGGTCGCTGCTTCAAAACATCTGGTCAAAAATAAATTTAATTTAAAATCATTAATGAAAGTCATTCTGCAGTCTGCGGCCTATCAAAGAAGCAGCCAGCCTCTTCCTGAAAACAAAGATGAGCAACGCTTTTATTCGCGCTACTATCCCAGACGTATGATGGCCGAAGTTCTGCTCGATTCGATTTCTCAAGTAACAGAAGTCCCAGACGAATTCACGATGTATTATGCACCAAATCCGCAAAAAACTGACTTTTACCCTAAAGGTACCAAAGCAATTCAGCTCTACGATTCGTCTGTCATCTCGTACTTCCTGAAAACATTTGGGAGAAACGAGCGAATGATAACATGTGAATGCGAACGAACAGAAGAACCTACAATGGTTCAAGTATTGCATATCTCTAATGGCGACACGATTAACAATAAGCTCAAAGCTAAAGAAAGTCGCGTTAGCAAACTGATGAAAAGCAGAAAATCAACCGCAGAGCAGATTGCTGATATTTATCTGATATGTCTCTCACGTAAACCGACGGCTCAAGAAGAAACCAAACTGACAAAACTGATAGACGAAACACCAAAAGCCGAAAAACGCCAGGTAATCGAAGATCTTTTCTGGGGAATTCTCAGCAGCCGCGAGTTTCTGTTTAATCACTAATTTTCTGGCGACATCTGAAATCAAATCCATACTGTTTACATCCACAGCTGACCTGAGGTCATTTATGACTCGTATTCTAATAAATATCAGTCTCACTATTTTGGTCATATTGATCATTGGCAATACCAATTGTGCTCAAGCTGCAGAAGTACATATTGATTACCAAAAACAGATTGTACCTCTATTTCGAAAATACTGTGAAAGCTGCCATAGTGTTGATGATCCTGAAGGAAAGTTCGTCATTGATTCCTATAATGGATTACTTAAAGGAGGAAAACACGGCCCCGCAATTCTCCCTGGCGACAGCAAAAGCAGTCGTCTGATTCGCATGGTTACTGGTGAAACAAAACCAATAATGCCACCTGAAGACAGCGGAGATAAACTGACACCTTCAGAGATTACACTACTCGCAGAGTGGATAAACCAGGGAGCGAAAGGCCCCTCGGGCAAAGTACCAGTCAGGACAAAATTAACAGTCCCCGATATTACTCCGGCCTCGTCTGTGAAAAAGCCCATTGCTTCTCTTGCATGGTCGGCATCGAATAATGTTATTGCCATCGCACGTTTTTCTGAAGTACAAATAAGTTCACACAACGCTGGAAAAAAAAGTCCGCTTCTGAAAGGTCTTCCCGGCAAAGTCAATTCGGTTCGATTTAGCACTGATGGAAAGTGGTTGATTACTTCTTCAGGAACAACAGGTCTATTCGGACAGGCTGCCATCTGGGAGGTCTCAACAGGCAAGAAGCTACGCGAATTTGTCGGACACAAAGACGTCCTGTATGCGGCTCAAATCAGCCCTGATAAAAAATGGCTGGCTACCGGCAGTTATGACAGGGATATCATTCTCTGGGATGTTGCAACCGGTAAAATCGTTCGAAAATTAACCGGACATAATGGCGCCATTTTTGATCTGGCATTCAGCCCGGACAGTCAGACACTGGCAAGTGCCTCTGCTGACTCGACCATCAAAGTCTGGCAGGTCTCAACAGGCAACCGTCTTGATACTCTGAGCCAGCCTCTTAAAGAACAATATTCCGTCGTATTCAGCCCAGACGGCAACTTTATTCTCGCAGCAGGTGCCGACAACCGCATTCGTAAATGGAAATTTGTTTCCCGAAAATCAGCAAAAATCAATCCTCTGATTTACTCTCGGTTTGCACATGAAAATCCAGTGACCCAAATCATTTATTCACCAGATGGAAAACTGCTGGCATCGATTTCTGATGATCGCTCTTTGAAAATCTGGGACGCCAGACAGATTTTGCTTTTAAATGTTCGAAATAATTTGACTGCGATCCCGACTTCGGTTGCTTTCTCACCTCATTCTCGTCCCGGTTTCCGTGATATGCTTGTTGGTTACAGTAATGGTAATCAAGAACAGTTTCAGATTTCAGAAAACAATACCGTCCAAAAAGACAAACAAAGCGGTCCCGTGACTCCAACTGAGAAATATCGACGATCCAGGAATGTCGCGAAGACAATTCGAATTAAAGAACAAGAGCCAAACAACCTTCCCAAACAGGCCACAGTTCTCAACTCTCTGGCTGTGATATCAAGTGGCGTGATTCATTCACCAAAGAAAAACCAACCCGACGTTGACCTGTATCGATTTGAATCGAAAGCAGGAGATGAATGGCTCATCGAAACCAATGCCGCACGCAAGAAATCGAAACTCGATTCCAAAATAGAAATCCTCAATGCAAAGGGAGAGCAGATCCCCAGGATATTACTGCGTGCTGTCCGAGATTCGTATTTTACTTTTCGAGGAAAAGATTCAAATATTTTGAATGATTATCGAATCCATAACTGGCAGGAAATGGAATTGAATGAATATCTCTACGCGAACGGAGAAGTTGTCAAACTCTGGCTCTATCCACGTGGACCTGATTCGGGATTCAATGTGTACCCAGGCAGCGGTAGCAAAAGATATACTTATTTCGGCACCAGCCCGATCACACACGCCTTGCATGAACCTTGCTATATTGTTGAACCACATCAGATTGGGGCTGAATTCCCTCCCAATGGACTGCCTGTCTTCACCGTTTATTATGAAAACAATGACGATAGCCGGCGCGAACTGGGTGATGATTCCCGCTTGATCTTTAAAGCCCCCAAAGCAGGTATTTATTACGTACGAGTTTCGGATGTAAGAGGATTTCAGGGAAAAGATTTCCATTATGAATTAACCGTTCGTCCCAGAAAACCGGACTTTAAAGTATCACTCAATGGAGCAAACCCCAAAGTCAATGCAGGTAGCGGTAAAGAATTTGAAGTTGTTGCACAACGCCTGGATGGATTTGATGGTCCTATTCAAGTTGACATTTCAGAGATACCATCAGGCTTCCATGTTACCAGCCCTGTCACCATCCAGGCAGGTCATGATCGCGCCTATGGTGTGATTACTGCTGACGCTGTCCCTGACACCACAGGACCGCTTGTTGCCCCGAGACCGACTCATGAAAAATATCATCCAGTCAAAGTCACAGCGACAGCAGTCATTGCTGGTAAGAAGCAGACATACGATGTAAATTCGCTGGGGTATGTTCAACGGCTCAAAAAACCGAAATTAATCATTCGAATAGTCAAGATGGATACCAATCAACTCAGTTTTGCTGGAAACAACCTGGCTGAAATTCCTGACAAACCTCTGGAGCTGACGATTCATCCGGGCGAAACGATCACCGCCAAAGTTCTTCTCTTACGAAATAGGCATAAAGGTGTGGTCGGATTTGGTCGTGAGTATGCAGGACGTAATCTTCCACATGGAGTCTATGTCGACAATATCGGACTGAATGGACTGCTATTGCTGGATGATCAAAACGAGAGGACTTTTTACCTGACGGCTGCCAAATGGGTTCCTGAAACAACTCGTTTATTCCATATCCAGGCAGCGCAGGATGGAAAACAGACATCGATTCCCGTACTGCTGCATGTGAAACGAAGACACAGTCTGGCTGCGACTTCAGAATAAGAAACAGAACCATTCAGAAGTTCAAAAAAAAGTGAAATCGTTATCAAAATCGACTCATGATCGTGAAGGGTCAGAGGTCAGTTTGGGGAATGGTGCATGCGGATAGTTCGCGGGTTGATACGAAATCGAAAGTTCGGGTGTCATCTGTTTTTTTCCTTTTTGAACACGTGATGTAAGTGCCCGGTCGAGAATACCGCTCGTCAAAAGTGTCCGCTCAATGGGATAACTGGGGTGGCCTGTGTGGATCATTCGCTCGATTGCCTTCAATAAATAAGCAAAATGGGGATGACCTGGTTCCGTTCGTTCTTCAAACTGCATGGCAATCGGTTTCTGCTGCCCTTTAAGCTTCAACGCCACAGAGGTTCGATTGACTGACTGCAACATAAACTGTGCTCCTGGGAATCCATCGTTATACTTGAAAAGAAATAAGGCATCGAAATCATCCTCTTCTTTTTCTGCGGCCTTATCCACTTTCGGAACTGCAGCAAGCGCAGCTTCGAATACATCTTTGGGCACAATCCCGTCGTCAATTGCTTTCCACATCGCTTCGCCTTCGAAATACTGCACCCACTTTACTCCGGTTTCAGCACCACGACGTTGCTCGACCAAACATTGAAAACATTCAAGTGCATGAATTCCATAAATGTCGAGTCCGGAATAGCCAATTCCTACTGCTGATTCAATTTCACTTCCCACAGGAACTTTGATTTCTGGTTTACGGTATGTCAAAGGTAAAGATGAACCGGCCATGAAAGGGACTTTCATCTCCTGGGCGCGATCATAGATCCATTTCGCATCAGACCAAACCGGGCCAAGGTGTTTGTCACTGAAGACGGGAACAACTCGATTGTACTTTGCAAAAGTGTCTGTAATTTCTTTAAAAAAACGTTTTCGCGGATAGAGTTGCTGCCATTTGTCGTTATACGGATAATCGCCGTGCTCTCCAATACTGATGACACCATCAACGGGTATGTGGTCACTGCCAACGGTGACTGCTTTCTCAATCGTATCAAAGATTGGGATATTGTATTTGGCTGCCATCTGCCGCGAGATATCATCGTCACGAAATTGATCAACATACATGGACGACAGTGTTAATTCGGGACCGGGCCCGCCGTCCTGCTTCCAACCCTCCAGAATTTTTCCAAGCAGTACATCGGCGTGCATGCCTTTTTCATAGATTGTTATAACGGCAGCAACCGATTTCTTTTTGATGCGCTTCGATGAGGCGCCCATAGCTCGCTGTGCGGTCATTCCGCAGGTAATCGCAGCTGCATTGGCAAGCCAGTTTCTACGGGTGATAACATTGTGATCTTTCATTAGATATCTTTCACTAAAGGATGTTATGCCAATATCTCTGAGACAGGTTTTCCATAAATATCTGTTAGTCGATAGGGACGCCCTTGATAAGTATATGTCAGTCTTTCGTGATCCAGACCGAGTAAATGCAAAATCGTTGCCTGCAGATCATGTATATGGATCGGATTTTCAACAGCGTTAAAACCGAGTTCATCGCTGGCTCCCCAGGTAAATCCTGATTTGACACCCCCTCCGGCCATCCACATTGAAAATGCACTGGGATGATGGTCTCGACCGGCAACACGTCCGAGAGTTGCATTGGCTTCGACAATTGGTGTTCGACCAAATTCTCCGCCCCAGATTACCAGTGTATCGTCCAACAACCCACGTTGTTTTAGATCTTTAATCAGTGCTGCTGATGCCTGATCACACTTACCACACATATTCTTCAAACCGCCTTTGACGTTTGAATGATGGTCCCACCCTTTGAGATAAAGATTCACAAACCGAACTCCTCGCTCTACCAATCGCCTTGCTAACAGGCAATGACTGGCGAAAGAACTCTTTCCCGGTTCAGCTCCATACATTGCTAAAGTCTCTTTCGTCTCTTGTGAAAAATCCATTAATTCAGGTGCCCTGCTCTGCATTCGAAATGCCATTTCATAGGCACTGATGCGGGAAGATATTTCAGGATCTCCTACAACATCCAAATGGCGTTCATTCAACGCTCGTATCAGATTCAAAGTATCTCGTTGAATTTTCTGGTTCACACCTGCCGGGTTCTGGACGTTAATGATCGGGCTACCCTGACTACGAAATGGGACACCAGTATGTAATGAAGGTAAAAAACCACAAGAAAAATTGGCCGTCCCACCACTGGTCCCACCACCTGATGTCAAAACGACAAACGCAGGTAAATCGTCGGCTTCACTCCCCAGACCATATGTAACCCAGGACCCCATACTCGGGCGTCCTGGAATCGGACTTCCCGTATTGAGAAATACCTGAGCGGGTGCATGATTGAACTGGTCGGTGTGCAATGATTTCAGGATACAAATCTCATCTGCCACTTCTGACAGATAAGGCATAATTTCTGAAATTTCATTTCCAGATTTTCCATGCTTTTTGAATGCATACTGGGGAGCCATCAACCGTGCATTCTGCTGGGCGAAAGCCAGGCGTAGTTCTTTTACATATTTTTCCGGTGGAGCTGAATCGTGATATTTTTCTAGTTCCGGTTTATAATCTAATAATTCCAACTGACTGGGCGCACCCGCCATAAACAGATAAATCACATTCTTCGCACGTGGCTTGAATTGTGCTGTTTTTGCGGTCAGTGGATTGATCAGATCTGTTTTGTCAGCTGCCCTCAACTTCGCGGGCAGCGATGCTCCCGACAACAGCGAGGCAAGAGCAATTTTTCCTATTCCGATACCACCAGACTGAAAAAAATGTCTGCGAGATATTGCATTGACGAACTGTGTGTTTTGAATTTCGAATGGTAACGACATCAAATCGCTCCGATAAGTCGTACTGAAAATAGATCAATCACACTCTTATTCCTTAGTTATAAATTCATCAAGATTCAGAATCGCGCGGGCCACCAGCGTCCAGGCAGCCCACGTTGGCTGTGGAATTTTTGTGTCTGATGACGATTTCACTTTACCTGTTAACTGCAGGCACAGGTTCTGATTCTGCTTTAGTCCATTGTATTGCTGATTATAAAACTGAACTAACATTGATATTTCTTCGTTGGTGGGAGGACGGGTCATAATATTCCGGAATAATGTCGTCGCCCGTTCGATTGAACTTTGTCCATTTTGCAGCGTTGTATTTTTACCCAGTTCAACTGCTGCCTCCATAAAGACCACATCATTCAAGAGTGTCAGCGCCTGAAGTGGTGTATTACTGCGACTCCGCCGGACGACACATGTTTCCCGACTGGGAGCATCAAATAAACCAAAAGTGGCATAAGGAGTTGTTCTTTTAATAAAGGTATATAAACCACGACGATAACGGTCGGGGCCTGTACTCTCTTTCCAATCCAGCTTCCCGTAAGACAAGGAGGTCACTCCTGCTGATTGTGGGGGAAAGACACTGGGGCCTCCTATTTTTCGAGTTAATAACCCACTTGCGGTGAGTGCGGAATCTCGAACAACTTCAGCAGCCAAACGAATACGCGGGCCGCGAGACAACAGACTATTCTGCGGATCAAGGACTAATTTTTTTGCGATTACATTTGAGGACTGGCGATAAGTGGCACTTGTTACAATCAAATGCAACATTTTTTTACGAGACCACCCATTTCGAATCAACTCTGTTGCCAGCCAATCCAATAATTCGGGATGCGTTGGTGGCGAAGACTGTGTTCCGAAATCTTCTGACGTTCTCACAATTCCCGTCCCGAAGATTGCTTGCCACCAACGGTTCACAACCACTCTTCCCACAAGAGGATTTTCGGGGTCAACAAGCCAGCGCGCCAGTGCCAATCGGTCAGGTATATCCTGATCAGGCAATTTATGGAATCGTTTGAGTACTCCCGGTTGAACGATTTCACCCGGCTTTAAATATTCACCACGATGATGTAATCGAGTTTCTCGCTGATGTTGTGGTAAGCGTTCCTCTAAAACGAGTGTTGTTGGCTGTACTGGCATTGACTTTTGAAGTTTTTGAATTTGCTCATGCTCTGCTTTAAGCACTGGAGTTGTTAACAGGAAATAGTGTTCCAGTAGCGTTTTCTGTTTTAATGTCCATTGGCTTTGATCCAGCAATAAAACCGCCTCAATATCGGCAGGGACCTGAGAAGCCTCCAAGGGCTGTTTGTCACCTGATACAGAAATCCGAAAGCAACCTAAAATCATTTCATGAATATACTGCTGCTTCAGCGTTACAATCAATTCTTCTTCAGCCTGTAACATGACAGGTTGTTCTAACTGATAGACACATTGATGCGGCTTACCTATTTGTCCGGTAATCTTCCAGCCGGTATCCAATATTCCGTCAATCGTTTTTGCAGCCGACGTCTTTTTCGGAGCATAATTTTCTGTTGCATTCGTTAATTGAATTCTTCGAGTTTTTGCTTGCTTGTCATGACCAGATTTCAAATGCACTTCGAATTCACTGAGCATGAAATCCCCTTTTTGTCCGACGGATGCGGCAGCTTGAAACGAGGCGCGTCCTGGTCCCCGGTCAGGCAGGATGTCATGCGGAAGTACTTCGAGTCGAATCGCAGTGATTTTCTGAGGATCCGTTATTGAATAAGTGGCAATGTAAGTATCATTATTCGGACGGTCACCAGTGGCTAATACAGAACCATCTTCCAGCGAGGTTAACGTTGATCGATTAAGGGCTTTTAACCGAGTCGCATGCAGAGGCTTCCAGTGATTGGCTTGTTTACGGTGTTTCATAACCCAGGTCTGATAAGTCTGATGAAAATGAGCTCTTTTTTCTTCAGCTGTTTTATGGTCGCTGTGTGCAAACCATTCTGTTTTAAGATTATTCTTTAAAGACGTAATTTTCTGCTGAATTGCAAGACGTTTCTTTGTAATTTCATTATCTGGAACCTGAATCCCGGGCTCGTCTGCATTATTGAGACATGCAAATAGTTGATAAAATTCACGTTGCTGAATGGGATCGTACTTATGAGTATGACATTGGGCACAACCTACGGTCAGTCCCAGCCAAATTGTACCCGTCGTACTGACACGATCGACTATCGAAGCAAAGCGAAACTCTTCGACATCAATGCCCCCCTCTTCATTCCATAACGTATTACGATGAAACCCTGTGGCAACTTTTTGTTGAAGTGTCGGATTTGGTAACAGGTCTCCCGCGAACTGTTCGATTGTGAACTGCTGGAAATTCATGTCCTTGTTAACAGCATTTATCACACAGTCACGATAAGGCCATACAGAACGAGGACGATCTTTTTCATATCCGTTAGTATCAGCGAAGCGAGCCAAATCCAACCAGTACCGGGTCCAGTGCTCGCCATAATGCGGCGAAGCTAATAATTGATTGACCAGCCGCTCATAAGCATCAGCGCGCGAGTCATTCACATAGGCATCCGCCTGCTCCGGGGTGGGAGGCAAGCCAGTCAAATCAAGATAAACCCGTCTGACAAGTTTGTATGGGTTTGCTTCAGGCGCCGGCGTCAGCCCTGCCTGTTCAAGGCGATGTAGAACAAAATTATCAATCGGATTTCGCGGCCATTTCTGGAATTTTACTTTTGGTAACTCAGCTCGCACCGGTTTTTTAAACGCCCAATGTTCTTCATAGCGGGCTCCCTGTTTGATCCACAGCCGTATCTTTTTAATTTCCTCGTTCGTCAACTCCATTTTGGAGTCGGCTGGAGGCATACGTAAATCGGTATCGTTTGTTGTAATCCGTTCGAATAACTGGCTCGCATCCAGTTTGTGAGGTACAACGACTGCCGTATTGTCTCCTAGATCTTTGAAGAGCCCTTCTCTTGTATCGACCCGCAGTTCTGCCTCCCGTTTTTCCTCATCAGGACCATGACACTTTAAACACCGGGATGCCAAAATCGGCTGAATGTCTTTCAGAAATGAAATCCGTTCCGTAGATGTCTGATTTTTCAGAGTTACCTGTTTTTCAGCGGCAGATGCAATTGAGCATTCAGGACAATGCAAAATAAGTACCGGAAGAATCATCGTCAGCAACACGTGATAACTGAGATTCTTGATTTGATACACGTTTGAGAAAGGATTCATAATCAAACCTCGGTATTGCCGTTACTCTGAAGTCAAATGAAGAATGGGAAGGCATAGTAAAGAGGCATACGGTATGTATGTTCTATTCGATCTGAAAAATAAACAACTTCATTCACTCCAGTCAGCAAAACAGGAGGAACGTCAGTGATGCACGAACTAGAATCATCAAAACACATGCCTTTAATACTATCATGTCGCCGCCCCGGTGAAAACTGGACGGTATTCATTTTTATTTTTTTGATTTTCGGCAAGCAAGCTCGATATTTCTTCGAAATCATTGCATCATATATGTGATAACATCACGATTTTTTCCAATCTATGGTCTGTCTGCCGCAGAATAGATAATGAAGGAGCCCCACTTGATGACCTGTCGCGAATTGATTCGGAACTGCACTTTTTTTGTAATAATATTAAGTTTTTCTATTGTGATTCCTGGTTGCAATCAGGGCAAAGGAAATGGAAAAAAAACCGTTTCATACGTGACAAACGGAATTGCTTCCTTTTGGGTGATCGCTCAAAAAGGAGCAGAAAAAGCAGGAGAAGATCTTGATGTCAATGTAGAGGTGAGAATGCCCCTGAAAGGCGTGGCAGATCAGAACGCATGGTCCAGGAACTCCTGGCACAAGGCGTCGACGGAATCGCAATCAGCCCAATCGATCCGGATAATCAAAGCAGTCTTTTACAGGAAATTGCTGACCATTCGATTTTGATCACACAAGACTCGGATGCTCCCGATAGCCCACGCGAATGTTACATCGGAATGGACAACTACAAGGCCGGACGAATGTGTGGAGAACTTGTCAAGGAAGCATTACCCGATGGTGGTGAAGTGATGCTGTTTGTGGGACGTTTGGGGCAGGCAAACGCACGACTCCGAAGGCAGGGAGTGATTGATGAATTGATGGATCGTTCCTATGACAACACTCGTTACGATGCACCGGGAAGTGTCATCGAAAACAAAACCCCTACGGCTCAAGAATCGAATTCAAACCAAACCATCAAACAAAATCGTACCACAAGCAAGTCGATCAAGAACGCGAAGTATACGATTCTGGATACGCGACTCGATGACTTCGATTTTCCTCAAGCCAAAGCGAATGCGCAAGACGCTATTGCCAAGTACCCGAATCTGAAATGCATGGTTGGCCTGTTTGCTTACAACCCACCTATGTGCCTGGAAGCAATTAAAGATGCCGGGAAATTGAACGAGATCAAAGTTGTTTCTTTTGATGAAGATGAAATCAGTCTACAAGGAATTATGGATGGAACTGTCGTGGGAACTGTCGTTCAAAATCCTTATCGTTATGGTTATGAATCAGTCCGGGTTCTAAATGCACTTGCGAACGGAGATAAATCAGTCATTCCAGAAAGTAAAGCCATTCTCATTCCCGCCCGAACAATCAGAAAAGACAATGTGAAAGAATTCTGGACTGAATTGAAATCAATCTTAGGCGATTCAGAAAAAAATAATGAAAAGCAATCCGAAAAAACCAAATCTGAAACCAGTACTAAGAAAAATAACGAAACGACAGAGAATAAGAAAGAAGTGAAGGCGGATGAGAAATAGCAATTCTGCTTCACCGGCAGCGTTGCTGGAAGTACATCAAGTTACAAAACAGTTCCCTGGTGTCAAAGCACTAAATCAGGTCAATCTGACTTTGAATCAGGGCGAAGTGCTTGCAGTTATTGGCGAGAATGGTGCTGGTAAAAGTACGCTGATGAAAATCCTGGCGGGTGTGCAGACCCCCGACTCGGGATCCCTGATCATTGATGGGAAAACCGTTTCGATTTCGACAGTTGAAGAAGCACTCAATTTCGGAATTGCACTAATTCATCAGGAGTTAAACCTTTCAGAAAACCTGGATATCGCAGCTAATATTTTTCTGGGCCGCGAACCAAACTTCTGGGGAATCATTAATCGTTCACAAACTTATGTCGAGTCAGAAAAGTTGCTGAAACGAGTTGGCTTGAATCTCTCTCCCCAGACACTTGTGGGCCTTCTCACCGTCGGACAGCAGCAAATGGTGGAAATTGCCAAAGCACTGTCAATCAACGCTCGTATCCTGATTATGGATGAACCGACCTCATCTCTGTCTCTACACGAGTCAGAGGCCCTGTTTGCTGTAATTCGTGAATTGAAAGCACAAGGGGTCAGCATCATCTATATTTCGCACCGTCTGGGTGAAGTGAACGAACTTGCCGACCGTGTGGTTGTACTACGAGATGGAGAAAATGCAGGCGATCTGGATCGTGATTCCATATCACATGATCAAATGGTTCAATTAATGGTGGGACGCAATGTTTCACAGTTTTTTCCTCATATCTCTCACCAGCCAGGTGAAGTGATCCTTGAAGTGAAAAATCTCCGAACGACTGTAAATCCCAATCATGAGATTAGCTTTTCACTCAAAAAAAGCGAGATTGTCGGAATTTCGGGCCTGGTAGGTGCTGGCAGAACAGAGTTGATGCAAGTCTTGTTTGGAATTGACGTGCCCCGTAGTGGAGCCATTTTTGTCGATGGTCGGGAAATACGTATTCACTCTCCCAAAGATGCAATCAAAGCAGGCCTGGCACTGGTTCCTGAAGACCGAAAACTGCAGGGGCTGATTCTGGACATGGCTGTGAGGGAGAATATGAGCCTGGCCAGTGTTTCCCGTGATCAAAAGCAACTCGGTCTGATCAATTTTAAAAAAGAGCGGAACCTCACAGAAGAGATGATTTCCGCAATGAAAATCAAAACTCCTGATGACCGTCAGATTATTCAGTTTTTATCTGGTGGAAATCAGCAAAAAGTCGTGCTAGGAAAATGGATGGCAATGAATCCCAGCTGTGCTGCTGCTGGATGAACCCACACGGGGCGTTGATGTCGGAGCTAAGGAAGAAATCTACACACTCCGATGGTTGAGCTGGTCTCAAAAGGGATGGCAATCCTGTTCGTAAGTAGTGATCTGGAAGAAATTCGCGGCATTTCTGATCGCGTCCTGGTAATGCATGAAGGCCAACTTACGGGAGAGCTTTCTCGTGAAGAAATGAGCGAAGAGGCAATCATGCAACTTGCTACCGGGCAAATCAAAGAACCTGTCATAACTTGATCTCAATTTTTCAAACACAAAACAATTCTTAAGAATTATAATCATGAAAAAAGTATTGGGCATATTAATTTTATTGATTGTTGTGTGCCTTGTCACAGCAGTTTCCAACGAGAATTTTTTCTCTGCTTACAATATGCAAAATGTGATTCGATTAACAGCCTTGTTCGGTATCATCAGTATTGGTGTTGCTTTTGTAATCATTTCCGGAGGGATCGATCTTTCAATTGGCTCAGTCATCTGTCTGGTAGGTAGTTTATTACCTTATGTCCTTGTGGAAAAAGGGTACTCTATTACCGCTGCATTACTCCTGGTCAGTACCATTTCGATTGCCATCGGTTTATTCCATGGTTTGCTGATCACCAAATTAAAGCTCCAACCCTTTGTCGTGACACTCTGTGGCCTGCTCATCTATAGAGGAATTGCCAGAGGTATCACACAAGATGAGACCCAGGGATTTGGAACGACATATGCAGGATTACGATACCTGGCAATCGGAAAGATCGACATTCCCTTTATAGAAGGATTCAAACTTCCTGTTCCTTTTCTGATCATGCTCAGTCTGGCACTAATCGCAGCATTCTTTTTGAACAAAACGATTTTTGGCCGCTACCTGAAGGCGATCGGAAATAATGAAGTCGCTGCGCGATATTCGGGTATTAAAACGGACCGTGTTGTGATTATGGCTTATGTTATCTGCTCCTTTCTGGCAGGTGTAGGTGGAGTATTATTCGCGCTGGATATCAACTCAGTACAACCTGAAGGAATCGGCAACTTTTATGAACTGTATGCCATTGCAGCTGCCGTACTGGGAGGCTGTAGCATTCGAGGAGGCGAAGGAAGTATCTTAGGTGTCATAATCGGTGCCGCGTTGATGCGAGTTCTTCGCAATTCCATTACCATGCTGGGGATTCCCTCCCAACTGGAATTTGCTATCATTGGAGTTGTGATACTAATCGGCGTGATCAGCGATGAACTAGTCAAAGGCTATGCTCAAAAGCGTAGGTCACTCCAACAAGCTAAACAATCCTCCGAATAGATTTTTTAATTAAGTTCATGGATAAATCAATATGATCACTTACGAATATTTTTGTGAAGCAAATGGTAAAACGATTGAAGTGAGCCATCGCATGCAGGAATCCCTCAAAACCTGGGGAGAACTCTGCCAAAAAGCAGAGATTCCCATTGAGAATACTTCAAAGTCAGCGCCAGTGGAACGCTTAATTTCCGGAGGACTATTGTTCAAGGGAGAGAATTCCAACCAAAAGTCTGAACTACCCATCGCCGACCCCGGTTGCGGTCGGTCAAACTGTTGTCGCCATCAATAGCCCTTCTGCGTTCCTTTATTCCCGTTCATTTATTCCATCGTTATTAAAGGTTGATTGTGTCGCTTTTCCTTATCAAAAACGGGACGATTTATGATCCTGCCAATGGCGTGAATGGTGAAGTACGCGACCTCTGGATCCAGGATGGAAAAATCATCTCTCCACCGGCAAACGCAGAAACATTTTCCGGAAAAACGCTCAATGCCGCCGGTTATGTTGTTATGCCTGGTGGGATTGACATGCATTGCCATATTGCTGGCCCCAAAGTGAACGCGGGGCGCAAAATGACGCCAGAACTAAAACGCAACGCCCCCCCTATATATCGTAGTGAGCATACGCGATCAGGAACGGGAGGTGTGGTTCCCAGTACGTTTGCCACCGGTTACCTGTTTGCCAGCATTGGTTACACGACCGCCATGGATGCGGCCATTCCCGGGTTGCATGCCCGACATGCTCACGAAGAACTGCAGGACACGCCGATTCTGGATAAAGGCTTCTACCTGCTGTTCGGCAACAATCATTTCGTAATGAAGCATCTGCGGAATCAGGATCAGAATGCGCTGGACTCCTATTGCGCCTGGCTGCTGGAATCGGCCAAAGGTTACACGATTAAAATCGTCAACCCGGGTGGCGTTGAAGACTGGAAACAAATCAGCCGCAAGTCGATTCAGGAACTGGATTCCCCCGTAGAAAACTTCGGAGTGACACCTCGGCAAATTGTATGCGGATTAGCCGGAACTGCAGACCGATTGAAGTTGCCACATTCTGTCCATATCCATTGCAACAATCTGGGAATTCCCGGTAACTGGGAAACGACTTTGAACACAATGGAATCATTGGAAGGGCATCGCGGTCATCTGGCTCATGTCCAGTTTCACTCTTATGCCGGTGATCCAAATGATCCTGCGAGTTTTTCATCAGCTACACAAAATCTGGTAGACTATGTCAACTCTCATGAAAATATTACGGTCGACGTTGGACATATCAACCCCGGAACAACGCTCTCGATGACCGGCGATACTCCGTTCTCTCAGTTTCTGCACAATATCAATCGGAATAAGTGGTATACCGCAGACTGTGAGCTGGAAAGCAGTTGCGGTGTGATCCCCATCGAGTATCGGCCTCAACGAAGTTTAATTCATGCGGTTCAATGGGCCATCGCTTTGGAGTGGTACCTGTTGATGGAAGACCCATGGCGCGTGATCATGACCAGCGATCACCCAAACGGAGGCGCCTTCTATCATTACCCAGAAATTATTTATTTATTGATGGATAAAAATTTTCGCCAGGAGTTTCTATCGCGGATGCCTGAAGAAATTCACAAGAGAAGTGTGCTTGCGGACCTGGAACGTGAGTACTCTCTCTATGAAATCGCCATCATCACCCGCGCAGCCCCTGCTCGTGTCCTGGGGATGAAAAACAAAGGGCATCTTGGTATAGGAGCTGACGCTGATATTACAATCTATTCGCCTCAACCAAACCGGCAGGAAATGTTTGAACGCCCTCGCTGGGTCTTTAAAGATGGCCAGCTTGTAGTCGCAGATGGAGAGATTCAGTCTCATCACTTTGGCCGGACTTATTTTACTGCTCCTGAGTTTGACCAGGATTTTTTACCACGTATTAAAGACTGGTTTGATGAAAACTATTCTATTCGTTTTCGTAACTATCAGATTGAGAAACAAGAGATACCTAAGTCAGAAGAAATTTCCTGCGAATCATATTAAATTTTACAAAGAGATTGAAACAGTAAGAAAGTTGAAAATGAGATGGGACCAAATAGTCCATAGTCACTATCCATCAGCATTACCCTGCAGTCTAATTGCGAAAGAAAATATAAATTATATTGAGGATGAGTTAGGCGGTGATCGCAAGACGACACTACTCGCTTGTTCCCGTTGTGCTGATGATCTGGTTTTAAATGACCAGAACTTGAGTAAAGACTTTGACGGTCCGTTCCAGTTGGGTGGGTTAGCAGGTTTTCCTTTTACAGGGAAAACAGGAATGATGGCTTATGCAAATCATGTACATGAAGGCGGAACGGCATTCATTTTGTATGGTCCTCATATTGGAATCAGCACTAATGGTGAAATTGGTACGTTATTGCGTCCCGGGCAGTCCCATTGCACTTCTGCGTGTGGCGCTCTGCAAGAAGCAATCACTCAACTTAAAGCGGGAAATGGTCTGATCAATTCAAACGATGATTTTCAACAATCCAAAATCGTCGAAATGCTGGCTCCGTTTAAAAAACGTATTTTGTCAGTTGATTCTCAGATTTATGAGGCAACACTCGTCTGTTACGAACTCATTCATAAACAGATCAATCAAATTTTAGATTCCACTATCAGTAACTTCGTCTGTAAACGTATTGTGTTAGTCGGGGGAATTCTTATTAATACTGATGCTGGTGTGGAAGATTATATGACCGTTGAACATAGCGAGCATATTGAACTCTGAACACAGAAAACATCATCACAGTAAGAGAAAGAAGATTCGTGCCAAATCTGGATTCTGCAAAAATTGGAATTGTAACTGTCTCCGACCGCGCCTCTCGTGGTGAATATGAAGATCGAGGAGGCCCGGCGATCCACGATTACCTTACGGATGTCCTGACCAACGACTGGAAGCCTGTGACACGTGTGATTCCTGATGAGTTCCACACGATCACTGAAACGCTGAAAGAGCTCTGCGATCAGCAGAAATGCTGTCTGATTGTTACAACCGGGGGAACGGGACCTGCGAAAAGAGATATCACACCAGAAGCGACATTAGCTGTTGCTGAAAAAGAGATGCCTGGTTTTGGTGAATTGATGCGAAAGGTCTCACTGGAAAAAGTCGCGACAGCCATTCTTTCTCGACAGACAGCCGTCATTCGAGGGGGTTCATTGATTGTCAACCTGCCAGGACAACCCAAGGCGATTCAGGAATGCCTCGACGCCGTTTTTCCTGCGATTCCCTACTGTATTGATTTACTGGAGGGACCGTTTCTGGAAACCAACCCGGAACGACTGGTTGCTTTCCGTCCGAAAAAGAAATGAGCACAAAAAAACAGGAGCAACCATATTGATCATTGCTCCTGTTCATGTGGCTTGATTGAAAATTCAATTTTCAATCATATTGTGACTGGCTTCATCAATTGTTTCCAGTCGAATCGGTTTGATATCAAACTTCGGATTTTGTCCCATGAACCGGGCAGGATTATTATGGAAGATCTCTATCGCATCCTGCACCGAATAGCCCCTGGCTCGATATTGAACGACACACTGCTGCAAGGTAAAGGGATCACTGGGCCCCCAGTCAGCAGAGGAATTCACTAAAATCCGCTCATGCCCATATATTTCGAGCATATCAACGGCTCGTTTGGGGGAACACTTTGTAACAGGATACAGAGTAAATCCGACCCAATAACCAGCTTCCAGCGGTTCTCGAATCGTATGTTCCTCTACATGATCGATCCAGACTCGTTCCGGGTTCACATTCATATGTGACAATACTTCCAGAGTACGTTTCGTACCTCGTACCTTATCTTGCAGGTGAGGAGTATGAATCAAAATCAGCTGATCATACTTGATAGCCTGTTCGACTTGCGCTTCAAAGATCTCTTCTTCATTTTTCGTCGTCTTGTGAAAACCAATTTCACCTATACCAAGCACAGTTGGTCTCTTATAGAACTCAGGCATGTGCTTGAGTACTTCATGACTCAATTCTGGGTTTTCGGCTTCTTTGGGATTTACACCAACCCAACAGAAATGCTTAATCCCGTAATCGGCAGCACGCGTCGGTTCAAATTCACTGATCTGGTGAAAATAATCAATAAACGTTTCCGGATACAAGCGGTCAAAACCAGCCCAAAAGGCGGGCTCGGCGACCGCAACAACGCCTGACATCGCCATGCGTTCGTAATCCTGTGCGGTTCGTGCAATGGCATGATAATGTGGTTGAATAATTTGCATAATCGTCTCACTGATAAATCAAGTGTATGATGTGGGGAAGGAGTTAGACTGCTAGTCCAGATCAGAGAACATTAATAACAAGCGTTCTGAACGATTAGGAAGATGGCTCTTCTCGCTCAAAGCACTAATCGCTTGATTTAATAATTCCAGGCGGGAATCACTCAATTCTCCTGACTCTCCTTCGTGATCGTAAGCGCGGTCAATGCGATCTAATGTCGCGGCAAGTTCCAGGATGGAACAACGGGCTTCGAGATACTCCCGATCCAAAACCTGTAAAGCTGTTTGCATCATTAAAACCTTTCGGATTGTTCTGTTTAGAGAAGCTCCGTCATAAAAAACTCATATCCTTCTTTATTATATACCTTACATCGGCACTTCCTACTGTCTCAACTGAATTCAACTTAATTTCAGCCAACCTGGTAACAGAAATTCAGTATTAATGGACCATTTATGTTAAGAAAACAGGGAAAAATCGGGATGATAACAGGCAATTCCCTTTTTTGTCTCAAATCCTCTATTATTAAAAATATTGATCATAAACGCATCAGGATTCTTCCCAGAAAATACACAGGAGATCTGGAAACGAGACGCAGGTTCAAAACCAAAGCGAGAATAATACTCCGGATGCCCGAGAACGATCACAAAGGATTGTTCCCCTGCCCGGATTTGCTCTAAACCGAATTTAACAAGAGCGCTGCCAATTCCCTGTCGTTGATATTTCGGTAAGACCGCCACGGGTGCCAGCCCCATTCCATTTAGCTGTATTCCATCAGCATATTCGATCACAGCCCGCGTAAATAAAATGTGCCCCGACAATTGATCTCCATCGACTGCTACTAAAGATAGTTGATCAGGGCATGAGGTTCTTAACTGATCGACCAGATCTGCTTCGACGGGTTGTCCAAAGGCATGCTCATGGATTTCCCGAATCGCAGAACTATCATTGGGCTCTTCTTTTCGTATATGGAACATCACTACTTTTTCGAAGGGTCTTGTTGTGAAGTATGTTGTTTTAGAAATTGTTTCAATTCATTCAGCTGCCGTTGCATTACGGTCAGATAGTTCCCCTCAGCAGGTTCGGTTGTGAGTGGATCGAAAACAAACGAAGTCACGCCTCGCTGCTGTAATGCCTTGACTAGTTTTTCTGCGGGTCGTTGTTCCCAGAACATCAATGGAACCTTCTGCTTTTCTTGCATCGTTTTCATTTTCACCCAATCATTCTCATCAGGATCGGGGTTCTTTTTCCAATGTAAATGATGCACTGTCCAGCCAGAACGTCGCGCTAAATATTGATAAACGGGACGTTGAGAATACCAGTGCAATCCAGAATATTCGGTTTTGAGTTGATCCAGTTCTTGATTCAGAGCCGATAAGGATTTCTTCAGTTTTTTTAATTTGGCTGTGATCGATTCTTTTTCCTGAGGCAATAACAGAATCAGTTTTTGCGCTATCGCATCCGCTTGTTTGATCATCAGAACAGGATCAAGCCAGAAAAATGCAACCGTTCCCGCATGTGAATGTGCACCTCCGGTACCATGGCTGTGCACTTCAAAATCGGGAACGGTAATTAAATCTTCTTTTAAGAACAGCGACGTTCTCAATACTTTCGAACGAGGGAGCGATAGTTTTTTCACCCAATCTGCAAAGTCAGCTCCGTTTGTCACAATCAATTCTGCCTGCTGAATGACCTGAGTCACATCATCATCGGGGAGCCAAGTTTCAGGATCAGCCTCTGATGGAACAGGATTGATCACATTGATATCAGGACCAACAAGTGATTTGACAATAAATTCCAGAGGATAATTAACGACCACAATAACTGGTGAGTGTGATTCTGCTACATCCTTTTTTGCTTGTGACATTTCCTGCCGACAGGCAGATAACATCAACAATGAAAACAGGCCGACAAGTAGAGAAGTACGTTGCATAATCCGATATCACTAAAAAAACAATAAACGCAGAATTTGGGACGCATACACCTGGAACACAGCTGCAATACTCACGACAATGACCAGGCTGGCCCCCACGATAATAATAATTTCTGTCAATTGAAGTTTCCAGATCGTCGATCGACTGCAGCCTAATTGAAACATGGTTTGTCTTTCCCGTTTTCGTAGACGCAATGAAAGCAGAAATATCAAAGCCAGTAACAGACCTGTCGAAATTGAAACAAATAATGTATTCATGTCGAACAGTTGTTTCACTCGAAACACCATTTCCAGAAGTTCATTCACCACTTCCGCGGGACGAATTAACTGTATCACTGATTGTTCTGCATCATATACACCTAACAACAGGACTTCCGATTTTTCATTAAAAGGAACGACGATGATTGACGAAACGGGAAATGTTTCTACCAGGCCATGAAAATGAAATGAAGCCAAATTTTCGTCGGTGACCTCATTAAACTGATGAACTGCAGCATTCGCGACAGTTTGCTGCTCATTCTGTTTCAATACCATGTCTTTTTTCGTCGCCGCATTGATACTCTGATGTCCGTGACCAATGCCGGAAATAATCCATTCCGTTTTCAAATCGACAAAGACAGCATCATCATCCGGCGACCCCGAATGTTCTAATACGCCGACGACACGCATTTTTAGCGGATAATTTCCCGAAAGATCGAACACATTTTGCGGGTCCGACATAATCTGATCCCCCCGCTTTAACTGCAGTTTTTCGGCCACATCAGCTCCAAGTACGCAGTCTCCCAAACGTTTTAGATTTGTCCCATCTGCAATCACCAGCTTTCGAAAATCAAAATAATCTAATGTTGTCCCGACAATGGGGAATCCCTGAGCAGTAAATCGCATGGCAAGTGGAATAGGCAGTGCATAGCCTGTCTCCTGAATGACTTCCACTTCCTTCATCGTAGTGATTTCCAGCTCCGCCTGACTGAAATACATGGCCTGTAATGCCAAATCGAAACGACTCCCTTTTGCTCCTGCAACCAAAGGAGTGTCGTATGCTCTGGCGAGGAGTTCCTGCTCAAACTGACTGACCCCAAATTGCAATAGGACCGGCAGTAAAATGGAAAGCGAGACACACAAAACCAACGTGACGGTTTTGAGCCTATTGTAAGCTAAGTAGCGGAATGTCAGTCTGAGAATACCGTTCATGCCGTTTCCACCAGTTCATGAAAACGCTCGATGTCAATCGTTCGCTCAAATTGATCCAGCAAGCGATCATCATGCGTCACCATAATCAAAGTGGCTTTCGTACGTGTGGCGTTTTCAATCAGTAAATCACGAATCAACCGTTTGTTGACCGGATCCAGATTTCCTGTAGGTTCATCTGCTAATAAGATCCGGGGCTGAGGTAATAACGCGCGGCAAATAGCGACTCGTTGTCGTTCTCCCTGTGAAATCTGATCGATACGGGAATTCAAATAGCCCTCGATCTGCATGGATGCAGCCAGTTCCTCAGCACGTTTCAGTGCACCAGCATCAAGCTGTAATGTTCCGTTGATAAAGTAAGGAAGCAGGATATTTTCGCGTACATTCAGGTAATCGATTAATTCAAATTCCTGAAATACAAAGCCAATTTGTGAAATGCGATAAGCACGGCGTTGATGATCATTCAGAGTCTTCAAATCGGTTCCAAAAGAAAGAATAGATCCCTGATCAGGAGTCAAAATTCCTGAAATCAAGTTCAACAATGTGGTTTTACCACAACCACTGGGACCAATTACTGCAACTTTCTCTGCCTCTTGGATCACTAATTCAGGAATGGTTATCCGGAACTTCGACCGAGGATAACTGAATTTCAACTGTTGTATCTGAATCATGACGAACTCGAATCTGCTGATTTCGTATCGGGCTGTTTGCTGTCAGAATCATCGACTTCCTCTATGGTTACTTCTCTCAGACTGGTCTGAAGTGGTAACCGCTGTTCATCAAGAAGATCCATGCCTGTCAGTTTCCAGGTCCCTTCGACAGGTTCCAGATAAAAAACAGCCTGGTATTGGTTCGTGCGGGTGTGGATGTGCCCCCAATGCTCTACTGTGCCTGCAACTGTCCAGGTAGAGCGAACTGCGAAACTACGTTCATCTCGATTGGTCTGATTTTGAGAATTAACGAATGTTTCCGGACTGATCGTCTCCCATTTCACATCAGCCACTCTAGAAATTGCTCCACCTTGTTCTTGCATTTTCAGACTCTGGTGAATCTGACGATATAATGTTTCCAGAAAGTCACCATCAGCGCTTTTCGCTAATGCGTCATAGATATCGCTGTCAGTATGATAATCAAAAGATCGGTAAATATTTTTGTGTAGCGTTTTAAACACTGCTTCTGCTTTATCGGTAGCCACTTTAGGGACAGGTTCGATTGGACTCGCAAAAGTGACACGGTTCAACGGCCAACTTAAAAGGCTAGCGATGAATAACATAACGACTACAGCAATCGTCCTCTTAGTCGACTGATTTTTTTCGGAACAGGTTCAGGCTCACTACAAACCCTAAAAACAAACACCCGATACTAACGACAGGAATCGACCAACGTGAACGCGGCTGTAGACTGACTTCGACGGGATTCACTTCCAAATTCACTTTACGTCCCGGATTATCCCATTTAAATTCGCTACTGCGTTCCAATTTGGAGAATAATGGCCTGAAGGACTGATCAAAAGCAAAACAGACTGATTCCACGCTCCAGACACTTCGATTGAACATATCCCAGATCACTTTAACCTCGTCGGGAGTTCCTTTGGTGCTGTAAGTCAGAATGATCCCGACGCGTGCATTAGCAATACTCACCTTTTTCTTGTCAGCTGGTTTGGCAAAGTCTTTGAAATCGAGTCCATAAAAATCAAGCCGCGAGATCACCGGCTTAACAACGATTCCATCTATCTCAATCGGATTCGCTTTGGCAAAAAACTTCTCGATGGTTTCCCGAGATGCTTCCTGCTCTGCGACAGACAGGAAGTGATCATCTTTTCGCTCAATCGTAAAAAACGATTCCAGAGTTGCCAGAGGAACTAATATTTCGTGTCGTACTTCAAAATCTTCAATATAGAGAAACGAATAAATCGTTCCGTAACTGGTAATCCCCAGAGTCTCTTCGCGACGCTCTTTGAGCCATTTCTGCCAGGCTTCTTCCGAAGCATCTGGTGCCAGTGGAGGATGATCCCAGTTAAAACGAATCGTCTGAGGCTCGCGTGGTTTCATAGATACTGCATAGGGAGTTTCCGAACCTTCCTGCTTCAGATTGAATTGCACCGTTGCCGGAAATCCTGCATTGGAATCAACAAGCTGTTGGCTAAACGTGAGAAATTCTGGTGGAGAAGCGAGTTCGTATTCAATCTGAAAAATGAGTGTAAACGACATTAGATCGCTCATTGCGACCCCCTGTGGTTTGATCGATGAATCATCCACCGAAACCACTTTCCCTGCCAGCTTCTCGCCATTGATGTCCCGTACATGCAGACGCTCCAACAAAAACTGCTTATGTTTTTCGATGGCTTTCTTAATTTTCTCTGCGGAAACGATATTCTCTTTATCAGGTTCTAATTTCTGGAAAAAATAGAGATCTTCGACATAAATCTGCATCGAGACAGCCACTTTTTTACTGGTGACGTAGACATTTTCCTGACTAACCGAGATTGGGTGTGCTTCACTGACATCAGGGAATAACAGGCCCGTGAAAACCATCAAGCAGCTCAGAAAAATGAATTGAAATCGATTTCTCTGAATAGAATCCCCGCCTGGAGTTCTCTCGGGTTTTCTGATTAATGTCATATTTCGAATGTTCATATCAGGATTTCAAACCTGGAAAACGCAAATTATGCTGGCAGGTAAGTCGCAAATGGGCAGGATTCGTTACATTTCTGTTCTCTTTGATCGTACCGATACATTGTATAGAATTGCAATCGTGGTCCGCTTATAAGACACTACGAATATTGAATTCAAGATGATTGAGAAAAAAGGCCCCCCGATGGAAGAAAACCAGGAATCAATTCATCCCGAAACCGAAAGCTCACAAGCAGTTACTGCGGAAGCAACTCCTGTAGCAAAACCGAGCCTGCTAAAACGAAGTGCTCTTTGGTTTTTCGCATTTCTCCTGGCCGCCTCAGCGATGATTTACCAGCGCGCAACTGGGCCGACCTATCCCGTGAAAATCCGGGTCGATGACGGGGTCACTGCGAAACTCATTCGTACACATGAATCAACAAGCGATGCAATCGTAGAATTACCGGCCCCCCTCTCCAAACTAAAGCCATCCGCGACTTTGTTTTACAAGAGGTATCGTACTTCCGATGAATTTAAATCGATTACTATGTCGCCAGTTATGGATGGAGACCTATATAAATTACAAGCTGCTCTCCCCAAACAACCGGCTGCCGGTAAGTTGGAATACTACATAGAAGCAAATATTCAAACAATGAGTGGATGGATTGATCGTCGTTTTCCAGCTAAAGCTGACGAATATGTTCTCATTCGGTTTAAAGATCCCGTTCCGGACGGTGTATTGTTTCCGCATGTTACATTGATGATTTTTTCGATTCTGCTGGGTATGCGATCTGGACTCGCCGCGTTATTTGCTCCATACAATATGCGTCAACTCGCCTGGGTCACCTTATGTGGCATGACGGTGGGCGGCATGATTCTAGGCCCCTTAGTTCAAAAATATGCGTTTGGAGAATACTGGACTGGATTTCCATTAGGTGGAGACTGGACTGACAATAAGATGCTCTTCATGTTTCTCGCATGGGTTTTTGCCTGTTCCATCATTGGATTGAAACCCAGAAAAAAAGAAGGAGCTGTGGGACGGATTGTGGTACTCCTGGCAACAATCGTGATGACAGTCTGCTATCTTATCCCCCATAGTATGGGTGGTAGTGAACTTGACTATAGTCAGGTCGACCAGGGCATCGATCCCAGTGAAGCGATCAAGACAGGTCGAAAATGAACGGAGCTCAAGTCCATCTATTGACGGTTCACATTCCCGTTATCGGCTGTTGGGGTCTGTCGATCCTTTTTATTCTAGCACAGTATTTTCACGATGATCGGCTGTTTAAAATCAGTTGTTGGCTGTTGTTGACACTATTACTAACAGCAACGATCGCTTACTTCTCGGGGCCGCCTGCTTATGATCTTTTAAAAGAACACTACAACATTCAGAAAGAAACCGTCGAATTTCACGCGATCCTCGGACGTTCTGGCCTGCTGGCCATGGTGGTTTTATCGATGGTGGTCGGCAATGCCTTATTACAGGGATTTCAGGGAGAAAAAATCCCAGGCTGGCAGCGGTGGGTTATTCTGGCAGGTACGCTATTACTTTCAGTCTTTTGGGGAGTGGTGGCTCACTGGGGAGGTATCATCAGGCATCCGGAAATCCAGTTTTCCATTTCAAAACCGATTGAACTACCGGAAATTCAGCAAACCGCTGACTGAGTTCAGATTACTTGACAATCTCAGTCCCAATTCCTTTATCCGAATAAATTTCCAGCAAAATCGAATGCGGCAAGCGTGCATCTACAATGTGAACCTTGCCAACTCCACTGGCAAGTGCTTCCAGCGCCGCATCGACTTTGGGAACCATGCCGGCATCGATGGTTCCATCTTCAATCAAAGAACGACAACGGTCGGTTTCCAAATGCGAAACTAACGTTTGTGGATCATTTTTATCAAGAAAGATACCGGGGACGTCACTCAGAAATACCAGTTTTTCTGCTTTCAGGATACGAGCCAAAGCAGCAGCAGCCGTATCCGCGTTCACATTCAATTTCTGCCCTGTTGAGTCTAAAGCGACTGACGGGATAATCGGGATCGCATCTGATTCACAGATTTCGGCTAATAACTGCTGGTCAACATCAGTCACGTAACCGACATGGCCTAAATCGATCGAAGACCCATCTTCTGCTTGAAGTGAAAGTGGTTCTCCGCGAAGACAGTTCCGAGTCCCAAAATGAAGCGGCTCTGCCTGGGCTCCCTGCGTTCGGACTTCTTCAGCCAATGACACGCTGATTTGATTGGCGAGTACGTTGGTAGCAATCTCCAGCGTTTGCTGATCAGTGTAGCGCCTGCCGTGGACAAACCGCGGTTCAATTCCCGCCGTACTCATTGCCTGGCTTATGGCTTTCCCACCGCCGTGAACAAGAATAGGGTGCATTCCGACTGTTCTCAAGAAGATCACATCAGTTAAAAAACTTTTGACGGCCGCCTCTTCTTCAAGAGCACTACCTCCTAATTTGATCACGACATATCGACCACGAAATCTTCTGATCCAGCTTAAGGCTTCAATCAAAACGGCTGCTTTACGAACGGCACCTTCCACAGTGAACCTTTAATCCTTCTGATAGCAAAACTAATTCAAATCGAGTCTGTATCTAATTTTCGATTTAGAAATATTTGTTTTGAAACAATACGACAATAATCCGTGGTTCATTGTAAGCGACCTTCGGGAACTGTCAAACGAGTAGCTTGAACACTATCGGGATCAAATATCATGACACTGAAATCAGATTTTCTTACTTTTTTTAACATGATTATCTATTTTTGACTCAACTTCATATCAAACAACTCAAAACAGTAATTCAGTAGTAGATTCACCGGATAATCTGTCATAATCCAACTTGAATCAAACTCTTGACAGCTAACACAATCGGACTGACCAATACGGTCCCGGCATCTGGATGGAATGGTGCGACAGTCCACTCCGGCAATTTTGCACTCACACACACCAGATACAGATCATCTATAGAGAACAGTAAAATTGATGTGTGGTCTTTCTCGGGAATTCCCCGATAATTAACTCTATAGAAATAAGAGAAAACAACATACGCAATTACATCGTTTTCAAACACCTAAGAGAATTTAAGAGATTGAGACGGAGAAACAAAGTTGGCCCATTCACACCTGCCGATACAACACCTGATTAACCAAATTGAAAACTCACCTTCAGAACGAATGAATTTAAATTGTCGTCCTGTCTGGTTAAACCAGTTCGTGGACGAAGTAGCCGAAATTTTCAACCCCCTCGATGAAGTAGGACGAGTTGGATTCGAATGTGAATTTACTGATACACACTGGGAAGTGGGCCTCTTCCTTGGAAGTACAGAAATCGTTGGAGGACAACGCGACGGTCAGTTTATTGCCGCCAGCTTTCAATTTGACCTTTTACAACTCCTGGATCGATTTGAGTCTGTCAATCGATTCCACTTTAATTATATGGAACACCCCAACATGGCAGATGCATTCGATCCAGCATCTGCCTACATTACAGTTGAAGGCCACCTGACTGATCTGGAACTGGTCCGCCTGAATGTTTATGCGACGCCCCCTCCGGAAGCAGGACCGGGATTTCGCAAAAATCATAATGGCGTAATTGACACTGCTTGATTCTCAATCGTACAACATGTGACTCAGATTGAATTTCAAATAGAAACAGCATTAACATTTACTGCCAGAATTTCAATCGAATCTTGAATTCCGTTATGGCTCACAAACCCGAACCGTAGTGGAACTCAAATATGACACGATTAATGATTCGGGAATCTGTTCAAGTCAATGGATAAGAAGACTCGAATGCCTTTAACCGGCGAAATCATCGGCAATTTTACCATCACGTAATCGAAGAATATAATCTGTTTCTCTAATGTAGCGTTCATCATGGGTCACAATGACAACTGTCGTCTTGTACTGTTCGCTCATATCCCTCAGACAATGAAATATTTCTTCCCCGGTCTTCGTGTCCAGTTCACCCGTCGGTTCATCTGCCAGAATGAGTAAAGGTCGTTTTAGCAAGGCACGGGCAATTGCGACGCGTTGTTGTTCTCCCCCCGATAATTGACTCGGTCGATGTGTGATTCGCTGGCCCAACCCAACCTGTTTCAGCAAGTCTTCTGCTCTCTGTTTTTGCTCTGATGAAATGCCCGATGGTAAATAGGGGGCCAGAACATTCTCTATAGTATTCAAATTTTTCAACAGATTAAAATTCTGAAATACAAACCCTACTTTTTCACGACGATATGTATCACGTTCCATATGATTCAATGTTGAAAGAGAA
Organism: uncultured Planctomycetaceae bacterium; assembly: GCA_942492165.1. Lineage (GTDB taxonomy): Bacteria > Planctomycetota > Planctomycetia > Planctomycetales > Planctomycetaceae > Gimesia. Next base: position 35,104 of record CALOEF010000018.1, read on the forward strand.
CGGTTTTGAACAAAGATCTCCCCCGCAGTTGGTTTATCAAGCGCACCCATTAAATAGAGTAATGAGCTTTTTCCACTCCCGGAAGGTCCTAAAATAAAGGAAAATGTCTGACCGGGAAAATGACAGCTCACTCCCTGTAGAGCACGTACTTCGGTTTCACCGGTTTGATGTATTTTCTCTACATTACGGACTTCAATCATTCAAAACTCTCTTCCTCAGTTGGTTTCAGGGGTGGATTAATTCGATCTCATCCACGGCGAATCGCATCGATAGGAGTCATCCTTGTCGTCCACCAGGCAGGGTATAACCCTCCAAATACCCCCAGAACAGTGCTGAATACAACACCAAATAAAAGCAATCCCGGGCTGGCATAGAGATGTACCTGGTCAGCAAATTTCCAGTTCACAATGGAAATAGCCAGTAAACCTAATATTCCTCCCAGAACCCCACCTGAAACTCCAAGTAAAGAACTCTCTGCAGTGATCAAGAGCATCACATCCCGATTCGACCAGCCGTTGGCCTTGAGAATTCCAAAATCTACAATACGCTCCATGACGCTCATCAACATCGTATTGATAATACTCAAAATCGCAATCAAAACTCCGATCCCTGTCATCAAACCGAGGAATATGTCCAGATCAGCTGTAAATTGATCTAATCGATCTCCCCAATCTGCCGCAGATCGTACTTCCAATGAACTTTGACTTTGATCTGGTTCGGGATTTGTTTCGGCTATCGAACTTACCTGCGTATGATTTTTGTTTTTGATCACTGGTTCATTTTTTTCTTCCGAATCATCACCTGTGCTACCCTTAAAAGTTCGATCAATTGAATTGAATAAATCTTGAAGCATATTCGATTGCGAAGAATGGGCCAGCGACAAAGATGCCGGTTGCCAGGAGGCCAGTTCACGACCTCGAAAGTGATCTTTAATCTTCTCCACTATCACTTCATTCTTGACTTTACCTGATTGTTCAAGATAGAAGCAACTGACACTATTCTGATCGAATCTCGTAATTTCACGTACTACTTCGATATCCAGAATGATAGCCACATCAAGCAGAAGTGAGCCACAGTCATAAAGCCCAACAATGGTCATTGACTGACCATTAACATCGATTTTGTCACCAACCTGTTTCTGATGTTGATCAGCAATCTGTCGACTAATCACTGTGTTTAATGTTCCCTGATCCTTTAGAGATAAAAATCGACCAGTATAAATTGCATCGCGATAAATTCCATTCTTCAGTTTTAATCGGGAGGTAAGCTCTGTCCCAAATAAAAACCGGGGAGGGCTTATCACTGGTTGACCTTCAATGATATTGACTCGAGACCAGATTTCTGGATTGACAATTGCGACTCCGGGAATCTGACTGATTTCAGATCCCCACGCTCGCGGGATTCTTGAAAACAAGGGGATTGGCGCGCCAGGCTGCATCGCTACAATCCCTGTATCTTTGCCAAATGTTTGAGAAACCGTCTTGTTCAGTCCACCTGCAATGGAAAACAGTCCCACCATACCTGCGATGGCAATTGTTAATCCCATTAAACATAAAAAGGAGCGTAGCGATCGGCTCAGAAGATTCCGTATGGCAAATTTTAACATTTAATCTGTTTTCCAGTCAGACGTATCATTTCAAATATTATAAAGTAGTCCCATTTTAGGCTGCTTACCTCCACCAAAGAATCGATTTGTTTACTAAACTCACAATAAAAGAACTGATAATAAAGAGTTATAGACAAGGCAAACTTGAAAACCAGTTTATTTCAAACGTAGAATGTCCCTAACTGAGAATCAGAGATTGATTCATTTAACAGGCAATAGAAACGAATTTGAAATCCATGAACAAACGCGATTATTACGATATACTGGAGATTTCCCGTAGTGCCAGTGCAGATGAAATCAAGAAAGCATATCGGAAGCTTTCACGAAAATATCATCCCGATATGGCACCGGATGATAAAACAGCCGACCAAAAATTTAAAGAAGTACAGGAAGCATACGAAATTCTTCGTGACGAGAACAAACGTAAACAATATGACCAGTTTGGACACTCATTTCAACAAGCAGGACCAGGTGGAGGGCATTATCAATCAGCGGGTGGAGGCGGGCCAGTCGATTTTGAAGACCTGTTCGGCGGCGGTGGAGTCGAGTTAGGTGATTTATTTGGAGGTGCTTTTCGAGGTGGAAGACGAGCTCAACCTCGACCACAAAAAGGTGAATCAATCAGGCTGCAAATTGAGATCCCTTTTCATCTGGCGGTGCTCGGCGGAGAACATGAAATCAGTCTGAAGACAGGCAGATCTTCTGAACAATTGACTGTTAAGATTCCTGCGGGCGTCGACAATGGATCAGTTATCAGACTCAGCGGCCAGGGAAACCCGGGAATCCAGGGTGGTCCTGCTGGCGACTTACTACTTACGATCAAAGTAGGCAATCACCCTTATTTCAAACGGGATGGAAGTAACCTGGTACTGGAAGTGCCTGTCACTCTCACTGAAGCCGCATTAGGAGCTAAAGTAGATGTCCCTACCCTGTCTGAAGGGGAAGTCACAGTTACAATCCCACCCGGAACGTCCAGCGGAGCAAAATTACGCCTTCGTGGAAAGGGGGTCACCAACAGTAAAACGAAGCAACCAGGTGATCAAATCTGCTCAATCAAAATTGCCGCCCCCAAAGAACTCAGTGATCAAGAGCGGGGACTCTACGAGCAACTTAAGCAACTCAATTCTGAAGACCCTCGGTCGAAAGTATGGTGATGTCGATGCAATATCCAATCCGGCAAAATCAAAAACACATTTTGAGCTGCTTGTTAATTATTTTTATTTCATTGTTATGCTTGCCACCGAATCAGCTCTTGGCTCAGAACATTGAAGCTGGATCAGTCACTGTCGAAAAAAACAGCCACGATTCAGCTGCTGATTCAGAGAAAAAAAAAGACAACCGACCTCGTGAATTAGGAGTGATGCTACTCATTATCTGGTTGCTGGTAGGAACTGGTGTAGGAATTCTAATTTTCACATCACTGTTTGGCCATTCGGTACGCGGTATGGTTCGAAGACCTTATCCTGCTCAAAATCATTCAGACCGTCCTTCGTCTCCAGATACCTCGGTTGAAGATCTTTCCGATGACTCGGAAGAGGCCGAAGAAGAACCACAACAACCTTAAGAGATTAGTCATATTTCCCGGGAGGCAAGCAACTCTGTGAAGCAATTCGGATTCCACGCATCAATAGAATTCGCAGTCAGCAGGATTTTGCAGAGATTTACTCAGCACGCCAGCGAGCCAGTGACCATTGCCTGTTATTATTTGCAACCCGAAACCAATTGAACCGAAGCCGCCTGGGAGTCAGTGTTTCCAAAAAAAATGGAAATGCAGTAATGCGGGCCAGAAAAAAAAGACTCATTCGAGAAGCATATCGCCTCGTACAACATCAGCTTCCCGCAGGATTAGATCTGATCGTTATTCCTCGAGCAGAACTGCAGGCAGATTTGAAACAATACCAACACTCATTAAAGCGACTCACTAAAAAACTTGACCGTCGACTGGAGCACAAGCAAAGCTAATGAAACAGATTGCTTTGCAAATCGTCCGAAACCTTTATTACTTTCCCAGAAAGGCCTTGATTGGTCTGGTTCGTGGCTATCAGATGACATTAAGCCATCTGATAGGAAAACAGTGTCGATTTCACCCAACGTGTAGTGAGTATTTCATTCAGGCAGTGAGAAAACACGGGGCGTTCAAAGGGGCGTTCAAAGGCATCTTAAGGATCTGCCGCTGTCATCCTTTTCATCCCGGAGGATATGACCCACCTTGATAACTCCATTTTAATAAACTTTTCGTGGTTCTATCTTAATGGGGGCATTTTCCAATGGATTTATTTCAGGAAATCCCCGATCATCTTCAGATCTCTGAAAATTGATTTTTCGAACGGTTGTCGATTTTTCTTGTGACAGCATCGTAGGAACAGACAAATGATGTGGAATCGAAACCGGTACTCTCGTCTTTGACTGGATTGACTGAGCTGCGTTCTGCAGTTTCAAATTGGAGAATGGCCAGAGTTCTATTTGATCTTCCCGAGTTGAATAATTCTTGACAGAATTGGAAACAGGTATTTGCTCAAGGGTTGCCGATACATTCCAGGAATTATCTAAATACGTTGTTTCACCGGCGGGTGGAAGCCGAGGGAGAGCTTTCTCTTTCGTGTCGAGTTTGGGAAGCACTGGCTGAGGGTAAATTCCTTCAGGCTGAGTTGGAAACTGGTCTAGTTGAGGAGCCAGGTCAATACAGGATAATTCATTGTCGAAGCCCTCATATATTTGTACTTCTTCCTGCTTGTCAGATATATTTCGGATCCAACCTGGCGATTTGAATTGTGATTTCATCTTGGCATAAAGTCCTTTCACTTTGCCATTCATCAAATTCGCTTTCTGAGAAACTGTGGAATAGCGGGGAACCAGTCCCAGATACTTTTGAGCTGGTTCTTCTGTTTCACTCATGTTTTTCGATTCAGATGATTTCGGGTCAGGAATATCAGGAATTCCGCTGTCATCACCACCTTCACCATTTCCGACTGCCACTTCAGAAGAATTATAAATGGCTCCACCGGCAACGGTTGCAGAGTTGCCGTCCAGAGTCGTGTCGATAATTTCCAAAGTTCCCGATGTTGTATTGTAGATACCACCACCATTTTCGGCATCATTGCCATTGATCTCGCTTGATGTCAGAGTGACCGTTCCACCATTGCTGTTATGAATCCTT
>CALOEF010000019.1:0-12025 GCA_942492165.1 uncultured Planctomycetaceae bacterium
AATCGCAGGAACGCGGGTTGATCACGGGTTGCTCGTTCGATGCAAGGCAGGAAAATCTGGCAAAAATGAATGAGTATATCCGCCGCACCAATGGTGCCTCATCGGCTGCGTCAGCTGTGACGCGTTTCAAAACGATGGCGAAGATCTTAGGCATGCAGGATGTCTCTGTCACAGGTGTTCCCGCGGGTTCGAATTATGCACGCGTGCTGGTAGAAGCCGACTATATGTTGAAACGGATTTCGATTGGTCTTGAGCCTTCAGGAATACGTGAGATCAAAAGTCATCTGGCAACGTTGAGAGGGGGAGGCAACAGCACCCAGCGCTGGTGGTTCACTCCGTTGTACGATGCATTCACAACAACAGAAGACCGCGATGCGTTTCATTTTTCGGGACAGCGACTGCAAATGATGTCGCAAGAGGAATTTGTAAATCAGGCAGGACAACGGTCCGACGCCGCCCAGACTCGACTATCGACGACAAAGTACGCACAACAGTTTACAAAACACTTTGCCAAACTGGCCGATCAACACCCGACCTTTGCAGAACTGCAATCAATTACTGACTTAACCGTTCTGGCTGCATTGATTAAAAAAGAACGACTGGACCAGCGTGTTAACTGGGACCCTCGTTTCTTTTCCAGCGAAGTCGATTATCTTGTACCTATGGGAAATATTCCAAAACAGGTTCCGACGGCCATGAATTACAAGAAGGCCAGTCGCTTGATGATCTGCCTGGTCGGCGGGGGAGTGACCGTGAACGCACGGGCTGTTGTGAATCAGACGGAGTTTCAGACATCAAGGGATCAAAGTCTCGACAAGAAAAAAAGGGCCGCTTTTGAACGTCGTGGAGAGAAAACGACTCGCTGGTGGTGGGATTGACGTTGGGTTAATGATTAAAAATGTTCGCTTGCTGAAGGCAGCCGGTTATACAACCTACCCGTTCTTTTGTCATGTACCTTACATTACTGGTTGAATGACGTTAACAATCTCGCGGCGGCTTGTTCCGCGCTGTGGATACAATCGGGAATACCAACACCACGATAGGCGTTGCCTGCGAACTCCAGAGCAGGGTATTGGGCCGCCTGTTGCTCGATTTGTTCTACCAGTTCGAGATGACCCAAATGATATTGTGGCATCGATTGATTATGCCTGAGTAACTTTGAGAAGAGCGGTTCGCCGGAAACTCCCAGAATATCTGACAGTTCCTCTCTGACAATCTGAGTTAACTCTTCGTCGGAGTTTTCCAGAATTTCCGGCTGCATCGCACCACCCGCAAAAGTGCGCAGTTGCACACAACCTTCGGGTGCACGACCGGGAAATTTTCGACTCGCAAAGGCGACGGCAAAGAGTTTTCGTTTTTCTGCAGCAGGGATCACCAGACCAAATGCATTTAACGGATGGCGAATGTCTGCCAGTCGATGAACGCTGACCATAATCGCCGTCGAAGCGTATTCGATTTTGTTCAACAAACTGGAGAGTTCGGGAGCGAAATGATTTGTCATCTTTGCAGTGAGGGGAGCTGCTGTCGAAAAGATCACGGCATCGAAGTGTTGGGTTGCTGGAGTATCGTCTGAAGTTTCCACCGTCAGATCGTAGCCCGACTGCGGTGAAGGAGAGACTTTGGTGACGCGATGACCGTACAAAATAGAACCTTGCTCCGAAACCCGTTCTGCCAATGTTCGAATCAAGGTCTGCATGCCTCCGCGGAAAGCGGCGAACAATCCATAACGCGCCCCGGTGGCATCATTCGATTGGGTTTCTCGTTTTTGTTTTCGAATGGCCTTGATCAGACTGCGCTGGTCGCGTTCCATATCCAAAAAGCGAGGCAGGGTGGCACGCAGACTTAACTTCTCGGGATCAGAAGTATAAATCCCGGCGACCAGGGGTTGGACCAGTCGCGTCAGTGCTTCCCGTCCAAAACGTCGATTGACAAAACTGGCCAGACTTTCATCATCCTTGTCTAATCCTGAGGGGCTCTGGCGGCGTGGGATCAGACATTCCAGCCCCATACGTATTTTCCCTAAAGGACTCAACAGCGGCGTTTTTAAGATGGGGCCGATGCGAGACGGCGTCATCAGTTCAAAACCGAGGGGAACAGGAACCGGTTTTCCGTCTTTGAGAATGAGAGCGCCACGGTATTTTGCATTGGTTTGAATCAACTCCTCTTCCAATCCGACTCGCTTGCAGAGTTCGATCGCCGCGGGTTTATTCGTGATAAACATGTCCGCGCCGGTGTCGATGAGATAATCACCTTGATCAATGGTTCCGATCCAACCTCCGGCGGCTGGCCGGGATTCAAAGACTGTGACTTCGATTGTCCGCGATTGCTCCTCTGCCAGTTCCAGCAAACGATATGCGGCGGATAAGCCGGTAATGCCTCCTCCGATGACTGCAATGCGTTTTGTTTGTTCTGAATGTTGAGAAGGCTGATTCATACTATTAATTGATCAAAACAAACGCGGGTTAAAAATCGCGCCGCAGTTTCTACCTGCTCCCCAGTTCGTGGACAATTTCTACGAGTGCTTTGACATTGTCAGGGTCCATATCCGGCATGACGCCGTGTCCCAGATTAAAGATGTGACCATTCCGGCCGGCGACCGCATCCAGCACGGACTTTGCTTTTTCCCTGAGGACGGGAATATCGGCATAGAGGGAAATCGGATCGAGATTTCCCTGAACGGCAACATCAGGGCCCAGGATTTCCCAGGCTTCTTTAAGGCTGATTCTCCAGTCAACACCGAATACCTGCCCGCCGGTTTGACGTTGCAGTGGAAGTAACGCCGGATTTCCGGTGAGGAAATTGATCACCGGTGCATCGTCTTGAACTCCTGCAACCAGCTTCGCCGTATAAGGCATCACATATTTCTGATAGTCTTCCGGCGAGAGACAACCGGCCCAGCTATCAAAGATTTGAACCGCTTGACAGCCGGCTTCAATTTGCCGCCGAAGATAAACCACAAGGTTATCAACAAAGCGTGTCATCAACGCATGCCAGGCTCCCGGATCGTTATACATCATCTGTTTGGTACGGCGGTAGTTCTTCGAACTTCCCCCTTCGATGGCATAACTGGCCAATGTAAAAGGACAGCCTGCAAAACCGAGCAGGGGGATGTCAGCGGGTAAATCGGCACGAATCAACTTAACTGCATCAAACACAAATTCAAGACAGTTCATGTCAGCAATATCCGTGAGTCGATCGACCTGGGAAGCATCCTGAATCGGATTATGGATCACAGGACCTTCGCCTTTGAGGTATTCCAAATCCAGGCCCATCGGTTCCAGGATCGGTAACAAGTCGGCAAAGAGAATTGCAGCATCGACGCCGAGCACTCGCTGTGCAGTGAGTGTCACTTCTGCAGCCAGAGCAGGAGTTTTACAAAGTTCAATGAACGTTGTTTTGCTGCGGATGGCCATGTATTCCGGCAGATAACGCCCCGCCTGCCGCATGATCCAAACAGGTGTTGTGTCAACGGGTTCGCGACGAACGGCTTTCATGAAACGACTGTTTTGATAGAGGGCTGTATCAGCCACGGGGAATTCATTGACTATTCTTTCCACTGTGATTTTGATAATGGATCGTTGTGAATCATATTTTAGCAGGAACTCAAGAGGACTGAAATTCTGGCGGGACCGGATTCCCTGAAACAATCGAATGATGCGCTGTAAATCAACGTTTTTGGGCCAGAATCTCAGGTGCAGCCTGGAGTGCATCTTTGACGAGGGGCCCCATTTTGGGAGGACTGGACTCAAAGTCGACAGAAAGCCCTGCCTGTTTCAATGCTTCAGAGCAGGCGGGACCAACGGAAGCAATCATTATTTTTGAAGCTGCCTGCAGCCAATCGGTTTTGACATGTTCTGCTTCTGCCATTTGCAAAACATGCGAGATCTGCTGCGCGCTGGTAAACATCAGCACGTCGAATTCCCCTTGTATCGTGGCATGGACGGCGTTTCTCAAGTCACTCGTGTCTTGTGGCAATGACCAACGATAGACTGTCACCGGCAGCACCTGTGCGCCACGTGCGAGTAATTCATCGTAGAATTCTTGTACTGGTTTTCCATATTCTTGAACGGCGATCTGCTTACCTTGCACAGAAAATTCATGCTGATCCCAAACGGAGATGATCTCATGCCAGGTATTGGGCTCGGGAGCCGAATAATGAATGGGGACTTCCCATTTTCGTAAGATCACCGTGGGTTTGGGGCCGCGGACGGTTACAGTCATGTTTCGCAGTGCTTCCAGAAACTGTTCACGCGGATAATAAAGCGCCACGGCATTCAACAACGCGGTCGCACCGACGCCTGTCAGGAACACGATTCCGTCGATTTCATTTCGAAATAATTTCTCACAGAATGTTTTTACGTGCTCATTATTTTCCAGAGGGATTTCGTCCATCGAATGCACGAGCGTCGGAACAGCCTGATTCCGTTCAATCAGGGTCTGCATTGCATCACTTTTTCGGCTTTCAAAGCTGCAGACGCGTAATCGGAACGTATTCATAAAGCAGGTATTTCCATAGTGATAATAATCAAAAATCAAAGACTCTTAATTATAGAACCCATTGAAAATGACGGGAATGGCCAAGAGCGGCATTTGTTTGAGCGAACCGTTTTTCAGTGGCTTCACACTCACATGTTCACTTTGGAGCGGGTTATCAGCCCTCTTATTTTATCAATCGGAATTTGTGCGAAATCCAGTGAGCCATTTCTGAAAGTCAAAGTCGACTTCAGAAAGATCATTGACATTCAATATCTGTTCGAGAGTTTGCATGCCGGTTTTATCAGACTGCTGATTCGTACGCAGCTTCCGATAGAAGGCAGAGAGAAGCTTCTTCTCCTGCAGATAAATACAAAAGTAGCGCGCATATGCATAAGTAAGTGCTTCCTGTTGATGACTGATATTGCTCTGCTGGACCAGCGACGTGATTCCTGGAAGCTGGTCGCGATCCAAGGCAGTCAGCAAAAGCTGAACTCGCCAGTTTGAAACACCAACCAGTTGATCCCCTTCTTCTGAAAATTCACTTTGTTCGTGTAAGGAAGCCAGTCCTTCATCAAACCATTCCGGCATATCAGGATAATCAATTTGAGCCAGGGCATGCGTGAGTTCATGTCCCAGGGTTCCACTTCCGGTCGTCAGATTCAGCACAATACGCATTTCATTTGACTGAAAATACCCATAGTAAGATCCCACTTTTCTTTGATCGAGATCAGAGGCCACCCGTTGATAGCGTTCCTGATTTGAGAGCACAACGATCGATATCGGTGAATCGGGCTGGTGATCAAAATAAGAAATATTCAAGGCGCGCTGCGTTGGCAGGATGATTTTATGGTAGAGCGCATCCAGTGTTTCGGTTTCATAATCCCCTATCAGAATGTATGGCTCTCGGACGAAGCGATTCGTCGGAATCGAAATTCGTTGCTGTAATAATATTGCCTGGGATTCACATTTCTCCTGTAAATGTGTTTCTGGCAGAGCTGTTTTGATTTGAGGTGACGTGTTGAATACTTCTGGAGCGCTTAAACGGACCGCGCCTGAAGAAGCTCTTCCTTCCTGCGTTCCCGAAAACGCCAGAAGGTAAAAACCTGCTATCAGAACGATTGGCCCTAATATCAGCAGAGCATGACGATGAATGGACAAAATGAAATCCTCAGCCAAACTAACATCCACAACAGTGCATAAGTTCAGACTTGCAACATTGATCTGGAATATTCAACAATGCTGAATTATAGTTCGCTACTACATGAATCACTTGAGTAAAGAATGTCAGAATCTGGAAATTCAAACATTTTGGGGTTCACCTGAGCGGTTTATTCACCCTGATTGCCTCTATTTATGTAGTCATCATAATTACTACAATGAGAATATCATTCACATTAGAGCCTTCAAACAAGTCGTAGCTGCAATTGGTTGTCCGAAGTCTCCGTGACTGAAAAACCGCATTAAGGCAGAGTAACAATCTGGTCGAAATCTTGTTATAACCGGTTTACTAATTGCGCTGATTTGTAAGTCTGCCGATTCAAAACAGGGATGGTTAAATAGAAACCTCAATGGGTCAATCTTCACATACAGAAACAAATCAGAATCAGCCGACAGCCCGCTGGCGCACACAAGGTCAACACAAAAAAGATCAGTCCAGAAGGCCATTATTTACATCCGCAGAACTTCATGCACTAAAGACTGGAATGCACTGTACCATGTATAATTCAATGGGAGCACACCCTGACGAGGCCAACGGTATTAAGGGAACCCGGTTTGCCGTATGGGCTCCCAATGCCAAAGAAGTTTGTATTATTTGTGACAGTAATCACTGGAAACACGGGGAACACTATCTGAATTCCAGCGATGCCGGCGTGTGGTCCGGGTTCATTCCCGGCATTACAGAAGGTGAAGCCTACAAATTCAGTCTGCGCGGCCAGAATGGGGAGTATTTTGAAAAAAGCGATCCCTTTGCATTCTACTCGGAACTACGCCCTAAAACGGCTTCGATCGTCTATGACCTGAACAATTTTCCCTGGCAAGATCAGGAATGGATCAACAAGCGGGAAACAACTGACTGGCATACGCAACCCATTTCAATTTATGAAGTCCATCCAGGTTCCTGGAAGCGTCCGAAAGATGGGCGGCAGTTTTATACTTATCGCGAACTCGCCAAGCAACTGGTCGATTACGTGCATCAGATGGGCTACACCCATATTCAGCTGATGCCAATCACAGAGCACCCGTTCGATGGCTCATGGGGCTATCAGACGACCGGTTATTTCGCACCGACCAGCCGCTTTGGCACCCCCCATGATTTGATGTACTTTCGTCGATTATTGCCATCAGGCCGGTATCGGTGTACTCTTTGACTGGGTTCCGGGCCATTTTCCAACAGATGGTCACTCCCTCGGCCGCTTTGACGGAACATGCCTGTACGAGCATGCCGATCCCAGAAAAGGTTTTCATCCAGACTGGGGCACCTACATCTTTAACTATGGGCGGAATGAAGTTCGCGATTTTCTATTGTCGAGTGCCCATTTCTGGATTGATAAGTATCACTTTGATGGTTTACGCGTCGATGCCGTTGCTTCAATGCTTTACCTGGATTATTCACGCGAAGAAGGGGAGTGGGTTGCCCAATTCGAGCGGAGGCCGTGAAAATCTGGAAGCGATTCAATTTTTGAAAGACGCGAACATCAGCTTACACGGAGAATATCCGGGCATTCTCACGATTGCTGAAGAATCGACATCCTGGGGTGGAGTTTCCCATCCGGTCTATAACGGTGGGCTGGGTTTCAACATGAAATGGGATATGGGGTGGATGAATGATACACTCCGCTATATGCACTTCGATCCTATCTACCGTTCACATCATCAGGGAGAATTGTCCTTCCGAATGATCTATGCCTTTACGGAAAACTTTGTTTTGCCTCTCTCCCACGATGAAGTTGTTCATGGCAAACGTTCATTACTTTCACAAATGCCGGGTGACATGTGGCAGCAGTTTGCAAATTTACGACTGCTGTATGGTTATCAATACACCATGCCGGGGAAAAAACTGCTCTTCATGGGAGGAGAACTGGCTCAGTGGGAAGAGTGGAATCATGACACCGAACTCGACTGGAATTTGATTGGAAACGAGAACCACGATGGCATTCGTCGTCTTGTCGGCGATTTAAATCAGCTTTACCGCACAGAAAATTCACTTTATGAAACCGATTTTTCTCAGGCAGGATTTTCCTGGATCCAGTGCGACGATTCGATGAACAGCGTTTTTGCGTTCCAGCGAAATATCGACCGATGGTGAACATGTGATTGTGATTGGCAACTTCACACCTGTCCCCCGAGACGGATACCGTATTGGCGTACCCAAAGCAGGGTTTTATAATGAGATCATTAATAGTGACGCCAGGATCTATGGTGGTTCCAATATCGGAAATGCTGGTGGTGTTTACAGTGAGAAAGTAGAAAGTCATGGCCTGGAACACAGCCTGACTCTGAACCTGCCTCCGCTGGGACTTCTGATAATGAAACCCGTTTCCGCAAATCAACAATCTGCTCAGAAATAGTCGGACACTTCCTTCAGCCGACAGCGGAGTCAAAACTGTTTTCCGAAAGAAAAATGGAACAGATAGCAGGAAACGTCGGTTCCACCATTCTATGATATTGAACTTATCAGCACGTTTTGTGTGCTGATAAAAAAAGGACGCCGCTGAGTGTATAGGCGCTCGCCCAAACAGTCCCGACAAGGGAAAGTTCGGCTATACTCCCCAGCAGCGTATCCTTTGGTGAAGTTCAAGTCAGCAGAGGAAGATCCATCGTTTCCTTCCTCTGTATGGTCAACACCAAAGCAAACGTCGTACCAGCGATACCCCCATCTGAACCACTTCCTTAACATGTTATAAAAAGTCGACTTACAACATAAAATTAATATCTCTTTTTTAACAATCATTCCACGTCAACCAGACTCCAAATCTGCCCTCCTCGAAGGCATTTTGCTGCTTAGATTCACAGCAGATGGTCAATTCAAATGACCTGTCTGGTTTTTCAGATAGAGTTGTTTTTCAAAATCGTATATATTCAGACTCTGGTAGAAATTCACCTCTTAAGACATACCAGCATAAGACATACAAAGAACGAGGTGTATCTTACTTCTGTCCATTACCAAATAAGAATCATATTTGAAACTGGTGGTGAATTTGTCTGAACTTCAATGCAAACATTGGACAAACTATACTGGGCCCGCAAACTGGTACTCACTTTCCTATCCATCGAACTGGATCAAAGATGAGCAGGATGGGATTCTCCAACTTAACCTGCCTGACAAAAATGCCACCTTAACCATCAGTTGTAACTGGAAATCAGAACTTCCTCATTCGAATTTTGAATCAGATCTGCAAATCGATTTCGATCAACTATTTGTCAAACACCGAAATATTCAAAAGCGGGGCCCTTTAGTCATCGATTATGATTCGGTTGGCTATTCAGGCGAAGCAATCCTCCAAAGCAGCTCTTCCTGGTGGAAAGAACTGGTAACGAAGTTTTCATTTTCCCAGAATTGCTGGCACCACTGGAATCTATGGGTGATCAGAGAGCATTCCATTCAGATGGTGATCACTTTATTTTACGAACCAAAATGCCATGAGGAACTCTACGAAACGATACAACGAATTCTGTACTCCATTCAAGTCTCTTCAAATCCAGCGAATCCACCTGAATTATTTGCACACAAAGTTTTACAACTGGCTCAGAAAAAATTTCCTCTCGTCAATTCACAAATCATACCTGGATTTCGCCTGAAATTTGGTGAATCAGAGATGAATCTGACGAATTTCTATCGTTCTTACCTGAGCAATTCCCGATCTAAATCTCGAGAATAATATCACGCGGGCTTTCGCGACGATTCTGCAAATCAATGAATGGGGAGAACCGTCAGACTGAACCGGAATCTGATCCGAGGTGCAGGATCGAATCATGCCAGTCCTGTTGTCCCGCGAATGCTGGAAAGAACATTTTCCCCAACTTTGTCGGGGAGAACCTGGATTGCTAATCTGGCGATTCTGTATGTGGTCGACGAATCGAATGCGTACTGGTATATTCACGAGAATCTGCTGGAAAAGTGGGGAATTAACAGTGAAGCAAATTCATGAGATTGCACTGGAAAATCTGGACCGGTATTTTGAAGACAATCAAATTGAGTTAATCTGCATGTCCCGGGAAGACGGACCAAACATGATCATTCAAAGTAAACCAGATGCCTATAATGCATCTCAGGTACTCAGTAAGTCATTTTACCAGCAAGCCCGCCGTTTTCTGGGCAGCGAATTTCTGGCCGGGGTTCCCAATCGTGACTTTCTGCTGGGCGCTAAATTTGAGCGAGTCACAGATCATAGAAAAAATTCAGCACAATATCGCCAGTGATTATTTGAAAATGGACCACCCGCTTACGGATCAGTTACTGGTTGTCACTGCGGATGGAGTCAGCGAATATTGCGGCGTAGGCTGATCATTGCCATTGAAAAAGTGATGAAAGAGTAATGCAACAGGAATCAAATATTTTTTCCGAGAGGCGTGGTGAATTCATCACGTTGGGTACCGGTACCAGCGTAGGAATTCCCATCGTCGGATGTGACTGCAATGTCTGTACTTCACCAAACCCGAAGAACCAGAGAGGACGCACTTCCGTATATATTGGCGCTCCTGAAGGTGGCTTTTTAATAGACACACCACCTGAGCTAAGACTGCAAATGCTACGGGAAAATATCCCCTGGGTTCACGCGGTACTCTATACTCATAGCCATGCCGACCATCTATTCGGTCTGGATGATGTCAGAATCAGCGGCTATCGACTGGAAAAATCGGTTACACTCCACTGTGAAGAGATCGTGGAACAACAGATTCGCCGTTCTTTCAACTATGCTTTTGAAGAACCTACCCACAATCTTCACCACATGTCGAGGCCAAGGCTGGATTTCCAACGTGTTACCCTGGAGCCTTTTGATCTGCTGGGCTTGAGAATTCAACCTATCCGACTGATGCATGGCACACTGCCAATCCTGGGATACCGGATTAACGACATCGCTTTCTGTACCGATGTTAGTCATATTCCGGAAGAAAGCTGGCAGTACCTGGAAGGACTGGAGTACCTGATTATCGATGCCTTAAGAATCAAACCACACCCCACACACTTTAATCTGGAACAGAGCCTGGAAGTCGTTGAGAGGGTAAAACCCAGACGTGCTTACTTCACGCATATTTCGCACTCGCTTGAGCATGAAGAAACGAACGCCAGTCTGCCTGAGCATGTCGAACTGGCATTCGATGGTTTATCATTACCTTTAACTGGGACGAAGTGATTCTCCAGTTACGGAAGCTGGAGCACCATTCCGGGCCGGATGTAATTTGCATTCTTCAAAAGATCACGAGTTTTTCTGGTAGATCTGAAACGCAGCGGAACGTTTACCATAAATCCGCAGAGCGATTGACTCCAGTGTATCACCTTGTTTGATGGTATAAGTCTTTGTTTTTGCTGTCTTTCCAGACTGGTTCGTATTAGAAGGAAACTCTGAAAACACCCCTTCTACAATTTGATTCATATTTTCAGGCTGAACCTGGGATAAAGACGTCTTCTGCTTCGTTACAGGCTGAGCGACTGCCTTTGGAGTTAAGGGAGAACGGGGAATGGGGATAAACTTTCGATAGCTTTGTGGCATCGACGCGTTTTCTTGTTTCCTGTTCGGGATATTACGGGAACTATTTGTTTCTTCCAGTTGCCCAAAACTACGATTCTGTTTCAAATCCTGAATCGTTTTCTGGTCTTTTAAATCAGTCAACGATTCGATCAAACCTTCAAACTGGACTGTTGATGGACTTGATTTCAGAGTCGGCTGAGACACCATCTTTCCTATCGTTCTCTTACCGGCATTCGCCGATGCTCCACTAAAGGTCTGACTGTTCGCTGACTGTGGCTTAGTTTGAGATGAAGGATGGACGGGCACCTTTAACTTCATCCCTTCACGGATATCGTTTGGACTTCGAAGTTGATCACGATTCAGGTTAAAGATTTCCCGATAGCGTCGACTACTTCCCAGATAACGAATCGAAATCTCTGACAGAGTTTCTCCTGACCTGACAGTATGAATTCGTAATTGCGGCGAATGCCTTCGCTCGGATCGGACTGGATCCTGTTTTTGCTGCGATGGATTTACTTCCCACGCATTATTGTGTCCAGGTTTAACATGATTTGAACCAGATGGAATCGAATCAGAAATTGATCTTTCAAAGGCTGGCGGACCCGTGGGTTGCTTTGGATTAGGTTCAAAAACAGGATCTGATAATTCCGAATCAGAAAATTCTTTACCCGGTACTTCACCTCCTGGTACATCATCTCCGGGCACTTCAACATCTTTTAAAAAATCGGGGATTGGTCCCCAGCGGTCTGCTTTTGAAGTTTTTGTTCCGATCGGTGAAACGGGAGTGGTACGTGAATTCGCAGGCGTTGATCGTTCCGCATTTGAGTTGAGAAGCGATTCATCAGAGAGCCCTGTCA